>JAMWCZ010000112.1 GCA_023819225.1 Candidatus Omnitrophota bacterium
TCAGGAAGCCATTTTGTTGCTTCATTGTTTTTCCTTACAGCACTCAATCCGGAAAAAGTGTCTGCATTTATTGATTTCCGTGAAGTACAGGTTGATATAAATACATCCTTTATAGTTAAATTTAAAAGAAGGAGCAATAGGAAACTTTGGAGTCCTGGGTTATGACCCATTATGGAGAGAGGCACTATTTATATGGGATGACAGGAATAATGTAATATGTATTTCTCTTTCTGATAGTTCATATGTCCAGTTTAAAGGAGAAAAAGAAAGAAGGGAAATAGGGGGATTAAGAATTAATGTTGGTAGCCCTGCAGAATACCTCGTAATGTGTATAAAAGAGAAAAAACAACCTTATACTTCCTGGGACATAGTTGAGAAAGCAGCGCTTCTCAGTGATATGGTTTATAAATCGCACTTTGAGAATTTAACAGTGGAAATATAAAAAACAGAGGAAAGGGAAGTGGAATGACAGGGAAGGAGAGAGTTTTACTGGCAATAAAACATACAGAGCCGGATATGGTTCCTGTGGGAGACCAACTTATTGTTTCAAGGGTTGCTTCAGAGATACTTGGTAGATATGCATATACAGGTGGTGGTGAGTTTTCAAGGGATACGATAGAATTACTTTACAGGGGGGAGAGAGAATTATTGGTTGAAAGATATGTGGAGGATACAGTAGAATTACATAAAAAACTTGACCTTGACTTCATCAGGGTAGGCACAGTCCCTTCAAAAAATTTTTGTAAGGAAGACCTTCCTGTTAAAATTGGTGAAAACCTCTACGGATATGAAGACAAAGAGACAGGCGGCTATTCCATATATAAGTTTTCTCCTGAATCAGGAGAATTTTTTCTTGTTGAGTCATCACTGGAAAAAGAAGGTTTTTCTGCACTTGAAAGGGAGATAAAGGCAATAGAAAAACATCTTAGTGAACCAATTACATTTAAAGATAAGAGTGTCTTTGACGGATGGGACAGAATAGTAGAAAAAGTGGGGAAGGAAAAGGCAATCGCATTTTCTACAGGAATAGCCATACCTATGAAGCCCATCTATCTTGAAGCAGCATTGCTATACCCGGAATGGATTGATGCCTATCTTGAATACCAGACAGAATCTGCAATAGTATTTATTAAAGAGGCGGTAAAACATGGTGCTGACTTTATCCTTGGTGGAGGAGACCTGGCAACAGGTAAAGGTCCTGTCTATAACCCTTCCATATTCAGAAAATTTCTCCTCCCAAGGTATAAAAAAATTTTAGATGTCTCTCACAATGCAGGACTACCATATTTTTTCAGAAGTGATGGAAATACAAGACCTTACTGGGATATGTGGTTTAATGAAATAGGGTTTGATGGATTTGCAGAGATAGATGCATCTGCAGGTATAAAACTTAAAGAACTGAGAGAAAGATACGGACACAGGGTTGTTCTTGTAGGGAATGTGGACTGTGCAAGAACACTTGTTTCAGGAACGAAAGAAGATATTGAAAAAGAAGTTATTGAGTGCATCAGGGACGCTGGTAGAGGGGGTGGATTAATCCTTACCTCTTCCAATTCTATACACTACAATGTCCCTTCAAAAAACCTTCTGTATATGATAGAGGTAGCAAGAAAATATGGAAGGTATCCACTTGGTCTACCATAAAAATTTAGAACTTATATTCGGCTGTATAGGTTATCTTTGTTTCTCCATTTGCAGGAACATTTACCTCAAATACAAGAGTTGTGGCATTTTCCTTTTTGTACTCATGGCTTGCCTGGATAACCTTCCAATCGCCCCACTGCCTCTCTATTACCTTTATTAACACCAGCTCTTTCTTATGGTTTCTTAAAGTAATCTCGTAAGAGTCCCTGTAGAGGTTTACCGCTAATTTCTTATGGTCTGTAACCTTCCTCTCACCTACAATATCAAAGGCATTACCTAAATAAAGAGAAATTTTTTCATCTTTTGGTGTGTGGTCTATCTGGTTTTCTCCTATAAACTGTAATGACTTATCTATATCTGCCTTGTAGACCTTTATTGTACCCTTTGGAAGTGGTATACCCAACCCATTTTCTTTGCTATTTTTGAATTCTAAGTTCACACCTACCTTTCTGTTACACTGAATTCCCTGCCAGTTGTCATAATAATACCAGTTGTATAATGCACCACTATAAGTAAAAACCTTATTTACAGATACCTTAGGTGCGGTCAGCAAACTTATCTGTTTTGTCTGATTGTTTTTCAGTGTTGTCTTTCTCTGAAGTTCATAAAGGTGGTATTCAAAAAGTTGCCTTTCCTCAAACTGTTCAGGTACGGCAGCCCCTAATGCTTTCATCTCCATAGTCCTTGGGGCAATATCTCTCTTCTGTACCCTGAAAACATCACCTGCAATAAGTTTTAAGGATGCATTTTTATATTCAGTCCCGCTTCTGTTGTCTATAGTAACCCAGCCAGTAAGTGAGATACTTTTTTCATCTTCTGACACAGCAGCAACATAGTCGGCGACCCAGTTTATTCCACCTGTGATATAACTTAACTCAACATCATGAGCCCCTGGTTTGTTATTAAGAAGGGACCATACAAGTGTTGGCTTTGTTATCAACCCTTCTGGTAGTTGTGGGAACTCAATGTCTCTGATGTTGCCTCTATTTATCATAAAGATAGGTCCTTTCTCCTTATCTTCGGCAAGAACAATCTGGTTCCCATCATAACTGGCAAGATATCCTGTATATTTCACATCATCCTGTGATATTACACTTATAACATTATCAATATACTTTAATAGAAGTTTATCTGCACTTACAAGGTCATACTCAAAATTCTGCTCAAGTATTCCACATTTATCCGGTGCCGTAATGGACTTAAAGTGAACACTTGCCGGCTCTATCCTTGCCGCTATATCAAAAAATCTCACCTCATTAAGTCCTTCTTTCAGGCCTATACTTCGGACATCCCTTACAAGTGCAAAGTTCTGGTTATATACAGTCAAACTTACATCCTTCCTTTTCATCTCCTGTGCAAATCCTGTAATTGATATACAGACAAACAATACTGAGACCGCAAAAACCATCTTTCTTTTCATCTTCCCCCCCTGTTTTAGTCATATAAAAGATATTTCCTCCTTTTTTCCAGGAATACTTTTAAATCTGAATGATATGCCTTAACAATCTCTTCTGCCTTTATCCTGTTTTGAAACTGTTTCCGTATTATATCACTTCCGTTGACATTATCAAACATCTTTATATTTGAAGGGTTAGCCAGAGAAAAGTTAAAGTTTTCAGGATATAATTCAAGGAGTGCTTCTATTATATAATAGCAGATTTCTACTGGCTTATAACTCTTTTTATCTGTGATGATAATTCTAAATCCATTACAAACCTCTCCTTTGTATAATCCGTAAAAGGGGGTAAAGTGAAACGGTTGGAAGTAGACCCCTGTAAGTTTTTTCTTATTCAGGTATTCTGTTATCCTTTCTGCATTAATCCAGGGTGCACCCACTAACTTGAATGGAAGTGTATATCCCACACCTATATTAACTATTCCTAATTCTCCGAGTATACCTGTAACAGGATAAAAAAAGGGAGTATCTTGCTCAGGTATATGTGGAGATGTTGGTGTCCAGGGAAGTCCTGTGTCTTCCCATAAC
>JAMWCZ010000113.1 GCA_023819225.1 Candidatus Omnitrophota bacterium
ATACCAATTTTTTAAAAAAGAAAAGAATCTCTTCTTTCTCTCACCTGTAACTTCTCCCCCTCACCCTTCTTGCCCTTACGGGCTTCGGTCAACGGGGGGCAGTTCACCGACTCACTGCCCTTGCCAAGCAATGCTCCTTACTCGTCGCATTGGCAATACCATCTCGCCCTCTGTGCTATGCGGTGCTCCTTACTCGTTACACCAGTACCCCTCTCCCCGCAATTCCCCTCACCCTGCCCTCTCCCCCTCACCCTAACCCTCTCCCCACAAATGGGGCGAGGGGATAAAAAAAGAAGCCCTTCGCCCATACCCTCTCCCCACTACGCGGGGCGAGGAGAAAGAGAGGAGACCCTTCACCCATACCCTCTCCCCACTCAAGCGGGGCGAGGGGAAAGAGAGGAACCCCTCACCCTGCCCTCTCCCCCTCACCCTAACCCTCTCCCCACAAATGGGGCGAGGGGATAAAAAAAGAAGCCCTTCGCCCATACCCTCTCCCCTCAGGGGAGAGGGATAGGGTGAGGGGCAAAGAGAGGGTTTAAGGTGTGAGGACTCTTGAACAAAAAATTAAATGAAAAAGTGATACCTGTCTACCCTATCTGTGCGCTAACTTGACAGGAAAGAATAAAAGATTGTAAATTAAATATAAAACGGGGCTTAGTAAATATTTACGTTAAATGTTATAATTTTTTATTATGAAGGAGAAGATACAGAAGGCATTTACAGAGAAATTTGGGAGAGAACCGTTTATTACCATTACTACACCTGGTCGTGCAAACCTTATAGGGGAACATATTGACTATCAAGGTGGTTATGTATTGCCAGTAGGAGTAGACAGATTTATATTCAGTTGCGGAAGAAAAAGAAAAGACAATAAAATAAAACTTTTCTCTTTCAATTACAACCAGTACTTTGAGACAGATACAGAACATATTATCTACCAGAAAAAATATAAATGGGCAAACTACATACTTGGAGTTTTAGAAGAGTATAAGAAGATTGGGTATGAGATTTCTGGTATGGAAATAGCAATTGGTGGCAATATTCCTGTAGGAAGCGGGCTCAGTTCCTCAGCAGCAGTAGAGATATCAATAGCCGTCTTGTTTCAAAAAATTACGGGGATAGAGATTGAACCCCTTGAACTGATAAAACTTGCCAGACGCGCAGAGAATGAGTTTGTAGGGGTTTCCTGCGGAATAATGGACCAGTTTTCCATATACCTTTCAAAGAAAGACAATGCACTTCTTATAAACTGCAAGACACTTGAATATAAATATGCTCCTTTACTTATGAATGGGTTAAAATTCCTACTTGTTGATACAAAAAAAGAGAGAAGTTTATCCTCCTCTGTATACAATAGCCGTGTTGCATCTGTAAAAGAGGCAGTAATGGCTATAAGGCAATACAGAGATATTGAGTTTCTGACAGACCTTGATGATATTACCCTTTATAAAGATAAACTTTCAGAAGAAACATATAAGAGAGCGTTACATATAGTAGAAGAGAACAAAAGAGTTCTTGATGCAGTAAGTTGCCTTGAAAAAAATGACTTTAATGGGTTTGGGCAACTTATGTATCAGTCCCATAAAAGTTTGAAGGATCTCTATGAAGTGAGTTGTGAAGAACTTGATTTTATTGTGGGTTTTGGAAAGAATATTGAAGGTGTAAAGGGTGCGCGTCTTACAGGTGCAGGTATGGGGGGTTGCGCCCTTGTTTTACTTGAAGAAAATATAATCTCTCAATTTATCTCAGAACTTACCTCCCTTTATAAAAAAACATTTGGTATAAACCCTGAATTTTATTTATTCCAGCCAGTTGATGGTGCACTTTATCAAAACCCTTGATTTTACACCTTAAGTCCCATTGAGGTAAGAAACTCTAAACTTCTCTCCAATGATTCAAAGGCATCTATTGTTGGTGTATCCATCTCAACAAGGCAGTACTTTGCATCTGCCTTTTTTGCTTTTTTTATTATCCTTTCCCAGTTAAGATTTCCCTCTCCAATAGGGGGCATTACCTGTTTATTGTTTATCATTCCCATATCCTTGAAGTGTAGTTGGCTGCACCTGCCTGAAAATTTTTCTATCCAGTATGCAGGGTCTCCGCCACCATACTGTATCCAGTAGGTATCTATCTCTGCTTCTAAACCATCACAGTTGTCCAGAAGTATCTCAAGACCTGTATTGCCATCATAGTTCTGAAGTTCTATCCCGTGGTTGTGATAACCAAGAGTAAGACCACTTTGCTTTATCTTTTCCATCACCTTACCAAATTCCTCCGCTACTTTAAGATATCCCTCTTTATTATGCAGTTCTAATGGTAGCCCCGGGCATATAATTGCCTCACATCCCAATATCTTGTGCTCTTCTATAACCGCCTCTGTCTCCTTTACTATCCTTTCATATCCGGTATGTGTGGAACAGGTATAGAGTCCACTGTCATCAAGAAGTTTTTTCATCTCTTTTACATCCTTTGGCTCTGCCATACCTGATACCTGAACCACCTTATAACCAATCTTTCTTACCTTTTTCAATGTCTCTGCTGTATCATCCACTGTCTTACAATAATCCCTTAAGGTATACATCTGTACCCCAACTATAAGTTTTCCCATTTTTCTTCTCCTTTCTTATATCCCTATCTTTTTCTCAAGTTCTCTTAAAAAATTCCTTGCCTTTATTATATCTGCCTCAGGGTTTTCTCCTACTTCCCTTTCAATAGTGAAGAATCCGTTATATCCAATCTCCTTCATCGCCTTCAGATACTCTGGAAAGTTCACATTCCCTTCTCCTAATGGCATCTCCTTCCATCTTTTCTGTCCATTCTCATCAGGTAGTTTAATCCCATCCTTTGCATGTGTGTGGACGATATAGTCCTTCAATGTATAAACCCCTTTCACAGGGTCATCTCCTGCAACCATTACTAAATTTGCAGGGTCATAGTTCACCTTAAGTCCTGGGTTTCCAATCGTATCCAGGAGTTTTTTGAGAAGAGAAGATGCCTCAGGACCTGTTTCTGTTGCAAGGTATACACCTCTATTATATGCATATGTTCCTACCTCAGGGAGTGACTGAACCATTGCCTTCCATTCTCTGGCATTTTCATCTTCAGGGACAACTCCTATGTGTGTTGTTACAACATTTACTTCAAGGTCCACAGCAAGGTCTATAACCTCTTTCGTCCTTTCTACCCGCCAGTCAAGTGTTGCTGGGTCTGTAAATCCATGGCCTCCAAAGTCCCCTACAAGCGCGGATATAGTAAGTCCCAACCGTTCTACCAATGTTTTCAGTTCATCCCTTCCTGTCTTTGAAAGGTTTTTGGGGTCAAGTTCTCCATGTGTAGCATATGGCTGGATACCATCTAACTTCAACTCCGCTGCCTTTTTAATCCCTTCTTTTATAGGTATTCTGAAACAATCAGGAATTACTCCTATCTTCATCCTCTCCTCCTTGTTTGTTGGTTTTTAAAATCTCTATGGCAACATCGGGGCATATCATAACACATCTCTGACAACCCGTGCAATTGTTTTTACCTTCTCCTTCTGGTTCAATATAGTGATAGCCCATCCTGTTAAAATTCTGGGAGATACGGAATACCCTTACCGGACATATATCT
>JAMWCZ010000114.1 GCA_023819225.1 Candidatus Omnitrophota bacterium
TATAATGTTAAGGATAAGGAAGAACAGAAACTGAAAATTAGAAAATTAGACGAGTTCATAACAGTATGCCAGAAAATGAAAATGCCTGTTGTATGTGGAACAGAGATGAATAAATTTGGACAGCCCTTTGTTGATGACTTCACCAACCCTGTCCTTAAGAGATACCTTTCTTATTTCCATTCCAGTGCAGAGTTATTTTTTAAAAAGAGAGAAGAGATATGAACCTTGAATTTTTTGATGTGAATGTATATATAGGTAAGCGGATAGATGACAGATACAATATTTCTATTTCTATAGAGCAACTTATCCAGAAAATGGAAGCACTGTAATAAAAAAAGCAGTGGTTTATCATATACTTCAGAGGGATGGACATCCTGAAGTAGGGAATGGAACACTTATAAAGGAGATTTCAGATAGGTAAGAACTCTACGGGGTGTTAACGGTTTTACCCTTCCAGACAGATGAGAAAAGTTTAATTTTAAAGGACTAAAAAAAGAAAATTATAGGGTTTAATTTCTTCCCTAAAAAACACAACTACTTATTAAATAGAATAACATTAGGTAATTTTCTTTCAGAGATTGAAGATAGACAATTCCCTGTACTTCTTGATGTTATGAGTGGTGTTTCAGTCGCATGGAATGAAATCTATCCTCTTTTAGTTGATTTTCCGAAACTCGTCTGTATCTTATGTAATTTAAGTATCTGGAATACTGACAGATATACATGGCCACTTCTTGAAAAGTTCCCAATGTTTATCTTGAATCCAGTTTGCTTAATGAGGGTTCACTTGAAGAGAGAGTAAAAAGGTTCGGTGGAGAAAGGGTTGTGTTTGGCAGTGGCTATCCTGAAAGATATATGGAAGCAAGCATACTACAACTTGTGCATTCAGAGATAGAAGAACAGGAGAAGAGAAATATTGCATATAGAAATATTGAAAGAGTTATCAAGGATTTAAAATATGAGTAGTTTGTGGAATAAATTTTTAAATTCAGGCAAGGTTAATGACTGTCCTGTAATTGATATACATTGCCATATGGGACCATTCTACGGGAGTCATATGCCTTATTCGTCTCCCGATATTATGGCAAAGAGGATGGTTCTTGCAGGGGTGAATCTTGTTGTTTTTTCCCACCATTATGCGCTCTTAAATCCGAAGGAAGGAAACAAGATAAGTACTGAAGCAGTGAAAAAATATTAGGATAAATTCAGGGCATACTGTGCAATAAATCCTAACTATCCTGAAGTAATGAAGGCGGATATTGAAACATTTGACAGATATTATAGAGATGTCTATGTCGGTTTTAAACTTCTTCCTGACTATCATAGATATCCTCTTTCAGGAGAAAGATACAGAGGTGTTTTTGAGTATGCTGAGAGCAATGGAATTATGGTTTTGTCCCATACATGGGGTGGAAGTGCTTATGATGATGCAACAGAGATAGAAAAGGTACTGAAAAAATATGGAAAGATTAAACTGCTTTTAGGACATTCAATCTATGGGGACAGGGAGAAGGCGATTGAGTTTGTAAAGAGATATGAAAATGTATATCTTGAACTCTGTGCTGTGCTTGATGAAAGAGGAATATTAGAAAGGTTTGTAGAAGAGGCAGGGTCTTAAAGAATCCTTTTGGGTACTGATTTTCCCTAGTTCAACCAACATTATTATATCGGGGCTCTTTTAGGTTCATCCATATCAGAAGGTGACTGCAGGAATATCCTTTATAAAAACTCTGAAAAACTCCTTGCTTACTGATGACACAGGATAAAATATAAAAATAATCTTATTTTCTCAAATAGTTTATTCTTATACCGGGTACGTGGCTTTGACCTGCAAATGGATAAAGTGGTATAATAAGCCATTAAATATTTTTATGGAGGCAAAAATGACAAGAACAGCAATAGCAAAAAAACAGGATATTGAGAAAAAATGGTATCTTATTGATGCAACGGATAGGACATTAGGACGGCTTGCAAGTGAAGTTGCGAAAATTCTTATGGGGAAGAATAAATCCATATGGACCCCTAATGTTGATACAGGTGATTTCGTTGTAGTTATAAACGCTGAAAAGGTAAAAGTTACGGGAAGAAAATTAGATGAAAAGATATACTATAGACATAGTGGATATTTAGGTGGGTTGAAAAAGGAGACACTTCGTTCCCTGATGAACAGAAGACCTGAAACGGTTATTATGCTTGCTGTCAGAGGGATGCTTCCTAAGACAAAGTTGGGAGAAAGGATGATTAAAAAACTTAAAGTATACAGAGGCAGCCAACATCCTCATCAGGCACAGAATCCTCAGCAGATAGAATTGTAATAATTTAAGGAGAATCAAGATGAATAAAATAAGGATTATTGATGTGACAAACAGGGATGGAGTGCAGACAGCACACTTAGGACTTTCCAAACTGCAGAAGACGATGATAAATTATTATCTAAACAGTATGGGTATATTCCAGAGTGAAGCAGGTTTCCCCACCACATCTCATGAGGTGAATTATCTTAATGCCAATATGAAACTTGCAAAAAAGAAGGTTTTATATCCGATACGACTTTCTGGCTGGATGCGGGCAATACCCGAGGATGTTGAGTTAGCATTTAGAAATGTTCCAGGAATTGAACATATCAATATCTCAATATCCACCTCTGAACAGATGATAGTTGGTAAGTTCCTTGGGAAGATGAAGTTTAAGGATGTCCTGTCATCTATGGTAGATGCCCTGAAACTCGCCAGAAAAAAGGGAATAAAATCCGTAGGGGTAAATGCAGAGGATGCATCCCGAACAACTATCAAAAACCTGATTACATTTGCTGCGACTGCTAAAGAAAACGGCGCTGACAGGATAAGGTACTGTGATACATTAGGTTTTGACTCTCCGTTTACCATATATGAGAAGATCTATAAAATTGCAAAAGAGGTTAAAATTCCTGTAGAAATGCACTGTCATAATGACCTTGGTATGGCAGTTGCCTGTTCTGTTGCAGGTGCAAAAGCAGCTATTGATGGAGGTGTGGATGCATATATTAACACCACGGTAAATGGTATGGGTGAGCGGGCAGGTAATGCAGACCTTGTTTCCACTATCCTTGCTATAAAATATGCCGATGGTTTTTCCGGAAAATATAAGATGGATGAGAATATTAACCTTAAGATGGCATGGAAGATTTGCCACTATGCTTCCTATGCCTTTGGTATCCCAATTCCTATAAACCAGGTAGGCGTTGGTAAGAATGCTTTTGCCCATGCGTCCGGTATCCATGTTGATGGTGCATTAAAGGATAGCAGGAACTATGAGTTATATGACTTTGAAGAGTTGGGAAGAGGAGGGCCAGAGGTTGTGGAAACAGGAAGGATGATATTAATGGGTGAATATAGTGGAATAAAGGGCTTGAGAAATGTATATGGCAAGTTAGCAATAAAATTTAAGGATGATATAGAGGCACGTAAGATTCTTGAACTGGCAAGATATGCAAATGTAGAAAACCAGTTGCCTCTTACAGATGAGGAACTCATCTTTATTGCACAGCATCCTGATGAAGTAAGAGAGATGCTTACTTTA
>JAMWCZ010000024.1 GCA_023819225.1 Candidatus Omnitrophota bacterium
CACCTGGAGTAATAAGATGGTCAGGCATAAGAATAAAACCACCTTCTTTCATTATAGGCATCCTTCTTTCTATCTCTGCGTCTATTTCTTCTTTCCCTTTTTCAAGGGCAAGTTTATTAAATCCACCTATTATACGTAATTCTCTTCCATATTTTCTTCGTACCTCTACAGGGTCTGCATTCCAAGTTCCTATTTCCAGAGGAAATATTAAATTCACTCCAGAATCAAGCCATGGTTTAAGAAGAGCATTTACATCTCCATCGCTATCAACTCCAAGAATTTTTACGCCATATTCCTCAAGTTTATTCCGAATCTTTAAATAACCAGGGGCAACATACTTTCTAAAAAGGGAAGGGCTAACAAAAGGACCGCTTTTACTACAAATATCCTCCCATCCAAATCCCATATCCGGTTTTGTCTTCATCTTAGGTATAATCTGGTCAATCGCCCAGCAGGAAAGATTACTCAATGTCTCAATCATATCTGCAAAAACTTCTGATTCATCATACATAAAATAGCTCATATTCTCAACACCCATCCAGTTTCTTATCCAACCCATAAGAGAAACTGTCTCTATGGCTATTGGCAATTGAGAGGACTCTGCCTGTTCTATTTTTCTTTGTAAATCAATGGGTATACGCCTTGTGTCTGGCTGCAACCTCTTTTTATATTCTTCCCAGTCCCTGCCTGTTTTTAACGTATAATCTATATAATGAGGTATACTACTTGCTTTTTTCCATTGCTTCTGTACAACCCCATCCGATGCCCGAAATATCTTGTATTCCTCTGTTTCTTCCAGGATTGTCTCTTCAAAAGGTGGGAAAAGATTGATTTTTATGCTAACGAATGTCCAGTGAGCAACTGCACTAAAATACTCCCGTTCATCCACATCTTCAGGTAATCCTTCCTTAATCCACCTCTCACGGGTCTCCTCCCATTCTGCCCAGTGTATAACAGGCATCCTGTCATGCCCTTTATACCACATAATATTCTGCCAGAGTTCTCGCGGTGTCATTAAATCTCCTTGTTTTTAATTATGTTCCCTCCATTTCCAGATAATTGTAACCTTTTTTCACATCAACCCTAAGGGGAACATTGAGTTTCATCACATCTTCCATAATCTCTTTAACATTATTCTTAACCACTGCTTCTTCATTTGGAAATACCTCAAATAAAAGTTCATCATGTATTTGCAACACCATCATACTTTTAAGATGTTCCTTTCTGAAAAACTCGTAAATCCTGTTCATAGCAATTTTTATTAAATCAGCAGCAGAACCCTGTATAGGCATATTTATTGCTGCTCTTTTAGCAAATTCCTTCTGGTTTTTATTTGTACTCCTTATCTCTGAAATATACCGCCTGCGATTAAGGATTGTTGTGACAAACCCATCTCTTTCAACAGCAGAGAGGATATTATCAATATAATCTTTAACACCTTTGAATTTAGAAAAATACTCTTTTATGAAGTTATCCGCATCAGATACAGAAATACCCAATTCCTGAGAAAGTCCATAGGCACTCATACCATAGATGATCCCGAAGTTTATTGTTTTTGCAATTCTCCTTAATTCCTTATTATTAGACATTTCAGAAGGTAATGAGAAGAGTGAATCTCCTGAAAAAAGTATATTTGCGGTCTCTGTATGTATATCTCTGTTATTTTTGAATGCATCTACAAGATAGGTATCTTCTGAAAAATGTGCAAGGATTCTAAGTTCTATCTGGTTATAATCAAACGAATAAAGGAAATTGCCCTTTTCACAGCAGAATGCCTTTCTTATTTTACTTCCCTTTTCAGTCCTGATAGGAAGATTTTGAAGATTGGGATTATTGCAACTTAACCTTCCTGTAGATGTTGATGTCTGACTGAATTTTGGATAAATCCTTCCTGTAGATGGTTCTATAAAAGGAACTAACCCTTCAATATATGTTGACTTCAATTTGTAAAGTCCTCTGTAATCAAGAATCAGCCCAGGAAGTGGATGGAGGGCGGATAATTCTTTCAATACACCGGTATCTGTTGATAGTCCTGTTTTTGTCTTCCTCTGAACAGGCAATTTAAGTTTTTCAAATAGTATTGATGCAAGTTGCTGGGATGAATTGATGTTAAATACCTCTCCTGCTGTTTGATATATCCTATCTTCCATAATTTTAAATTCTTTGTTTATCTCTTCATTAATTTGTTCAAGAATATCTCTGTCCGTCTTTATCCCATTTATCTCCATCCATGCAAGTGTCTTTGTAAGTGGCATCTCCACTTGATAAAAAAGGTCTTCCATCCCGAATTCTTTAAAAAGTATGTTATACTTAGATATCAATAAATTGATATTGTTTTCACTTAATACTTTTCCTGTAAGATGTCTGGCAACTGTAATATCAAATGTAGGACTTTCAAAAGATATCCCTTTTTTTTCTACTTCTACTATAATATCTTTAAGGTTGAACCCATATTTCTTTATACCTATGTCTTCAAGAATTTCTCTAAAACGAACGGGGGCTTTTGTAATATCCTGAACAGAAAGGGACTCTCCTGTTGAAAGGAAAAGCATTTCCTCGTTTAGCCCTGACAGACGGAAAGACGGATATATCTCCTCTATCTGAGCAGCAAGTTTTTTGAACTCCAATTCTTCAAAAACTTGAAGAAGCTTTTCAACATTAGGAGAAGAAACCCTGATATTTTCTAATCTCATATCTATTTCTGCATCTTTTTTCAATATTGCTAGTTCTTTACTCAAAAACGCATTTTCTCTGTTTTCCATCAAAAGTTTTCTTATCCTTTCCGGCTCTACTTTCTCAATGTTTTCGTAGAGATTTTCTAATGTTCCATATACCTGCAGAAGTTTTAAGGCGGTCTTCTCTCCTATGCCATAGACACCGGGGATATTATCTGATACATCTCCTGCCAGTCCTATAATATCAGGCACAAAAGATGGGTTCATTCCGTATTCCTTTTGAAAATCCTCAAAGGTACAGGTTTTAACTCCATCAGGATGAACAATTATTACTCCTTCTTTAAGAAGTTGCTTCATATCCTTGTCCCCTGTGATTATAAATACCCTGTGCCTTTCCTTACTGAATTTCTCTGATAATGTTGCGATAAGGTCATCTGCCTCATACCCTTCTTTCTCTATCTGTTTAACTCCAAGAAATCCAACGACCTCTTTTATAGTAGGAATTTGTTCAATAAGTTCTTCAGGCATCGGTTTCCTCTGTGCTTTATAATCAGCAAAAGAGATATGCCTAATTGTAGGGGTCTTCAGGTCATAGAAAATACACATATATTCAGGTTTTTTATCTCTGATGACTTTCAGAATGCTTGAGATAAAACCATAAATCGCATTTGTGGGCTTTCCTGTAGATGTTCTTAAGTCCCTTATCGCGTAATATGAACGATAGATAAGTGCGCTTCCGTCTATGAGATATATATCTACCATTGTAATAATAAATTTTAAATTTCTTATTTTGCAACAAAAAGTTCCATCTCTATATCTAAAAGATATGGTGTATCTTTCTCCTTCTGCATCCTGAAATCAGAGATATATATACCATCCTGTGCCTTTTCAATATCATAAAGAAATCCGTAAAGTTGTTGAAGTGTTATTCCTTTCAGTCCTATACGAACTCTTTCAACTGATAGGTTTCCTTTTTTATCCGTCCTCAGTGGTTGAAGCCCTGTAATATTTCTTTCAAGATTCCTCTTCTCTATCAGGTTGCCTATATAAGAAAGCAAAGAAAATTCTTTTCTGGTGACTTTCAGTGATTCTCCCTTAATTCCTTTTTCTCTGTATTCTTCACAGAGTTTTAAAAGTATCTCCTTGTCTTCATTTTTAGCAACAATAAGTTTGTCAAGAGAGGTAATCCTTTTTTTCATAGGAATATAAACAAATTTGAATTCAAGCAATGTTAGAAAAATAACAACAGCAACTATTTTCTTTCTATCCATAATATCAGTTTACCTTTAAAGTTATGCTGAAATTTGCCCTGTTTTTTGAATCAAAAGATATAGTTCCTATATCTATAATGGTAAATCTATCTGATTTTTCTATACCGCTTTTTATCTTTTCAAGTGTTTTTAATGAGTCAGTAGTTCCTGATAGTGTAAGGGTATCACCTGCAATTCTTAATAAGTCAACCTTTACATCTATATTTTCAGGGAAAAGAAGCGTTATTTCTGCCATAATTTCCAAAACAGAAGAGACACCAGTTTTTATATCTGTATTTTCTATTTTCGTTATTTTCTCCCTTGCCTGTATCAAAGGATTTACTATATTTTTAACATCAGGAAATGCTGAGGCAAATATCTGTCTCATATCTTCCTCAATGCGAGTGAGTTTTTTTTGCTTATCAATAACTTTTAAATAAGGGGAAAATAGAAGAAAAGATATAATAAGAAAACCAAATAATAATGCAATGCCGAAAACAGAAATTTTTTTACTGCTGGAGAGTTTAAGGGGAAGAAAAGGTCTTCTAAACACCCTTAAAGAAGAAAGATGGTGGAACAAGTATCTTTTTTCCATACCTGTTGGTAAACTTATATACTGAACCTTTTCTCCACTTATCCCAAGTTCTCTACCTATCTCCTGTGATGCGCATATAAATAAAGGAAAGTTTTTCTTTTCTAGAATTTCTTTAATTAGAGCGATATTCTCTGCCTCTGTGGATTGTGTAAGTTCCCAGGAGTACGAACCTGTAAGAGTTTTATTTTCTATTATGTTAAGTAAGAGATATTCTCCTTCTCTATAAATGGCTATATAGTTTTCTTTATCTATTGACTGTGTTAAAAACTGGTAGAACAAAAGTGTATCTGCAAAGAAATATAACTTTGCCCTGTATTTCTTTGCCTGACTACTCCAGAAATTACACAATTCAGATGGAATTGCATATACATTGACAATTGTTTTATTTCTGTACAGAGAGAAAAAATCAAAAGAGAAATCTAATTTATCAATGCTTTCAGGAAGCGTCTCTTCTAACTCAGATGGAATAATCATATGTATCTTTTTTCTATTTGTAAAGGGAAATTCTATCCGTCTGAAGATAATCTGTGGCTTTGATATAATGATATTAAGCATATCAGGACGATTTTTATCAAGGAATGATTCAACTTCACCGCTATTTATATCTCCTTCCTCTACTTTAGTTCCTGTGAGCCTGTATATAACCTTTTCACCCTGCAGATAAAAACTACATATCCTCATCTTATATCCATCCTTATGGTTTCTATTACCTTATCTGTCCTTTTTACACATACCTTTACTTCTTTTTGGGTACCATCTTCATCTATAACACGACCAGAAATCGTAAAATAACCACTTTTGAATACAATAACATCACGATTTTTCAGATATGCCTCCTTGTTTACTCCAAGTAAAAACTTCTCTTCAATCGGCCTCCTTGCCCTTTCTGCTGTTATCTTTTCAATGTCTGCTACTGAAAAACCTAATGCACTCAATACCTCTGGCTGACAGGTATTTACATTAATTTTACCATCTGAAAAAGAAGTAATAAAATTTATCAGCCCTTTTTTCTTATCATCGCCGAAAACTATATCTTTTGTAAAACCCATAACAAGAAGCATCTCTACCGGATTATAAATGGGGCCATTGGCAGGTGTATAGGAAAAACCAGAAGTTTTGTAAAAGGTTGCCTCTGCTCCTGCCATCCTTGGAATATCATCCTCATCTATCCAGTCCAGTAATGCATCCGAGAGATTTTCTGGATAGCCCATCACAGAAAAGAATCTTTTGTATGTCTCAAGAAGATGTGTATGAACCTCTCCTTTCTCAGAACCAAAAATCTTATTAGGATTTATCTTCCCATTCTCATCTTCTATAACTATTTCTATCCTCATTCCATCTACTTCATACTGTCTGTTTATATAGCCGGGCTCTTCTGAAATTATGTGCTTTTTTTGCCAAATATCAAGAAGAATTTTCCCCATTTCAACTGCCATCTCTGCTATATTTTCAATTTGGCTGTCTCTCTTTATACCTGAAAATAAAGAAAGATACTGTTTTGCACGAACACTTAAAAATATAGCCATTAAAGATATTGCTGTGGTAAATATCAGAACAAATATAATAACAACTCCCTTATTTCTTCTCTTCATCTTTCACTTCCCCGTATATCCTTACAGGGAAAAACAACTTCTCTGCTTCCCTGTATATCTCCAGCCCGATTGCAATTACCTTTTCTGGTTTATCTATATAATCCCGCCACACCCCGTCTGAATAGAACAGGAAATTTATGCTATCACAGTCATCTATAACAGAAAATGAAAAAGAGTAATTGCTAAGTAGGTCTTCCTGTTTTCGTAAAAGTTTTTCAAAATTCTCCGATGTTTTCTTAACTGTATATGTAATTCTTACAGGATATGGCAACTTTTCTGTCATTGTAATAAAAGAGATTGTTTTACTATCAAAAACTATATCATTTTTTTCTTCACGTATCATACATTTAACTTCTCTGCTGAATTTATTTAAAAACCTGAACATCACCTCTGATGTCTTCATCCTGCTCTGAATTCTCTCCGTAGTATTACTGACAGAAAAAAATGTCCCATACATTACAGCGAATAATAAAAATACCAGAACTGTGGCAATCAATATCTCAATAAGTGTAAAACCATTTTTTATCTTATCTGTCATTTTTTCTCGTTCTCTCTGTCTAATTTTAAAAAACCGATAAGGGTTGAATATTCACTACTTTGTGTCTTTATTGTGAGTTTATAAGGTCTAAAGGTAACCCCATATTCTGTATCTGTAATAGTAATATCAGTCAATCCAATCTCCCATTGGTAACCTTCAAAAGGTGTCGGAAATGTCCCGTTTTTCTCTCTTTCTATATCTGTAATATCTGTTTTCAACTCTTCAAGTTTTATCCTGGATAAGAGAACAAGATTCTTTTCATCATTTACTATCTGGATATACCTTGTTGAAACAAGGCAGGACTGGAGACCTGCTATACCTGCTATCGCAAATATAGCAAGGGCAATCATAACCTCAAGAAGCGTTAAACCGGCCTTAAAAAATTTAATCTTCTTCAAGTTTTACTTCTCCCTTTATTACCTCAGGGGATATAGTATATGGATTAAGGAAAATTGTATAAATATCCTCCATATCTTTAACAAAAATCAGCCCGAATTCCTTTGAGCCGTCAGGGAAAAAAAGAAATGTTATCAAACCTGTGGATACCTCTGTTGAAGAGTTCTTTGCTTTAATAAAGATAAACGGTGAATTAGTAAAAAAAAGGGGGGCTTCTTCTCCGTCTTCATCACCTTCTCTCTCCATATCCTTTTCTGGCATAACAGCGTAGGAATTAGTATCAAGGTCTACAATTAAGATAATCTTCTCTTTCTGCTCTATTGCACTTCTTGACGATTTTTCTATAATATCTACAAATCCGGATATTTTCTCATTCCCTTCTTCAGGAATGATATTTTTAATAGTAGGAAAAACAAGATAAAAAAAAAGCCCTATAATGATAATAACCACAAGAAGTTCTATGAAAGTATATCCATACCTAAATTTTGGAACTTGATATATCCGCATCAGGACCTTCGCCCCCTTCTCTTCCATCTCTCCCTAAAGAAATAATTTCAAAATCCTCACTCTGCCTTCCAGGACATAGATAGATAAAATCATTTCCCCATGCATCTTTTGGAAGAACATTTTTTTCAAGATATCCGCCTTCCTTCCATTTTGATGGCACCCTTCCAACTGTGGGTTTTTCAATAAGTGCCTTAAGTCCCTGTTCTGTTTCCGGATAAAATCCATTATCCATATAGAAAAGCCGTAGTGCCTGTTCTAAATTCTTTATCTGGATCTGTGTTGCTGTAATTCGTGCCTCATCAATCCTTCCAAAAAACCTTGGCATTACTATCATCGCAAGGATACCGAGTATGACAATAACCGCCATTAATTCTATAAAAGTAAACCCTCTTTTTAAAATCTGCTTTTCCATTTTTATCTCCTTTTCTTTCTCACTATCTTATGGACTGACTTATCTGGAAGATAGGAAGAAGTATCGCCAGAACAATAACTCCTACGACAATACCCATAAGAAGTATCATCATCGGCTCAATAAAATTAGCCAGTCGCACAGAACTCTGTGCCACCTCTTCCTCATAAATCTCCCCTATCCTGTTAAACATCTCTGCTAAAGAACTACTTTTCTCTCCTGCACTTACAAGTTGTGTAACAAGGGCTGGGAAATACCTGCTATTTCTGAAAGATGCTGAAAGTGAACTTCCTTTTGAGAGCAACTCAATAATATCATCTATATCCTTTCTTAACAACCGGCTGGATAATACCTGTCCGGCAATCTGAAATGATTCTATTATATCTACACCACCGTCTATGAGGGTAGCAGTGGTTGTGGAAAAAAGAATTATCTCTCTTTTCAGGAGGATATTATTCAAAACAGGGATACGAAATCTTATAAAATCCTTCACTTCTTCACCCTTCTCTGATGCAAATAGTTTTTTTATCCCTCCCCATATTAAAAATATAATCGCTACAACATAAATCCATCCCGTTTTGAAAAAATGGCTGATTTTTATGAGGATAAGTGTTGGCAATGGAAGAGTCATATTTATCTGGGTAAACATTCTGGTTATTGTAGGGGTTACAAAAGAGAGCAGAAAAATAAAGACAACAATGGATATAACAAGCATAAATAACGGATAACTCATTATACTCATAATACGATTTCTGAATTTATGCCTTCTTTCAAGAAAGTCAGATATTCTGACAAGGATTTTATCAAGTGTTCCTGTTTCTTCTCCAGCACGCACCATAGAAACAATCATTTCAGGAAAAATAGCAGGAAAATCCCTGAGGGCATCTGAAAAACTTTTTCCTTCCCTTATCTTCTTCTGTATTTCCTGAAAAACCTTTTTCAATCTTACCTGTCTTATCTGGGATATTACACCTGTAAGGCAGTCATCAAGGGGAAGTTTTGAACTTACAAAGGTTGCCAGTTCACGCATTGCTATAATAATATCTTCCTCTCTTATTCCTGTTCTGAAGTATAAAGTGGGTGGGATATCTTCTTTAACCTCTATTACATAGATGCCTTTCTCTTTTAGAGTTTTTCTGACTTTCTTTATATCCTCTCCAGTAATTTTCCCTGTAACCTTTCTTCCTTTTTTATCAAAGGCGGTATATTTATAGGTATTCATTAATAATAAGAAAGACGGCAGATTTCTCTTTCTTTTAACACATTTGAAGATTTTTTAATCTGCCTTCTGATGCTTTCCAATCTATCCTTTATACTTATTATTTCTTCTCGGTTGTTTCTTTCTTTTTGTACTCCTCAATAACCTTTTCCTGTATATAGTCCCTGAATTCTGTCTTTATAGGATGTGCGAGGTCTCTGTGTTGTTGAGATGGAGCTGTCCTCATCTCTTCCTTCTTTTCAACTGGATTGAGTTTTGTCCCGCAGGAACCACAGAATCTATTCGTGACAGCATTTTTAAATCCACATTGAGGACAATTTCTCTGCATTTTCTTGCTTGGCATAGCCACAAAAAGCCCCTTTTTGCCCTCAATAATCCTGATGTCCCTTACAACAAATACATCGTCAAATGTTACAGAAGCATATGCTCTCAATCTACTGTTTGGTCTATTTACAAGTGATATCCTTGTCTCAGTGATTTGCATTATACCCTCCTTTTCTAAGAAGTTTTTATACTCTCAACAACATATCCCTTCCATCCTTCAATTTTAAGGAAACGTGTCTTTTTTTCTGCCTCCGCTCTATCCAAAAAGACAGAAAATAAAGTTCCTCCGCTTCCTGATACAAAAAACCTTTTTCCTGTTTCTTTTTCTACTCTTCTTCTCACCTCCTTTCCTTTTTTCCATAAATTAAAATAAGGTCTTTCAAGCCGATTAAATATGCTTACTTCTATTCCTGAAATATCTTTTTTCATAATATATCCATTAAGAATTTTAATCTTGCGCATACCTTCTGTCAAGTCCCCTTTCTCTCCAAGTATATCCATTTCTTTATAGACAGACCCTGTAGATACAGCAAAAGATGGCACTAAAAGATAATATACAAGAGGAACAGAAGGGATGCCTTCATAACGTATTTTATCTCCTGTTCCTTCAATTATGCATCTTTTACCTTTAATAAATAAAGGAACATCACTTCCTATAACTGATGCTATCTTGATAAGTTGTTCTTCAGTTGTTTTGACATTCCATAAACTGGCAAGAGAGAGTAAAACAGCAGCCGCATTGGAACTCCCACCTCCAAGACCACTGCCGGGAGGGATTTTCTTACTGATGGTAACCCTTACATTTTTCTTAATATTGAAGAATGTCTTCCTAAAAAGAGATAGTGCCTTTGTAACTGTATTTTCATCAGGAATTTGCCATTCTGAAAGAAATTTCACCTCTGCCCTGGCTGCTTCTTCTATCTCAATGGTATCATAGAGGCCTACTATATCTACAAGAGAAACAATATTGTGCAACCTGTTTTCTAAACAGCCAACTTCAAGAAAAAGATTAACCTTTGCTGGAGCAAGAATTTTCATCGCTGTCTATAGACGTTTTACATTCAGGCTTTTTAGCAACCTTTACCAGGGCGGGCCTTATAACCCTGTTATGAAAAGAATATCCGCTTCTTATTTCTTCTATAACCTCCCCTTCTTTATACTCTTCTGTTTCTACTGTCTCAGATGCCTCATGAATTTCAGGGTTGAAAGGTGTCCCTTTTGTATCTATCTTTTTAACTCCAATGCCTTCAAGAAACTTAGTAAATTCACGCTTTAACATCTCCACACCCTTATGTATTGTCTCAGGTGAAGGATTATTGTCCATTTGTTTCAATACGCTTTCAAATATGTCATCAAAAGGAAGTAGTTGTAACACAAGGTTTTCTGTCCCGAACTTAAATATATCCTGTTTTTCCTTCTCCACCCTCTTCTTATAGTTATCAAAATCGGCTAATGTCCTTATGTATTTATCTTTAAGTAGAGATTTCTCTTCTTCCATCTTTTTCATTTGCTTTTCCATTTCTTTGGCCTTCTTTGCCCTCTCTTTCAGGTTGTTAAGATCATCTATTTTTATTACAACCTTTTCTTTAACCTGTTTTTCCTTCATACATCTCCACTCCTTTTGTATTAATCCCTGTTGTTAATGTATAAATCCCATCCTCCACGGTGGCCAGTAAGTAAATAGTGCCTTACCCACGAGATTTTTCTTAGGGACAAAACCCCAGTATCTGCTATCCCTGCTATTTATACTGTTATCTCCTAAAACATAATAACTGTCGGGAGGAACTTCCACCTCCTCTCCATTTCCATAATAACCTTCACTGTAATAGTATCTTTTGTAAATTATTTCTTCTTCAACAGGTACCCCATTGATAAATATTCTTCCGCCCTTTATCATAACCTTTTCACCAGGAAGTCCTATCATCCTTTTAACAAAATCCCTTTTAGGGTCTTCTGGATACTTAAAAATTACAACCTCGCCTCTCTTCGGTAGACGAATCTTATATATTATATTATTAGAAAGAAGGCGGTCTCCAACTTTAAGTGTTGGCACCATAGAAGTTGATGGGATCTTAAAGTTTCCTATCAGAAAAACCCTTATAAATAGAGCAATTGCTATTGCCCATATAAGGGACTTAAACCATTCAACCGTTTTATTCTTCCTTTTATCCTTTTTTACCATTTTTCTAAAAAACCCCCTGAAATATTAATTTTACCTCTTCTTTCTTTTAGAATCAATAAGTCGCGCGGATAGGGTGCATAGGTAATACTTTTTCATTTAATTTTTCACCTCATCAGAAGGTGAGAAAAATTTCCCCTCACCCTTTTATCCCACTCTCTTCTCCCTCTCCACTTTGGGGAGAGGGTCAGGGTGAGGGTGCAAATTTTTTCATCTATATCTCTTACATATGTATCTCAAATTCTGCATTAGTCCAAGGTAGGTAGAGATATACCTTTCCATCATAACCTCAAGAGAAAAATATTCCAACACTCTTTTATTTGCTGCAATCCCAATATCTTCCCTCAGTTTTTTATCTTTCAGGAGAGAAACTACTGCTGACGCAAGTTTTTCAGACGATTTATACTCTACTAATATACCACTTACACCATCTTCAATAATGTAAGGTATATCCCCTACCGGAAATGCAACACAACTCTTACCCAGCATCATTGCTTCAAGAAGACCAACAGGACATCCTTCCCAGAGTGAAGGAAAAACAAATACATCAAATAATGATATTATGCTGGAAGGGCTATTTAAAAAACCAGTAAAAATAAATCTATCTAAGACACCCAATCTTTCTGCCTCTTTTATAAGAAATCTTTTAAGTTCCCCTTCTCCAACTATTATGAACCTTGTATTAGGAAAATCCTTCAAAATAATAGTTGCTGCTGAAATAATATATATATGTCCCTTCGCTTCACGAAGATTACCTACATTTCCAACAATATATTCAGAAGGAGATATACCCAATTCTTCTTTTGTAATCTTTCTGTCAGGCTCAGATATTTTAATACCATTGGGAATTACAATAACTTTTGAAGAAGAAATTCCTCCTTTATCTATAAGTACATCTTTTCCTTTAAAAGAATTTGAAATAATTATGTCTGCCCATTTAGCAGTAAGGCGGTCTATTATCCAGTGGTATCTTTTCCTCCATAGGTCTGTGCTTCGCTGGGAAGATATTACAACAGGAATTTTCAAAATTTTACCTATCACCCTCCCTATAAGATTTCCATAAAAAAGAAATGAATGAAGAATATCCGGTGACTCTCTTTTGATATAGTATAAAAGTTTTATGAAATCAAGCGGTCTGGATTTCAGATTAAATGTATATACTCTGATACCCCTGGCTCTCAACTCATCTATAAACCTTCCGTAGCCCTTTATTGTAAAAACAACAGGTGGAGAAAATATATCAGCAGGTAGATTCTCTATCATCAGAAGAAGCATCCTTTCGGTTCCACCTATCTCTGAACTCGGAATTAAAAAAGATATCTTTATCAATCCCTTTTTATCTTCCATAAAATGGTTTCAGTGGAGCAGATGGTATACCCCTGTGAATTTTTTCCAGAGATAAAAGCCCATTCATACCAGCAGAGGGATACAAAAATTGTCTATCAGGCACTATAACATTTTTCAATTTTCTAATTTTATCTGGTATAATAGATACACCTGTCCCTGTAAGTATTATCTCCTTTTTGCTGCATATACTGTATAATTCACCAAGTTCAACTATCCTGATAGGATAGTTTTTCTTATAAACAAACTTTCCATTAAAATATGCAAGATAAACCTGTCCCCTGTATGCATTGATAATGCAAATTGCAGGTATTTTAAACTCCTTAATTCCGAAAAATATACTATCCATTGCCCCGATGCAGAATATCTTTGCTTTATTTCCTGCTGCAATCCCTTTTGCCACTCCCATCCCTAATCTTATACCTGTCCAGAGACCTGGACCATAAGAAACCACAATAAGTTTCAGGTCTTCCGGTTTACATCTGTTATCTTCAAGAATAATATCTATAGATGAAATTAATTTGCTGGCAATATCTGGTGTCCTGAAGATATATTCTGAATAGACATTATTATCTTCAAGGAATGCTACACTTCCTACATCAGATGTGGTTTCTATGGATAGGACTTTCATCAGTTAAACTCGCTAAGTATATTGGTTATGGTTTCTGCATTCAGCACCGTTCCCTGTGGAAGTCGCTTCTCTGACAAAAGAGACATCCTTGCCTTGCCAAGTGTTACTCTACCTTCAAGGTACACAGGAAGTCGTTTGTTATCAGCGGTGAGCCATAAATCCATAGCCCCTTTTGTGAAAAAACCTTCATTGCTTTTCGCCTGTGGCTTGAGAACATAAACATCCCCTTTCCCTTTGCCTGGTATATTAACTGTTTTTCTCCCAAGTGTCTTGATGTTAAGGTCCCATATTTCCTTCATAGCAATTGGAATGGTAAACGACGATGTCCCATCAAGGTCAAGGGTCCTTACAATATAAAATATAGATATGCTATCATATGCAACATCTGGAAGAACCAGTGTTTTTTCTTTTGTGCTATAAAGTCTACCTTTATCATATTTTCTATACTTTGTATAATACTTTTTGTTTTTCCAATCAAAACGGATTTCAAGTATATCTTCTTTTTCATCACTTCCTTTACTGTACTGGTAGTAATAATATGGCTGAAGTGTTTTTTTATCAAGATAGGCATCCATCCTGTACAAACTGAGTTTTGCTCCCATAATACTTCTTTCAGGAACTGTCAAACCAAAAATATGATAAACATCTCCATAACTGTTTTCTATATCCTCACAAGCAAGCATCCCTTTTCCAATACTTATAGAGTTCCAGGTTATCTGATATACAAGACATTCTCCTCTCCAAAGTTCAAGAGATGGAATATATTGTGAAGCAGCAGGGGATTTTTCTTCTGGTTTAACTTTCTTTTCAATAGATGATGGTTTCTCAACCACTGTTTCTTTTTTTGCTATTACTGTTGACTTTTCTTCCTCTGGCTGTATTTTAACCGGTTCTTTTTCAGGAGGAGATACTTTCACTGCAGGTGTCTTCGCAGGAGACATAACCTCTTCTTTTTCTATACTATCCTCTTTTTTACGGAAAAGAGAGAAGATATTATACGGTTTTCTTTTTTTAAGGAGTTTTACACCTTCAATGTTCTCTTCAGGTAATTCAAGTGATATCTCTCCGGGAGATGTCTGGGCAACCTCTTCCTTTAACTTCTCTTTTGAAATTGTGCTTTTTGAGGTTATACAGCTAGATAACAGGAGGCATAATAACAGAATTGCACAGATTATCAGTTTCTTTTTCATTTTTGAATCTTTATTTATCCCCATTTTACCTTGCTTTCTGCAGTTCCGCAATTCTTAAATATACAGTTTCCCTTCCAGATAGACAAGATATTTGTTTATCCCTTCTTCAAGTTCTGTGAATTTTTTTGTAAAACCGGCTTTCTTCAATTTCCTTATATCTGCCTGTGTAAAATACTGGTATTTATTCTTGTCTATCGTACGGGGCATATCTACATACTCTATTGAAATTGGTAATTTCAGATAATTGAATACTGCCTTTACAAGGTCATTAAAACTGCGTGCCTTCCCTGTCCCTACATTATATATTCCTTTTTTTTCAGGATGTTCCACAAAAAACATTATCACATCCACCACATCCTCCACATAGATAAAGTCCCTCTTCTGTTCCCCGTCTTCTATATCATCCCTGTATGACTTAAAAAGTTTTTTCTTACCTATCTTTTTAATCTCATCATATGCCTTAGCAACAACACTGCGCATCTCATCCTTATGGTACTCATTTGGTCCATACACATTGAAAAACTTAAAACCCGTTACTTCATCAACGAGCCCATTTGTAATAAGCCACAGGTCAAAAAGATGTTTTGAAAAGCCATATACATTTAGTGGTCTTAACTTCTTTGTATTCTCGTCCTCATCAGAAAAGCCATTTTCTCCATTCCCATAGGTAGCAGCAGAAGATGCATATAGAAATCTTTTATTAACTGATAGTACCCACTTAGCAATTGTCCTACTGTAATGGTAATTATTAAAAAACATATACTGATAGTCATTGTTTATTGTTGATGTACAGGCACCAAGGTGTATAAGTATATCAGGGGGTTCTATCTTTCCCCCTTCTATAAGGCATAAAAACTTTTCTCTTTCAATAAGGTCATTAAACTTCTTGCCTATAATATTTTTCTTCTTTTCAGGTGTTGGACTATCCACAAGTAAGATATTTGTGTACCCATCTTCATTCAGTCCCTTTAAGAGGCAACTTCCTATAAACCCCATTCCACCTGTAAGTATAATCCTCATTTTTCTAATCTCTTTACCTTTTCTACTATTTTTGTCGTTGAAATCCCTTTTATTACAGGGAATATATATACCCTGCCACCATAATCCTCAACAATATCTCTTCCTACCACGCCTTCTTTCTTGTAATCACCGCCTTTTACTAACACATCAGGCTTTATTATTTTTATAAGTTTGTAAGGTGTATCCTGCGGAAAAAGAACTACATAATCAACCATTTCAAGCGCAGATAATATCTCTGCCCTGTCATCCTCTTTCAAAAATGGCCTATCCTTACCTTTCAATCGCCTTACAGAACTATCGGTATTAAGTCCAACTATCAAAACATCACCCAATGACTTTGCCTTTTTCAAAAGTCGTATATGTCCCTTATGAAGTATATCAAAACAACCATTTGTAAATACAATCTTTCTACCTTTTTTCTTTAACTGTCTGCTTATCTTTTCTATCTCTCTAAAACTTTTTATTTTTCCCATTAAAGGATATTTACATATTCTTTTTCCAGAACTTCTCTGAATGTCTCTTTCAACTCATTTTGACTGGTAGAGGCAGTCCCAAGTTTAGCAACTGTTATCCCTGCGGCTATATTGGAGATTATTGCTGCCTCAATAACAGAAGCACCTGCGGAAAGAGAAAGGGTAAAGACAGCAATTACAGTATCACCTGCCCCGGTAACATCAAAAACCTCTTTCGCTACAGTAGGTATATGTATCACCTTACCATAATTTTCAAAAAGCATCATCCCATCCTTGCCAAGTGTAATAAGTAAGTGCTCACAGCCGATATGCCTTTTAATCTTCTCCCCTAATCTCCTGATATCATCTAATGGCTCCGGTTCCTTTATATGCACAACTTCACTTGCCTCTGCCCTGTTTGGGGTTATACAGGTAACATTTTTATAATAGGGAAAGTGTTCAACTTTTGGGTCCACTGTAAGTATTTTCCCATATTTCTTCTTGTATTTAAGAAAGATATCTATAAGTTTTTTAGTTATAAAGCCCTTGCTATAATCAGAAATGATAATACCTGAGACATTTTGTATCTTCTCATCAAGCATTTTTTTTATATTAAGGACATCCTCATCTTTCAGTTTTTTCACCTCTTCCTTATCAATCCTTACAACCTGCTGAGTTCTTGCTATTACCCTTGTTTTTGTTGTTGTAGGACTATCCTGTTCTATCAAAAATGAATCTATAGATTTATCCTTTAATATTTCTTTAAGAATTTTTCCATCAACATCTCTGCCAATAGAAGAAATAAGAAAGGGGTTTCCGCCGAGTGTCTTTATATTCAGGGCAACATTACCCGCTCCTCCTAACATCTGCTCCTCTTTTTGGACAAGCAAAATAGGAACAGGTGCTTCAGGTGAGATTCTTGATACACTGCCATAGATAAATCTGTCAAGGATAAGGTCTCCAGCAATTATAACTCCTGTCTTGCTGTATCTTCTGGTAATCTCATCAAACTTTTTCTTATCAATAATCTTTTTAAGCGTAACCTTTCTCATACAGGTATTATATTATTAACAGGCAGTTTCCGTCAATCAGGCGTACGGATAGGGTAGATGGGTAACCCTTCTCCTCTAATCTTTTGTTCAAAAATACCCTAACTCTCCCCTCACCCTACCCTCTCCCCTCTGACAGGGGCGAGGGAATCCCCTCACCCTAACCCTCTCCCCACTCAAGCGGGGAGAGGGAATCCCCTCACCCTAACCCTCTCCTCACTTCTTTGGAGAGGGTAAAGAAGGGAACAACTTGTCAAACTCTTGTAAATCATACAGAATTAGAGAGAAAAGGAGCCTGTTGAAAACCCTGAAGAAAAAAGATGCTCCCTTAAGATACCATATATATTTTGCTCCTGTGCTAAAGGAACTGCTGGAAAAGGGACAGTTCTATTTTTCATCGTCCTCTCCCTGATTAATTAAAACCGAAGGGAACATTAACATAAATAAAAATTAAAAAGGATATTTTAGTTTTACAATACAAGTAGGAATTTCAAATTATTTAGAAATTGTTATAATATATAAATTATGAAACTTATAATTCTCGGAGCAGGTAGGGGTAAAAGACTAAACAAAATTACAGAGAAGATACCCAAAATTTTAGTTAAGATAGAGAAATTTACGCTACTTGAAATACTGATAAAAACAGCTATTAGGAACAAAATATTTTCTGAAATTATTGTCGTTGCAGGATACAAAAAAGAAGATATCCAGCAATTAATTAGAAAGAAGAAATTGAAAAATGTGAAGGTAATTTACAATCCCTTTTATGAAATCTTTGGCCCTCTTATTTCATTATGGCTGGCTTTTCTTTTCATAGATGACGATTTTGTTATTATAAATGGGGATACTCTTTTTTCTCCAGAGATTTTTAAAAAAATATCTCGTAAAAAGAATGTAATACAATTATTTATAAGCGAAAAGGAAAAATATATGAAAGATGAGATGAAGGTGAAAATTGATAGAAAAGGTTTTTTGATAAAAGTACATAAAGATATGACTGATATTGACGCTAATGGTGTTTCTCTTGGCATTGTAGTGATTAAAGGAGATAAAAACAGAAAAATAATTAAGGAAAGCATTGAATATCTTATAAATAATCCCAAATATATAACAACTTACTGGCACGAATTGCTAAACCATCTTACAAATAAAAAGCATTTCATAAAAACAACAACTGTGGATAAAAATTGTTGGATAGAAATAGATACAGAAAGAGATTTGAAAAAAGCAAAAAAGTTTTATGAATATCTTAAACAATTTATTTAAAAGTATATTGGGAAAGATATTTTTATTACCTGATATTCTTATCCCTAAAAATAAAAAAATTCTTATTTTCACAACAAGAGGTGGTGGATCCTTCTACGATAATTCAAAATATCTATTTTTAAGTTTCTTAAAATACTACAACAAACAATTTAAAATTTTTTGGTGTTGTTCTGATAAGAATATATATAACTCACTACTTACCAAAATAAATAGGAAACACCTTTTATATCAATACTCACTCAGAGGAATATGGACCATATTAAGAGCCAAAACATTCTTTTTCACACATGGTAATATTATTCGTGATTTTAAACTGTATAAAAAGAAACGATGTTTAATATTACTTTGGCATGCTGTAAATTTTAAAAATAAGGCCCTTGTAAACCCTAAAAGGTCTTTTAAAGAGAAAAAACACTTATCTGAAAATTTTTCTACCTATACTTTTATAATAGCAAATTCAGAAAAAGATAAAGAAAAGATACATTTGTGTACTGGAATAGATACCCAAAAAATTAAAATCACTGGATTACCAAGACATGACTTCCTGTTTAGCATTATCTCTTCAACCAATAGAACTAACAAAAAAATTCTCTATGCCCCTACATTTAGAAAAACAAGAAGAACAATTTTTTTTCCTTTCCCTGATATAGATATCCCCTTACTTAAATCGTTCCTTAAAAATTACAACATTAAAATCTAT
>JAMWCZ010000115.1 GCA_023819225.1 Candidatus Omnitrophota bacterium
TTTATCGCAGTATCTTTTTTAATAGTTTCCATATTTGGTATCATTCTATACCAAAAACCGCCTCTATGTCAAATCAGCGTACAGATAGGGCACATAGGTAATATTTGATGTTATTCCTCTACATTGCAAGTGAGGATGAAATTTCTCTGTATCTTCGGAATCTTTTTATATTCTTCTGCTCGCTCTTATACCTAATGGAACCGCAGAATTTGAGATACAGAGGAATACCTCTCACTTTTATCCTTTCTCCTTTCCTTTTTCCTCTCCCCCTTACCCTTTTTATCCCTCTCCCCCTCACCCTTTTTATTCCCTCTCCCCATCGGGGAGAGGGTAGGGTGAGGGGTATCCTTTTTATCCCCTCGCCTCGCGCAGCGGGGAGAGGGTACGGGTGAGGGGAGAGTTATAAGACATTTCTAACCCCCAAACCCCTCTTATTTTAAGAGGTGAAGTTAATGGCAATCTTTCATACCATAAAATTATATAAGATAAAAGGGGTATGTAGCAAGTGAATTTCGCTCCTATAGAGGAAGGATATTATAATTTGAAGAGGCCTTTGAAGCCAAGGAATGCTAAACTCATAAGACCTGCAAGGATAAAAGCGATGGGAATACCCCTGAAACTTGCTGGAACAGGAGATGTGTCTATCCGTTCTCTTATGGAGGCAAAAAGGATTATTACAAAACAGTAGCCAGAAGATATACCGAATGCAAATACAAGGTTCTGAAAGAATGAGAATCTATAGTCAATCCCTAAAAATGCAGAGGCAAGTATGGCACAGTTTGTTGTAATAAGAGGAAGATATATCCCAAATGCCTTGTAGAGGGCAGGGACCTTTTTCCTTATTATTATCTCCTCAAACTGAACAAATGATGCGATGGTAAGGATGAATGCAGCAGTTCTTAAATATTCTAAATGGAAAGGGATGAGCAAATACCGATATACAGCCCAACTGATACTACAGGCCATAACCGTTACAAATACCACTGCTATACCCATTCCCGCAGATGACTTCAGGTTGGTTGAGATTCCAATGAAAGAGCAGAGTCCTAAAAATCTTATCAATAATATATTGTTTATAATAAAGGCAGAAAGGAAGATAAGTCCAGGATTTACTTCATTTAGCATCTTTTTCTTCCTCCTATACTGTTTTTAAGTGCTATCAGAAATCCAATCACAAAGAATGCACCCGGTGGCATAATCATTATAAGGAATGGTTTGTAGTTTTCTCCAAAGATTCTTATACCAAAAATTGTTCCCTGCCCGGGTAGTTCTCTGAGTATTGCAATAATAACAATCGCAAGTGTAAATCCCAATCCCATACCAAGTCCATCTAATGCAGAATTAAATATATTGTTCTTGGATGCGAATGCTTCAGCCCTACCAAGTATAATACAGTTGACAACCATAAGCGGAAGATATACACCTAAATTTCTGTGAAGTTTTGGTAGATATGCAGCAAGTGAATAGTCAGCAATCGTGACAAAAGTTGCTATTACAACAATGAATACAGGTATCCTTATATGAGAGGGGACAAATCTTCTTATAAGGGATACAGTGATGTTTGCTCCTGTAAGGACAAAGATAAAAGCAATCCCCATACCAAGTGCATCTTTTAGAGATGATGAGACAGCAAGAAGTGGACACAGTCCAAGCATAAGGAAGAATATAGGGTTTTCTTTCCAGATGCCTGCAAAAAAGTTTTTGGGTTCAATCAGTTTCATTGGTATTTCCCTCTGCCTTGAGCTTTTCCTGTATCTTTATAATTCCATCAGAGACCGCTTTTGATGAAATTGTTGCTCCTGTTATAGCATCTATTGTTCCTTCTTTATTATATTTTTTAAGATATAACTCTTTCCCTGACTTCCCTGCAAACTGATTAAGGAATGATTTTTCTGTTATCTTAGCGCCAAGTCCTGGTGTCTCTGACTGTTCAAGGATTCTTATACCCTTTACTTTACCTTCTGTATCAAAACCTGCCTTTATGACTATTGGACCACCATAGCCCGGCTGAACTATATGATATATCCTGCCAAGAAGTTTTTTCTCACCATCATAGACAGCAATATATTCCTTCTCTTCTGTAAACTCTACACCTTCAGGAAATATTTCTCTATAGAGTTTTTGTTCTTCATCCTTTTTCTGTTCGTCAATCTTTGGTTTGGTTACCTTATACACCTGTGCAAGGAGATAACCGGAAAGGGAGGTTATTATAATTATCATCAACAGTCCAACCATTATATCTTTCTTTTTCATTTTTTAATTACTCCAAATTTTTTAGGTATTGTATATCTATCAATCAGTGGGACAAACATATTCATAAATATTATAGAATATGCCACACCCTCAGGATAACTTCCTTTGAACCGTATCAGTGAGGTAATTATACCACAGCCGATACCAAATATTATTTTACCTTTAGGTGTTATAGGAGATGTGACATAGTCAGTAGCCATAAAGAATGCCCCAAGGATTAAGCCACCTGCAAGTATATGAAAAAGTGGATTCTGCCCTGCAATACCTGTAAGAAGGGCGACGGTGAGTATATAAGATATAGGAATATGCCAGGTTATAATTTTTCTACAAAGAAGGAATATAGCGCCTATGAGAAGCAGAATAATACTTGTCTCTCCAATGCATCCAGCCCTGTTTCCAATAAACATCTGCCATAGTGAAGGTAGTTGTCCACCAACCCCTTCTTTAAGAATTCCTAATGGTGTGGCTGTTGTTATAGCATCTACCCTGTATGATAAAGGTGCGTTGAATTGGGTCATCTCTAATGGAAATGAAACAGTAAGGATTGCCCTTGCAGCAAGTGCAGGGTTGAATATGTTAAATCCAATACCACCGAATAGTTCTTTGACAAGGAATATCGCAAGGAAACCACCTATACCTGCCATCCATAAAGGGATAGACGGAGGAAGCACAAAAGATAGAAGTATACCTGTAACAACTTCACTTCCATCAAAAGACCTAAATCTTCTGCTGAAGACAAAATGACTGATAACCTCACCTATATAACAGGAAATTATACATACTATGATAACCTTGAGAGCATCAAGACCAAAGAAGTATATACTTGCCAATGTTGCAGGTAATAAAGCAATTATCACACTCCACATAATCTTTGTGGTTGTCTCATTGCTATGTATATGTGGTGAGCAACTTATCTCTGTCATTTTGCTCCTGCCTTTCTTATCTCTGCCTTTGCCCACTTAAAAAGGTCTACAAGAGGCCTTTTTGCCGGGCATATATAACTGCAGCACCCACATTCAATACAGTCAGATACATTGAATTCATTACATCTGTCCCACTTTTGATTTTCTGCATATTTACCCAATTCAGCCGGGACAAGTCGCATAGGGCATACCTCAATACACTTGCCACACCTTATGCACGGCTGAATGTTTTCTGGAAGAAACTCTTGAGGAAGAACAAGTATCCCTGAAGTTCCTTTAATTACAGGTATATCAGTTGTATGTATCTGGATACCCATCATAGG
>JAMWCZ010000025.1 GCA_023819225.1 Candidatus Omnitrophota bacterium
ATTAATGAAGCAACAGGTAGATAGGGTATATAAATAACACCCTAACTCTCTTCTCACTACGCGGGGCGAGGGAATAAAAGGCAAGCCCCTCACCAATATCTTCTCTCCTCACCCATACCCTCTCCCTACTACGCGAGGCGAGGGAGACCCCTCACCCTATCCCTCTCCCCGCGGGGGAGAGGGAAAAGGAGAGGGGGCCAGTGTGAGGAGAGGGAAAAGTAAAAATATAGGGGATATGAGGGAATAAAAGGGTGAGGGGAGAGGATGAGGATATAAGGGGGATAAATGCCACCGCACAGAATCTTATAACTTTTTAAGGATTAATGTGGGAGGTATTATCTATATATCTCAAATTCTGCATACCTATATTTGATATTTTGTTTTTATATGATAAAATTATAAGCTTAAAAATTAAAGTGAAAAAGAGGGAGGGTTTTTTATGGGCAATATACAGTTTAATGCAGAAGAAAGGGAAGGAAAGGGTAAAGGGGTTGCAAGAAAACTGAGGGCATCTGGTTTTATCCCAGCAGTTCTCTATGGGCCCGGTTATGAACCATCTCTACTTAAGGTTGAGAAAAAAAGTGCACAGGATATTATAAGGAAATTAGAATCACATAATGTAATAGCAGAAGTTGTTATTAAAAAAGGGAAGAAAAAAGACACGGTGAAGACCATTTTGAAAGATATACATACACATCCTATCCGTGGTGATATTCTACACCTTGACTTCTATAGAATTCAGATGGACCATGCTGTAAGAATGGAAGTTGCTGTTCATCTTACAGGAGAAGCGCCCGGTATAGAAAAGGGAGGAATACTTGAACAGGAATTAAGAGAACTTCAGGTTCAGGCATTACCTGACAGGATTCCTTCAATGATAGAGGTTGATGTATCCCATCTTGATATAGGACATGCTATTTTAGTTAAGGATATAGTATTGCCTGAAGGAGTTGCTGTTGTTGATGACCCTGAAAGGGTAGTAGTTACTATAATTGCACCTAAGGCAGAGAAGGTTGAGGTTACAGAAGAAGGGGCTGAAGTTCCTGTAGCCGAGACACCTGCAGAACCAGAGGTTATCAGTGAAAAGGAAGCAGAAGAAAGAAGAAGAGAAAGAGAGGCAAGAGAAAAAGCAGAAAAAGAGTGAAGATAATAGTTGGACTTGGTAATAATAAGATTGGGTATAGTAATACAAGGCACAATATTGGATTTAGAGTTATTGACCTTGTGAGAAAGAAATATCCGCCTGCTAATATCTTGAAGACAAAATATTACAGGGGATGGGAAATAGAAATAGCAGGAAGCCCTGTGGTTCTTATAAAGCCAAAGACATTTATGAATGAAAGTGGTATAGCAGTGAAAAATGCCTTTGAAAGATTTAATGGAGAAATTAAGGATTACATAGTAATACACGATGAGCTTGATATACCATTAGGAAAGATAAAGATTATAACAGGAAAGGGGCCCGGTGGTCATAAGGGTGTTCTTTCAGTGGTAAATGAATTAGGAAGTAAGGACTTTATACGTATAAGGATAGGCATAGGAAGGGAGAATTTAAATATACCATATGTTAATTTTGTTTTGTCTCCTTTTCTGTCAGAGGAAAGACCACTGGTTGAACAATCACTTGAAAAAGCAATAGGAGCAATAGAAGAGATTATTAAAAGTGGAATTGAAAAAGCAATGTGTCTCTACAATGCGTGAGAAGAAAGGAGGATAAAAAGATGGAAGGAATAGGGATGCAGTTATTTGCGATTGTTAGTTCACTTGTGGCGATTGTTTTTACAGGTATTCTTGTTAAAAGAATTATGAAAAAGTCAGAAGGAACACCTGATATGGTAGAGATAGCCCAGGCAGTAAGGATAGGAGCAAGGGCATATCTTATAAGACAGTACAAAGGGGTAAGTACTTTTTTCGGGATTGTTTTTGTTATCTTGCTTATACTTACAGGTCTGGGTTATACAAGTATATTTGTTCCTTTCGCTTTTCTTGCAGGTGGTTTTTTCTCCGCTTTAAGTGGATATATAGGGATGACTATAGCAACAAACTCTTCAGCCAGAACAACCTATGCATCAAAAAACTCCCTTAATGAAGCACTGAGATTAGCATTTTCTTCAGGCCTTGTTATGGGATTGATTGTTGTGGGTCTTGTACTATTTTTTATTAGTGTGGGGTATTCTATTGTCAGGTATTTCAATTCAGACCTTAACTATATTGCATCCACAATAGTATGTTTTGGTATGGGTGCAAGTGCCCAGGCACTTTTCGCAAGGGTAGGAGGTGGTATATACACAAAAGGTGCTGATGTCGGTGCTGACTTGATAGGTAAGGTTGAAGTAGGTATTCCTGAAGATGACCCAAGAAATCCCGCTGTTATTGCAGATAATGTAGGAGATAATGTAGGAGATATTGCAGGAATGGGAGCAGACCTTTATGAGTCATATGTGGGCTCAATAGTTGCCACTATGGCACTTTCAGTTTCTGCTGGATTAGGATATAAAGGTATATCTCTCCCACTTGTTATAGCCGCACTCGGTATATTTGCTTCCATCATTGGCTCTTTTTTTGTGAGTGTTAAAGAAGAGGCAACACAGGCAAACCTGCTTATGGCACTCAGGAAAGGGATCTATATTGCAGCAGCGCTTGTAATAATTGCTTCTTATTTTGCAATCACTATGATACTTGGTCCTGAATACAGAAGGGTCTATGGTTCTGTTATATGTGGTGTTATCGCAGGACTTCTTATTGGATTTTTTACTGAGTACTACACATCAGATAGTTATGTCCCCACAAAGAATGTAGCAAAGTCAGCACTTACTGGACATGCCACAGTAATAATAGAAGGTATAGCAACGGGTATGAACTCTACATTACTGCCTATTGTAGTAATTGTTCTTGCAACAATAGGGGCATATATGTTTGCTGGAGGGCTTTATAGTCCTTCATTAGGTCTTTATGGTATAGGGCTTGCAGGTGTAGGACTTTTAAGCACACTGGGTATAACACTTGCTACTGACTCTTACGGACCTGTGGCTGACAATGCAGGTGGTAATGCAGAAATGTCTCACCAACCACCTTTTGTAAGGCAGAGGACTGATGCCCTTGATGCGCTTGGAAATACGACTGCTGCAACAGGTAAGGGCTTTGCTATTGGTTCAGCAGCACTTACAACCCTTGCGCTTATCGCTGCCTTTAAGGAACAGATTGTTATGTTAGGTGGTAATATAGACCTTACTGTAATGAATATCCGCCTGATTGCTGGTATTTTCATTGGTGTAATGTATCCTATGTTTTTCTCATCTATGGCGCTACGTGCGGTTGGTAGAACTGCTCAGGATATAGTAGAAGAGGTAAGGAGACAGTTCAGAGAGATAGCAGGGTTGATGGAAGGTAAGGCAAAACCTGACTATGCAAGGGCTGTGGATATATGCACAAAGTCAGCACAAAAAGAGATGGTCAGGCCAGCCATTATTACCGTAATCCTCCCGATAGCGGTCGGACTTCTTCTTGGGATGGAGGCACTTATGGGGCTTTTGATAGGAGCAATGGCAGGCGGTTTTGTCCTTGCGGTTATGATGGCAAATGCAGGGGCTTCCTGGGATAATGCTAAAAAATACATAGAGAAGGGAAACTTTGGAGGTAAAGGCACGGATGCGCATAAAGCATCTGTTACAGGGGACACAGTAGGGGACCCATTCAAGGATACAGCAGGTCCTTCACTGAATATCCTGATAAAACTTATGTCCATAGTTGCTATTGTTTTTGCAGCATTTATCCTGCATACAACAATATTTAGGTAAAAAATGGCGGATATATATACCGAATCATTACGACTTCATAAAGAGGCAAGAGGAAAGATAGAGATAAAATCAAAAGTTCCGCTAAAGAATAAAAGAGATCTTTCCCTTGCTTACACGCCGGGTGTTGCAGAGCCGTGTATGAAGATAAAAAAAGATAAATCACTTGTCTATGAATATACCTCAAAATGGAATACTGTTGCTGTTGTTACAGATGGCAGTGCTGTCTTGGGCCTTGGCAATATAGGGGCAGAGGCAGCACTTCCTGTGATGGAAGGCAAGGCAGTCCTTTTTAAAGAGTTTGGGGATGTTGATGCTATCCCTATATGTATAGACAGTCAGGATACAGAAGAGATAATAAAGGCAGTAACTCTAATATCACCATCTTTTGGGGGTATTAACCTTGAGGATATATCTGCCCCAAGGTGTTTTGAGATAGAGAGCCACCTTATAAAAACACTTCCTATCCCTGTATTCCATGATGACCAGCATGGCACTGCTGTTGTCGTTCTTGCTGCACTTATAAATGCACTTAAACTTGTGAATAAAAAAATAGAAGATATTAAAATTGTTATAAACGGAGCAGGTGCTGCTGGAATAGCAATAGTGAAATTTCTTCACTATGCAGGGGTAAGAAGAATGCTTCTATGTGATAGAAGTGGTATTATCTGTAAAGATAGAAAAGAAAATATGAATTTTGCAAAGCAAGATATAATAAAATATCTTTTGCCATCAAAGAAAGGAACACTTGCTGATGCGATGGAGGAAGCAGATGTCTTTATAGGTGTATCAGGTCCGGATACTGTCAGTGAAGAAATGATAAGAGTAATGAACAGAGGTGCGATTGTATTTGCTATGTCTAACCCTGTTCCTGAGATTATGCCTGAAAAGGCAAAAAAGGCAGGTGCGTTTATTGTAGGGACAGGAAGAAGTGATATGGGAAACCAGATAAACAATCTTCTTGCATTTCCCGGTATATTCAGGGGTGTATTTGATATGAGGGCAAAAAAAATTACAGAAAAGATGAAACTTGCTGCGAGTTATGCTATCGCTAATTATATCCCGGAAAATAAATTATCTCCTGACTACATCATTCCTTCTGCACTTGATAAAAATGTAGCAAAAAAGGTAGCAAAAAGTGTTGCCTCTGCCTCCCTTGAAGAGAAAAAATAATATGCCAAAAATTGTGCAATTATAATAGAGAAAAATAAGGAAAAAAGTGAAAAAAATTAGAGACCTCTTTGGTAGAGAAATTAGATTGACAGATGAAAGAGAAAAACATATTGAAGAAGACCATCCAGAAATGGTTGAGCAAATTGGGAAAATACAAGAGACACTATCTGCCCCAGAAATTATTATCCAATCAAAAACTGATATTGAAGTTGAATTATTTTATAGGTATTATAAATTTACACCAGTTGGTGAAAAGTATTTATGTGTGGTAGTAAAAGTGATTAAATGCCCATTTCTGATTACAGCATATTTTACAGATACAATTAAGGAAGGGAGGATTTTATGGGAAAAGAAATAAAGGTCTGGTATGATAAAGAAGCAGATTACCTTGAAGTTTTATTTGAGAAAAAAGAGGGTTATTTTAAAGAAACAGAAAACGATGCAGTAATGGAAAAAATAGACAAAGAAGGAAATATTATAGGTTTTTCTGTTCTTAAAGTAAGCAAGTTAATAAAAACTCCACTTGAGGTAAGTTTAAAATAATTTTATGTAAAGGGGGTCAGGTCTTGCTTTTTGCATAGTTGAGAAGTAATAGTTTATCTATAGAGGAATAAATAATAGATTAAACACAATATTTTGTAGCGGTGTCCTGTATGCCACGAATCGTTCAATAGGTCACAACGCTACATCTGTGTGATAAATCACACCGCTACATTTCTATTGTATCTTCTTTCAAAGAATCAAGGTAGTTCTGAAGTATTATCTGTGCTGAAAGTTTATCTATATACTTTTTCCTTTTTCTCCTGCTTAAGTCCGCCTGAAGCAAGATTGTTTCTGCCTGCTGACTGCTTAGTCGCTCATCAAAAGGTATAAAAGGCACTGTAATCTCTTTTTTAAGTTCTTCTATAAATGCAATTGTCTTCTCTGTCTGCGAACTTATGGAACCATCCATCCGTAGAGGAAGCCCATATACAATAGTTTCCACCTCATATCTTTCTATAATTTCCTTTATCTTCGCTATCTCCTTATCTCCCCGATTAATCTGTCCAAGTCCCCTGGCAAGTGTCTTTGTCTCATCACTTACCGCTACTCCAACTCTTTTCCCCCCCACATCTAAACACAGGATTCTCATATTATTTCCTTTTCGTCCTTACCGTAATTTTCTTCTTTTGTCTTTTTCCTTCTCGTTTCTTCCATCTCCCTCACTTTTTCCCCCTCTCCCCTCTTGTCCTCATCTTTTCCCACTCCCTCTTTGGGAGAGGGTAAGGGTGAGGGGTTCCCCCTATACTTACTCAACAGATTTCAATAAGCATTTACGAGATATTATATTAGATTAGTTCTTTGAATTCAACAGGAATTATTTCTCTTTTTCTAATTTCTAATACCACTGCGGGGGTGGTATAATTAAGAGGATAATATAGCGGAGGCGATTTCAAGGGTGCGTCTCGTCTCTTTTACATCATGAACCCTGAATATCTTTACACCTTTGATATACCCAATTACTGCTGATGCAATAGAGCCCTCAAGCCGGTGTTCAGGGGATATATTGTTTAATATCTTGCCGATAAATGACTTCCTTGATGTCCCTAAAAGCACAGGTCTGCCTATTTCACTAAATTTTTCTATATTTTTCAAAAGTGCAAGGTTATCCTCAAACCGTTTTCCAAATCCAATACCAGGGTCAACAACAACCCTTTCAATTTCAATCCCCTGTTTTTCTATAAAGGAAAGTTTGTCATACAGGAAATTAAAGACCTCAGATACAACATCTTCATAAAACGGATTGACCTGCATATCTTCAGGTGTCCCTTTCATATGCATAAGCACATAACCACAGTCAAAACTTTTTATTACATCAAGCAGACCAACATCCATTGAGAATGCAGATATATCGTTTATAATAGAAGCACCTGCCTCAATTGCCTTTTCTGCTACAACTGCCTTGTATGTATCACAGGATATAGGGATATCTAACCCTTTTGAAAGTTCTTTTATAACAGGTATTACCCTTTCTATCTCCTCTTCTACTGATATACTTTTACTTCCCGGTCTTGTTGATTGTCCACCTACATCTATAATGTCCGCTCCTTCCTTTACCATTTCTACTGCTCTATTTAATGCCTGTTTTAGGTCAGGATAACTTGAGCCACTATAAAAAGAGTCAGGAGATGTATTTAATATCCCCATTATGAGGAACCGCTTTATCTCTAATCTTTTATCTTTTATCTTCCAGATATCCTTCATCTTTTATCTTTCTTTAACAGTGCCTTCCTATAGTCCTCTGCTTCTAAGTTTTCAATCCCTTCAATCTCTTTAAGGTTGAGATATCTAAGAGAGCCGGCAATTTTACCTGCGAGTATGGTCTTTGCTGTATCTTCAACAAGCCAACTCCTTGCAAATGCCTCTTTCAATGTTGAGCCAACACATACAGCACCATGATTTTTAAGAAGAACAACATTATATTCCTTTATTTTACTTACAACTGCCTTCCTTATCGCCTCTCCACCTGGAACAACATATTCAATAACAGGGACGCTTCTTCCTAACAGGGCAACATAGTCAGGAAATACCGGCTTAAACTTTACACCTGCAGAGATAAGCCCTGTGGTGATAGGGGGATGTGTGTGTATCACTGCTTTTACATCCTCTCTTTCAAGATATATTCCTAAGTGCATTGATATCTCACAGGTGGGCCTTAAATTCCCAATGACTTTACCTGTTAAAATGTCCATCTTTACCCATTCATTCTCTTCTATCTCATCAAGGAAGAAACCACTGGGAGAGAGGAATACATAATTACCTTCCCTTGCGCTTATATTACCCCCTGGTCCTGCAACGAGCCCTTTCTCTACAATCTTCTTTCCATAAATAGATAAAATTTTTCTGACTTCTTCCATTTTTCACTCCTTTCCTTAATTTTGTTTCGTATTACATTCTTCTCATCTCTGTCCCCTCACCTTCTCTCCTCTCCCCGCTGGGGAGAGGGTTAGGGTGAGGGGTCTCCCTCTTTCTCCCCTCGCCTCTCTGGGGAGAGGGTAGGGTGAGGGGTCTCCTCTTTCTCCCCTCGCCCCTTTGGGGAGAGGGTTTTGGGGAGAGGGATAGGGTGAGGGGTTGTCTCCCCTCTGGGGAGAGGGGGGGTATATTTCTTCCCCTTAAAAGAGGATATGGTGATGATGAAAAAACCGCCCTATTTTACCCTAAGACGTATGAATTTCCTTTTGCCTACCTTTAACACCTGTCCGTCCCTTACTTTAATTTTTATATATGGGTCTTCTATTACATTGTTATCAATCTTCACTGCTTTTTGTATAATCATCCTTCTTGCCTCCATCTTTGAAGGTAAAATCCCTGAATTGAAAAGTATATCCACTACAGATACCTCCCCTTTTTCTACAGCAAATTCAGGGATTTCATCCGGTATCTGTTTTTCTTTAAAGACCTTATCAAACTTCCTTTCTGCTTCTTCTGCCTTCTTTTCATCAAAAAACTCTTTTACTATCTCTTTTGCCAGCAGCCCCTTTGCCTCTCTGGGATTGTCCTTTATCATTTTTTTAAAAAATGTCTTATCAAGAGATGTAAGGAGGGAAAAGTATTCTTCCATCAGATCATCAGGTATAGACATTATCTTCCCGAACATATCATCAGGTGTTGCATCCACAGGGATATGGTTGCCGTATGTCTTGCTCATCTTCAGTTTCCCATCTGTCCCGCGGAGTATAGGCATTGTAATAACCAACTGCTTTTCCTGTCCAAATGCCTCCTGTATGGTTCTACCTGCAAGAAGGTTAAACTTCTGTTCAGTTGCTCCAATTTCAACATCTGCCTTTAGTGCGCATGAGTCATAACCCTGAAGCAGTGGATACAAAAACTCATGGAAAAATATAGGTTTGTTTGACTTATACCTATTAAAAAAGTCCTCTCTTTCAAGTATTTGTGCTATAGTGAAGATAGATGCAAGTTTAACAATCTCTTCAAGTGTAAGTTTTGCCAACCAGTGGGAGTTATATACAAACTCTGTCTTTGATAGGTCTAAAATTTTTCCTACCTGCTCCTTATACCTTGAAAGATTATGTCTTATCTCTTCTTCTGATATGACTGGCCGTGTCTCTTTTCTTCCTGTGGGGTCTCCTATCCGTGCTGTGAAGTCGCCTATTAAAAATAATACCTTATGCCCTAAATCCTGAAAGTCCTTAAGTTTTTTAATCGGAACAGTATGTCCTAAATGTATCTCAGGAGCAGTGGGGTCTATCCCATATTTTATCCTCAACGGTATATTCTTATCAATGGAGCGTTTTAATTTTTCTTTCAGTTCCTGTTCCTCAATAATCTCTACCGTATTTTTCTTTATTATCTCTATCTGCCTTTCTATCTCTTGCATACCCATATCCTCTCATTATTAAACCTGAGATTTTACTCCTTTATTATACCAGAAAATTTATTTCTTAACATAACCCTGTAAAAATTATATAATTTTCAGGATAATGTAAATAAAAAAGATTGATAGAAAGGGGCGAAAGATGTTTGAGAAAGAAGGGTGGATATGGTATGAGAATTGTGGTTATGATGATGTGAATGTTTATATGCTGGCAAGAAAGGATTTTGCCCTTATGAAATCTCCTGAAGGTATTGTAGAGATAAACATTACTGCTGACTCAAGGTATAAACTCTATGTTAATGGTGAATATATCTGTTATGGACCTGCCCGGGGTTATCCTGAAAGTTATCCTGTTGATACTGTTGATATCTCAAAATATCTACGGAGAGGGAAAAATGTGATTGCTGTTGTTGTCCATCAGTACGGGCACGGGACGTTTCAGTCAATATACGGTGGTGCAGCAGGGCTTATTGTAGAAGGAAGAATAGGTAGTATAGATATAGGAACATCCAGGGAAAACGGATGGCTTGTTAAGAAGTGTCCCGGACATAAACAGGATATGATAAGAAGGACGGTTCAAATGGGATATCAAGAGAATTATGATGCGAGAGAACCCGAGATTGAGTGGATGTTGCCCGAGGGTATAATAGAATCTGGCAAAAACGGGTGGAGTAAACCTAATTGGAGGAAAGCAGGTTGTGCACCATGGAGGAGTTTTGAAGAGAGAGGAATTCCTATGTTAAAGGAGGAAGAGGCAGGATTTAGACAGGTTATTCAATGTTTCTATGGTAAAAATAGCAATGACTGGCAATACACAAGGAATCTTACATCTGTTTATTTAAAAGAAAAAAAAACAGAACATAAAGATAAATCTTATATAAAAGGTCTAGAGAATATGTTAAAACCAGATGAGACATCTACAACAATTATGCCCTTTCCTTTAGATAAGCATATTACCTTTATAGTTGACGCTGGAATAGAGATAGTAGGATTCTTAGGAATAGAGACCGAGGGTAGTGGTGGAGAGGTGATAGATCTTACCACAGCAGAATTACTTGATGATAAAGGCCATCTCTATATAAACGACCCTGAAATTGGCAGTAAGGTCGCTGTTTCAGACAGATATATTATGAGGAAAGGGAATCAGAAATTTGAAACATTTTCTATCCACGGCTTTAGGTATCTTGCTATGACCTTGAGAAATGTGAGGAAGCCGTTAAAGATTAAACGACTATACATCAGAGAGACAGCGTATCCTTTTAAAAACAGAACTGTTTTTGAGACATCAGATGAAGGATTGAACAGGATATGGGATATGTGTATAAGAACGCAGATATGCTGTAGTTTAGATTCATATGTGGACTGTCCGTGGAGGGAACAGGCGCAGTGGTGGGGTGATGCAAGAATTCAGGCAGCAAACACATACTATGCTTTCGGGGATATGCGGCTTTTCAGAAGGGGAGTAAAACAGGCAGGGCAGTCACAGATTTCAAACGGCCTTACCTACGGGCACTTCCCTACAATAGCAGTGGGATGTATCCTTCCGGATTTTACAATGACATGGATTCATACGCATCTGGACTATTACAGATATACAGGAGATATATCGCTAATGAAGGAGCAGTATAACAGAATAGAAAAAGCAATAGGTTTTTTTGATGCTTATATAAATGGAAATTATCTTTTAGGGAATATGCCTGAGTACTGGGTGTTTCTTGATTGGGCTCCTCTGTATAAAGATGGTTTTTCGTGTCTTTTTAACCTGATGTATCTTTCCACTTTAAGAACAGTTGCAGGTATTTCAAGGATTCTTAAAAAATATGAGAAAGAGAAGCAATATATCAAAATGGCAGATGACTTAGAGAAAAAAATTAAAAAGGTTTTCTGGGACAAAAACAGAAAGGTTTTCTGGGACGGATATGATACTGCGAAAAAAATTCCGGTAAAAAAATTAAGCCAGCATACACATAGTTGGGCAATACTTCTTAATATCAACAGAAAATACCACAGGTTATGGACAGAAGAGATTTTACTTCCTCCAATGAGGTTAAAACCACTTACACATCAAGAAATTATTGAGGCGTCTCCATTCTTCTATTTCTATGTTATAGAATCATTAAAGAAAGTAGGCGGTTATGAAAGAGAGATAATAGATTTTATAAGAAAAAGATGGAGAATGATGCTGGATAGTGGTGCAACAACCTGCTGGGAAATATGGCTTCCGAAACCTGGCTGGAGTTCATTCTGTCATGCCTGGAGTGCCCACCCGATAGTCCACTTTATTGAACTGATAGGGGGAATAATGCCTGTCAGGCATAACTGGAAAGAGATAAAAAAACTTCCTTCTACTTATAAGATTAACTCTGCAAAATTGCTTATTCCGACAGTATCAGGAAACATCAGGGTAGAAGTGAGAAATGGCACAGTTAAACTGAAAGCAGACCCTTCTATAAAGGTAATCACTTAGAATTTGTATCCGAATTGTTTGCCGAAGTCCAATGTATCCTCATAGGATATAATTCCAGCAGTAGCACCTATTGAGGTGGCTGCCTTTGCACCTACAAGGTTTGCTAACATCCCGCACTTCTCAAAAGAAAACCCCTTCACTATTCCAGTAATAAAGCCAGCAACATAAGCATCTCCACAGCCAGTAGTATCCATAACATCAAAGTCCAGAGCAGGAAACTTATATCTTTCTTTTTCATTGCATATGAAGGAACCATCTGCTCCCATTTTAAGGCATACATTTTTTACCCCTTTATCCATAAGAAACTTTGCTATATCTTCGGGTGTATTCTTCCCTGTGATCATCTTTGCTTCTTCAATACTTGGGAGAAAGTAGTCGGTATAGGGTAGTGCCTCCTCAATAAGTTCAAACCATCTTCCTGTTGCATCCCAGGCAGTATCAAGGGATGTGATAAGCCCTACCATCTTTGCTTTCTTTAATGTTTCAGCCAGTGGTTTACCATCAAACCCAGGCATAAGAAGAGCGCCCGCAATATGAATGAGAGGGAAACTCTGGATATACTCAAAGTCAATATCCTCAAGATGTAAGTCGCTGTTTGCTCCTATTGAATGTATAAAAGACCTTTCTCCATCAGAGTGGACAAGGACAATAGTTCCTGATGTTGTCTTCTTCTTACTTATTTTAATTCTGGAGGTGTCTATCCTTTTTTCTTCTTTTAGTTTATTAACAACAAACCTGCCTAAGTTATCATCTCCAACCTTGCCTCCAATAGCAACATTAACTCCAAGCCGTGAAAGAACAATTCCTGTATTGGCAGCACACCCACCAATATGTAGTTCCACTCTGTCTATCAATACTAATTTCCCTTTTTCAGGAGAAGATTCAACCGGTTTCCCAAGAAAGTCCCCAACGATAATCCCAAAACAGAATACCTTGTTTTCCATAAAATCTCCTTTCTTAGCAATTTAAAATTTTAGTGATAGAATTTTCTATTTCAAGTTCTTCACGAATCAAATAAACAGCAGTTTTGTAAACCTCTTCCTGTGCTTCTTTCAATGATTTTTTCATACCGTTTTCATATGCTTTCCGGATAGCAGCCCCTATATTAATCTTTGCGATACCTGCCTTTATGCCTGCTTTTATATACTCTTTTTTAATACCTGTGCCTCCGTGTAGTACCAATGGTTTTTTTGTAATACTTCCAATCTTCTTTATATGCTCAATATCCAGTCGTGCCTCAACTTTATCTGTGTCTTCCAGAACATATGTTATCGCTCCGTGGATATTACCTGCTGCTATGGAAAGCCAGTCCACCCCTGTCTCTTCAACAAACCTTTCTGCTTCATAAGGGTTGGTGAAGCCCATCCTTGAAGAAAAAAGTTTCTCATATGGAGGTAAAGGACCTGTTTCATGGCCAAATACTGCTCCAAGTTCTGCTTCCACAGGGATATTGTATCTGTGGGCAAGTTCAGAGACATTTCTTACAGCAGATATATTCTCTGCAAGAGGTAGTCGTGAACCATCCACCATAACAGAGTGATATCCTGTCTCAAGTGCTTCCTTGATTATATCCATATAGTTTACGGTGTATCCATCCTCATCAATTACAGGTATATGGTCTAAGTGTAGCCCCACATATGACTCTTTGCCTGCAACATGTTGAAACTCTTGATATACATCTTTCAGCCCTTTTACTTCAAACTTTGTCCACTCAATCCGTGCCACTTCTATCAGTCCAAAGATATGGGTATCTTTTATTGCTCTTACAAGTGGCTCTATTACTGGCAGATAAAAGATATTGAATGCAGGAATGACTGTTCCTGTTTTCAGTGCATTCTCCACTGCTTCTGCTACTGTTATTCTTTTTTCCATAAAGTTTTACATAAACAACAGAGATATTATAAAACAGGTATTTTGAAACTTCAATTTGGGGGCCATGTCTTGCTTTTTTGCATTTGCTATTGAAGGTGAGTCCTGTAGCATTAGGTGTGTAGAATTTGAGATACACAAGTAAGAGATAGAGATGAAATATCTTTAACTTCCTTTCCAATGCGACAGTCCGCCAAATCTGTAGCGGTGGAAGAGGAGGGATGTTTTTTAAATTTCTTCCCCATATAAGGGGGAGGATATAAGTGGGGGTGGAAAGTACAGAAAAGGTCTCACCCTTATCCTGCCCCTCTCCCCTTGAGGGGAGAGGGTAAAGATGGGGGATAAACAGGAATGTAGCGGTGTGATTTATCACACGAAATATCCCCAATGTAGTGGTTGGACTGAATTCCTCTCTTAAAATAAGAGGGGTTAGGGGGAGTTAGAAAGGGATTCATAACCCTCTTTCATTCCCCTTTACCTTAAGAAAGTAAAAGGAGAAATAGTAAATAAGGATGCCACCACTACGATTGACTTTTATTATGATGTAAAACAGTATAACAAAACTCTAAAAAGAACGTAGATAAAAATGGGAGGGTAACATTAGATGAGAAAGTTTTACCTATGTACCCTATCCGTGCGTTATGTTGCCTAGTATGTAAAGAATAGGGTATACTATATTTCTGTGGAGGGTTAGCCTAACTGGTAAGGCAGCGGATTTGAAATCCGCCGTCCCTCACAGACATGGTGGGTTCGAGTCCCTCACCCTCCGCTTCTTTGAAAGAAGCCCCATGTCCGAAAGGGGTGTGGGGAAAGAGGCGTTCCCCACGCATTAGGGGGAAGATTAAGGGGGACAAAGTCCCCCTTAAAGAGCGGAGCGAGACATGGTGGGTTCGAGTCCCTCACCCTCCGCTTCTTTGAAAAAGGGGGTTATGCCTTGCTTTTTGCATTCACATATCGGCGGGCGGTAGTATAATAGAAACTATTATGCTTCTTTGAGAAGGCCTATATTCGGAGTGCTGTGAAAGAACATTTTTCTCTTTTATCGGTATAATGAAGAGAATGAAATATATAAGATTTTTGAAATTTGTAATATCTATATTTGTCTGCCTTATGGCAGGTATGGTTGGTTCTTTTTTTACTTCTTCCTCTGTTAATACATGGTATAAAACCCTTAACAAACCGGTCTTCAATCCACCTGATTGGTTATTTGCACCTGTCTGGACTTTTTTATATGTCATTATGGGAATCTCTCTTTTTATTGTCTGGAATTCAGAAGATGCACTGCATAAAAAAAGAAGATATACTGCCCTGACTTTCTTTTCTATTCAGTTGTTTCTTAATATGCTTTGGTCCGCATTTTTCTTTGGGCTTAAAAATCCTCTTATGGCTTTCATTGAAATAATTCTTTTGTGGGTTTCAATAATAATTACTTTTTTGTCCTTCAAAAAGATATCAGTTTTTGCGGGATATCTACTTTTCCCTATCTTCTCTGGGTGTCATTTGCCGGCTTTTTGAATTATGCAATTTATGTTATGAATTGACATATTGGGGGTTATGCCTTGCTTTTTGCATTCCTTCTTACCCCTCTGCGTGCGGTAATAGTAGCGGTAGGACCCACCGCTACAGATTTGGCGGGCAGGTTTTATCCGACGAATATATCGTGCTCATTCGTAAATCCCTTTTCTGGGTCCCACAGCAATTATCCAGACAATATCTTTCTCTATCCAGTATATTACTCTGTAGTCCCCAATCTTCACTCTATATTTGTTTTTAAATTTTCCTTTTAAAGGGGTCCCGTAATCCTGTGGGTTTTTAGAAAGGCGTGAAATTTTCTTGAGAATTTTTATCGCTATTTTTCTGTCTATCCGTTTTAGCTCCTTATATGCCCGTCTGTCCCATTTTATTTCATATACCATATTCTTTCAGGAGTTCCTTATGGGTTTTGCCTTCTTCTATGGTAGATATCCTTATATCCGACAGTATCTCGTCATATCTTTCAAGATACTGCTTTATTGCCTGTTTTACCACCCAGCTTTTAGAAAGGTCAAGTTCTTTTGTTATCCTGTCCAATTTTTCATTCATCTCTGCATCTATCTGAAGTGTAATTATTTTTGAGGGCATTTTTAAACTCCTTTTAATAATTTTTATTAATACTTATTCTATTATACCTATAACCTAAAGATGTGTCAATACAATTGTAAAATGTGGTAAAATAGAAAAACAGAAAAAAGGTGAAAAGTGATTGCAAGGGTCCGTATTATTATACTTACAGTTTTATGTGCGTCTTTTATTGTTTCTACTCATAGTACGGAACTGGTAGATGTGAGGGAAGTTATCCCTGATATTATCCTTGACATAAGGTATGCAACACCTGATAATTTTACAGGAAAGGTTCTTTATCCTTCTGCTGACTGCTTTCTGGCAAAAGAAGTCGCACTTGCGTTAAAAAAGGTTCAGGATGACTTAAAAACACAGGGCTACCGGCTGAAAATTTTTGATGGATACAGACCACTTTCAGTTCAGAGAGAGATGTGGAAGGTATTTCCTAATTCAAAGTATGTGGCAAATCCCAAAAAGGGTTCTGTCCATAACAGGGGTTATGCGGTTGACCTTACTATTGTATCTCTTGATGGCAGTCCAGTTGCTATGCCTACAGATTTTGATAAGTTTACTGAAAAAGCACACACAAATTATAAAGACCTGCCACAGGATGGAATTAAACACAGAGAGATATTGAAAAAGACAATGGAAAGGTATGGTTTTATCTCAATAAAGACAGAGTGGTGGCACTTTAACTATAGGAACTACAAGAGAAAACCAGTTCTTGATATACCTTTTGAAGTGCTAAAGAGATAAGAAGAACTTGCTGATAAAGAAACCCCCCTCATCTTTATTCTCTTTTCTCACCCTTCTTTTCCCTCTCCCCCATCTGGGAGAGGGTAAGGGGGAGGGGATGTAAAAATAACAACCGCATTAATAAAGGGGACCTTCTATAGCAAGGTATGTTCCTTCAGGGGCAACGGAGATACCTGTCTCCTTCACTAATATATCTTCCTTCAGGACATTCATATTTGCGTCAAGATAGACAATTTTTATATCTTTTATCACAGGGCCATAGCCCTGGTCCTGATTGGTAAATGCAGCTCCTCCTGTAATTCCGGGAAAGATGATAAGGGTCTTTTCAAAATCCGCTTCTTTTGCACCTGCAAAGCCCTGATGCGCATACTTTGGCTCTGTGGCAATAAGAACCCTTATATCCTTGAACTTTATCTGTGGCCATTCACTGAATGGTATACATTTTTTATGCTTTTGTTTTATAGCACAAGTGCCATAGATTGTAAGACCACCCAGTATTACACATATAATTAAAATAAGTATCGGTTTCCTTTTCATATTAAAATGCCGCCTGATAAATTTTTATGATATCCAAAACAGTAATGGGTTTTGGATTATTTTCTATCGGGACTGCTACCTTTATAGCATCTTCTGCAAGTGAATGGAATGCCTCATGAGAGACACCTAACTCCTTCAGCCGTGGTATTTTGAATCTCTTTAGCATCTGTTTTATCTCTGATATAAATACCTCTGCCTTTTCTATATCCTTCTTTTCTGAATGTCCGTAGATATAGTCGTAAATAGATGCAAGTTTTGGAGCGATTTCAGGTATGTCAAACTCAATGACATATGGAAGAAGTAGCCCATTTCCTATTCCATGGGGAATGCCGAATACACCACCTAACGGATATGAGATTGAATGGACCGCTGTAACACCTGCATTGGCAAGGCATACACCTGCAAGGAAACTTCCATATAACATAGATTCTCTACTTTTGATGTCAGAGCCATTTTTATAAGCAGGAGGCAGGTTTTCCATTATAAGTTTTATTGCTGAAAGTGAGACCGGCTCGGTAAGAAAGTTTGCTTTCTTTGATATAAAACTTTCTATTGCATGGCAGAGTGCATCCAGCCCTGTTGAAGCAGTGATATTCTGTGGAACTGTAAGTGTGAGCAATGGATCAAGTATTGCAACTTCAGGATAAAGATACTTACTATTTATACCTCCCTTTTTCTTTTCAGCCCTTCTTATGAATACAGCGGTAAATGTAACCTCACTGCCTGTACCTGCTGTGGTGGGTATCATTATTTTGGGAAGTCCTGGCCCAGGGACCTTATCAAGACCTTGATAATCATGGACACTCCCTCCATTAGTAATAAGAACTGCTGCTGCCTTTGCTGTATCAAGTGTGCTTCCTCCACCTATGCCGCAGACAATATCACAGTTATGGTTTTTACCAAACAACGCACACTCATCACCTGTCTCTGTGGATGGTTCTCCTGATATATTGTCAAAAACAACATATTCAATAGATTTCTCTTTAAGGAGTTTTTTTATTCTAGTGAATGTCTCTGTTTTTGAAAAGTTCCTGTCAGTCACAAGAAGCAACTTCTTCCCTCCAAGGGATTTTACTACCTCAGGCAGTTGTGTTATAGAGTTTTGTCCATAGATTACTTCTGGCTTGCACAAAAAAGTAAATTTCTTTATCATAGTAGTAATATGAAAACATAATAAAAAAAGAAAGTCAATCCTTCGTACGGATAGGGTACATGGGTATCACCTTCTCCTCTAATTTTTTGTTCAAAAATACCCTAACTCTCCCCTCACCCGTACCCTCTCCCCTCTGGCAGGGGCGAGGGGAAAGGGGAGACCCCTCACCCTATCCCTCTCCCCACTACGCGGGGCGAGGGAGCAGAAAGGATACCCCTCACCCATACCCTCTCCCCATTGGGGAGAGGGAAAAAGAGAGGGGGACAGTGTGGGGAGGGGGAATAAAAGGTGAGGGAAAAGGGAAGATTCTTAAATCCCTCCCTATATGAAAGAGAATGATAAAGGTGAGGATGAAGGGTAAGGGTGAGGGGTAAATGCTACCGCACAGAATCTTCTAACTTTTCAAAGATATGGGAGGTATTACCTAAGGTATCTCAAATTCTGCATTTTCTTTCTCCTCTTTTAATGGGACATAATAACTAAAAGGTTAATAAACAACAAGATTTTTTCATCAGACATACTTACAAATAGAGCCAGGATTTGATAATAACATGTTTGAAGATTCTTTATCAAGGTATAATGATACATCTCTATGTAATCTCAATATAGAAGCAGGTAGTTTATCTGTTATCTCCCCTTCAATGGCTGCCTTTACCGCTTCTGCCTTTTGTTGCCCAGGCACCATACAGAATATCTTATCTGCCATAAGTATTGCTGAACAGGTCATTGTAAGTGCATCTCTGGGGACTTCATCTAAACTTTTATATCTTGCTTCTGGATTTGGATGGTTTTTGTAATCCTCATACTGCTGTCTTACAGAGACATCGTTTATCCTGACTTTTATGATAAGTTTATCCGTCCATATATCAGTACCTGGTTCATTGAATGCAATATGTCCATTTATTCCAATACCTATAAAGGCGATATAAATACCGCCGCTATCTTTTACTTCCCTGTATTTTTTAATAAAAAGTTCTGTATATCTCTCAAGGACTTTATCT
>JAMWCZ010000116.1 GCA_023819225.1 Candidatus Omnitrophota bacterium
CCCTGCTATGGCTCATTACCCCATCAAATTCAATTTGTACCCTTTTTGTTTTTATATCATCGGGCAGTTTAAACTTAAGGCGGTACCATCCCTTTCCTGGGTGTGGTAGAGCCCCTGTATTTCCTAACCATACTGATTTTTTACCTCCATAATTCATAACCTGTGGGTCATTGTCAGGACTGAAAGGACCTTTTATTGCCCAGTCATGAGGTACCCGTACATCTTCCCATTTAGAATCATCAAAGGCATTTTTTATTGCTTCAGGGAAGTCCCCTTTCTGGAATTTCCATCCATATCTAAGGAGTTTTACTTTCCGCATACCAATTCCTTGTTAATATTCACCCTCACCTTAAGTTATCTCCCCTCACCCTTTCTTTACCTCTCCCTGTTTCTCCCTCACCTTTTTCCTCTCCCCACTTTCCTCCTCTTTTCCCTCGCCCCGTTTACGGGGAGAGGGTACAGGTGAGGGGTATGCTGTAATTTTACCCCCGACTCCTTTTTGTATATTAGATTGGATGATGATATTCTATTATATAAAGGACAGAGAGGCAAGATGAAGATTGTTATAGCACCTGCATCTTATAAAGGAAGTATCACAAATATTGAAGCATCAGAGGTGATGAAAAAAGCATCCAAAAAGGTATTCCCTTCTGCAGAACTTGTTGTATTCCCCCTCGCTGATGGCGGAGAAGGGACTATAGATGTAGTAAAGATGCTTACAGGGGGAAGGTTTTTCTTTGAGGATGTTTCAGACCCGGTCGGGAGGAAGAGAAGGTGTAAGTGGTTGAAGAAAGGGGACACCGCTTACATAGAGATGGCACAGGCATCAGGGTTAACACTTCTTAAAGAAAGTGAGCGAAATCCTTTAAAAACAACTACATATGGTACGGGAGAACTTATAAAAAGTGCTGTTCTTTCTGGCTGCAACAAAATTTTTATAGGGGCAGGTGGAAGTGCTACAAACGATGGAGGGATAGGTGCCCTTACTGCTTTAGGTATTAAATTTTTTGACAGAAAGGGTAAGGTTATTTACCCGGGGAGAGGGGAAGACCTTATAAAGATAAAAGAGATAGAGATATCAGGGATGATGCCTGAACTCGGTAGATGTAAGTTTACAGTCCTTTCAGATGTCTATAACCCACTTTACGGGAGAGAAGGTGCTGCATATGTGTATGCTCCACAGAAAGGTGCTTCCGAAAAAGATGTAAAGGTTCTTGATGAAGGATTGAGAAACTATAACGAGATAGTAAAGAAAATCACAGGTGTGGATATTAATGGTATTAAAGGTTCTGGTGCAGCAGGGGGTATAGCAGGTAGCTTTGTTGCTTTTCTTGGGGCAGAGATTATCTCAGGTATAAAGACAATTTTGGAGATGGGGGCTTTTGAAGAGAAGTTGAAGGGAGCAGACCTTCTACTTACAGGTGAGGGCAGGGTGGATATTCAGACATTTTACGGTAAGTCCATAGGGGTTGTGTCAGATATTTGTAGAAGGTATAATGTGCCTGTGGTTATACTTGCAGGGAGTGTGGATATCTCTATATGTAGAAATAAGGCCCTTAAAAATGCTATAATCTTAAGCGTTTCTCCCTGTGCTATGTCTATTGAAGAGGTGATGAAGAAAGGGAAGACATATCTTTTTCACATAACAGAGCAGGTATTAAAAATATATAGATATGCTGGCAAAAGTTAGTTCACTTACTGTATGGGGTATAGAGGGTGTGCCTGTAGATGTAGAGGTGGATATAAGTTTTGGGATGCCTACTATTTCTATTGTAGGACTTCCTGACCAGGCAGTTAAAGAGAGCAGGGACAGGATAAAACCGGCTATAAAAAACTCTGGCTTTGAATTTCCTGCTGACAGAAGAATTGTAATAAACCTTGCGCCAGCAGACCTTAAGAAAGAGGGGGCTTACTTTGACCTGCCTGTTGCTGTAGGGATTCTTGCTGCTGAAGGGATAGTTCCAGTTAGCAGGAGAGGTGAGTTTTCTTTTATAGGGGAACTTGCACTGGATGGCAGATTAAGGCCTGTAAAAGGGGTTCTACCTATCGCAATAAAACTTTCCCAACTTACCAGAAAGAAGATTATACTTCCTTTTGATAATGGACTTGAGGCAGCGATTGTTAAAGGTATAGAGGTTTATCCTGTAAAGGACTTAAGGGAGTGTGTAGCATTCCTTACAGGGAAGAAAGAGATAAACTGTGTTATGTGTGATGTTGAAGCACTTTTTAATTCCAGGAAAAAATATTCACTTGACTTCAAAGATGTAAAAGGGCAGGCATATGCAAAAAGGGCAATAGAGGTAGCAGTTGCTGGTGGGCATAATATCCTTATGATTGGTTCTCCTGGTGCAGGGAAGACAATGATTGCATCAAGGATTCCATCAATTCTACCCTCTCTTACACTCCCTGAGGCACTTGAGATAACAAAGATACATTCTGTTTCAGGTATATTAAAAGAAGGTATTGTTACAGAGAGACCTTTCAGGTCACCGCATCATACGATATCTGATATTGCTTTGATAGGTGGTGGAAATATTCCCAAACCAGGGGAGGTAAGTTTAGCACACAATGGTGTTTTATTTCTTGATGAACTTCCTGAATTTCACAGGGATGTCCTTGAGGTTTTGAGGCAGCCGCTGGAGGATGGTAAGGTGAGTATATCAAGGGCAAAGGGAAGGATGGAGTTTCCTGCGAGGTTTCTTATGGTTGCATCTATGAACCCCTGTCCTTGTGGATGGTATGGAGATAGTGTAAGGCAGTGTAACTGTACCCTTTCCCAGATACTAAAATACAGAAGGAAGATATCAGGGCCGCTTCTTGACAGGATAGATATACATATAGAGGTATCAAGTTTACCCGCATCAGTTATTCTCAAAGAGTGCGAGGAAGAGCCATCAGAAAAGATAAGGGAAAGGGTTGAGAGGGCAAGAAAGGTACAGGAGAAAAGGTTTAAAGAGGAGCCGATATACTTTAACGCACATATGACAACATCCCATCTAAAGAAATACTGTATGCTAAGTGATGAGTGTCAAAAGTTGATTAAGTCAGCGATAGAGTGTCTGCACCTTTCAGCCCGTGCCTATGACAGGATAAGGAAGGTGGCACGGACCATAGCAGACCTTGACAGTTCTGAAAACATCCAGCCACAGCACCTCGCAGAAGCCATACAGTACAGAAGTTTAGACAGGGAAGGATAATGCTATACTATTTTGCAACTAACATATTTTTACCTTTCTCTTTTGCTTCATATAGTGCTATGTCTGCTATTTTAAACATCTCTTCAAAACTGGTGAATGTTTTTCTATATTCTGTTATTCCCATACTTATTGTTGTATTGAACTTGTTTACTTCATAAACAAATGTCTTTTTTTCAATAAATGTTCTTAATCTTTCTGCCAGTGCTAAAGCGCCTGATATATCTGTATTAGTAAGGATTATACCGAATTCATCTCCACCTATTCTTGCGCATATATCCAGTTCTCT
>JAMWCZ010000117.1 GCA_023819225.1 Candidatus Omnitrophota bacterium
CAGTATTTATAATATTAATATGGCCTGGTAGCCAAGCGGAAAGGCAGCGGTCTGCAAAACCGCTATGCGCCGGTTCAAATCCGGCCCAGGCCTCTTTTTATTTTCCTGAAAGCAGTTTCTCTTTGATTTCCAGATAGTAAAGGAAATTGTTGTAAGATATCTCTGGCGGAAATGTATGGTCAAGATGGGGAATATATCCGCCCTTATCTAAAAGAGGAAGAATTTTATCCGATAGTTCCTTTTCAATTTCTTTTTTTCCTTTTGCTATCTCTCTTTTGTCTATGCCACCTGCGAATGCAATTGAATTGCCATATTCTTTCCGCAACTTTACAGGGTCCATATCTGCTGCCTGTTCCATAGGCCATATACAGGTAATCCCTGCTTCTATAATTAATGGTATTAAAACACGGACATCACCATCACTATCAAGCCAGAAATGTTTTATCCCTGCCTTTTTGAACCTTTCTATTATCTTTTTATAATATGGGAGGAAAAACTTCTTAAATATCCGGGGCGATATCAAAGGACCACCTTTACCTGCAAAGTCCTCAAAAAAGTTAAAATAGTCAAACTGCACTTCCGTCAGTGCTTTTTCTAAAAGATTAAGTAAGAATTCTGTGTTGAATTCTATCATCTCCTCAACAAGCACCGGGTCATCATAAAAGAGGTAGGAGAGGTTTTCAGTGCCCACCCATTCTCTCAACCTTGAATAGAGTCCAAAAGTGGCATTGGAAAGAAGGCAGAGTGGATAATCACGTTTTCTCCATATATTCACCCACTGGTCCCACCATAATGGATACCTTACAGGAGAAAAAGGATTATATCTTTTTTTAATCTCATTGAAACTTTTTCTGTCAGTTACAGGAAAAGAGATATATTGGTCCATACTCATTCTTGAGCCCCTGACAGTTCCTTCTTTCAGTGCTTTTGTGACTACCCCATGAATGTTCCTTGCTACCATATACCTCTCTGTTTCTTCAAGCACCTCATACTCAAATGGAGGTATCATATGTGGATTTATACAGGCAAACCCCCTTTTTGAAATATGGAAAAAAGGCTCGCCTTCAAACCAGTTCCAGTAAACAACATCACGTGGTAGTCCTTCATTGTACCACCTTTCTATCGTCTGTCCCCAGCAACCAAGTTCATAGTTCGGGATTTTATCTACATCCTTAAAACTCAATATCCTGTCCATCCGTTCTCGGTCTGTCATAGGGCCTCCTTATACAAGGTGTATATATTTTCCTCTGAATTTTTCCGTATGTCAATTTTATATATTTTGACTTTATGGATGAGATAATTTAAAATTTTTAGAAAGAATTATAAGAGGAGAGAGATGAGGATTAGAAACTTTACACTTGGGAATTTAATTTTAGGGATAACAGAAGACATAGGACCAAGAATTCTTAAACTTGCGTTCAAGGAAACACCAGATAAAAACCTTTTTGGAGTTCTTCCGGATGTAGGGGTTGAAACCAAGGATGGCTTCTGGCACATATATGGTGGACATAGATTGTGGGTCTCTCCTGAGGCGATGCCTCTTTCTTATTCAATGGATAACGAACCGGTAAAGATAGAGGCAAGAAAGGAATATATAAAGATTTATGGCAATCCAGAAATACAGAATGGTGTGCAGAAGGAGATTGAGATAAGAAGCAAAGGAAAAAGAAATCTTTTAGTAATACATAGAATAAAAAACATCGGGAGATGGAATATAAAACTTGCCTGCTGGGCGCTTTCTGTTATGAGGGCAGGTGGGTTTGCAATTATTCCGGTAAAGACAGAGAAAAAGGGGCTTCTTCCTGATAGGCGGATTTCTTTATGGCCATATACAGACATTTCAGATACCCGTCTTATCCTTGAAAAGGACTTTATGTTTGTAAAACAGGAAGTCAATGCAAAAGGTCCTTTTAAGATAGGGACGATGGCAAGACCTTGCTGGACCGGGTACTGGGTGGATGGGCAGTTATTTGTTAAGGAGTTTGAAGAGATGCAGGGTGAATATCCGGATTTTGGATGCAGTGTTGAGGTATATACAAGTCCTTCTTTTCTTGAGCTTGAAACATTAAGCCCCTTGAGAGATGTTGAGCCAGGGCAATATATAGAACATAGAGAAATATGGCGTGTAGAAAAGGTTCCTGTTCTTTCTCCTTCCACCCGTGATATGAAAAAGCAATTTATGGTATAATAAAAAAACAGAGGAGGGCGATATGGGAAGGTCAATAAAGGGGACACAGACGGAGAAGAACCTTTTAAAAGCATTTGCAGGAGAATCACAGGCAAGGAACAGGTATACATACTTTGCAAGTGTTGCAAAGAAGGAAGGGTATGAGCAGATAAGCAGTATCTTCCTTGAAACAGCAGATAATGAAAAGGAGCATGCAAAGGTATTTTTTAAGTATCTTGAAGGAGGGGATGTAGAAATTACTGCTGCCTATCCTGCTGGTATTATCAGTGATACAAAGAAAAACCTTGAACAAGCAGCAGCAGGGGAAAACTTTGAGTGGGACAAACTCTACAGAGATTTTGCTGAGATAGCAGAGAAAGAAGGTTTTACTGAGATAGCAAGGTCATTCAGAGAAATAGCAAAGGTAGAGATGTTCCATGAGGCAAGATACAGAAAACTTATAGATAATATTGCATCAGGAAAGGTATTTAAAAAAGACAGGCCGGTAAGGTGGCACTGTAGAAATTGTGGATATATATTTGAAGGAACAGAGGCACCGCAAGAATGTCCTGCCTGTAAACATCCGCAGGCATATTATGAACTCCTTGCGGATAACTATTGATGATGAGGACCGGTCTCGGTTTTGATATACACAGGTTTGTAGAAGGCAGAAGATTTATCCTGGGCGGTCTACATATCCCCTTTGAAAAAGGGCTTTCAGGTCACAGTGATGGAGATGTTCTTCTACACGCACTTTCAGATTCAATCCTCGGAGCACTCGGCAAGCCGGATATAGGTTATTTCTTTCCTGACACAGATGAAAAAACAGAAGGGATTGACAGCAGAAATATTGTGGAGAAGGTTAATGGGATATTAAAGGAGGAAGGGTATCACATAGAAAATTTAGATATTGTGGTGATATGTGAGACGCCTAAACTTCTTCCCTTTGCAGAATCAATTAAAAAAGCCCTTTCAGAGATACTTAATATTGATATTGAAAGGATTGGTTTTAAGGCAAAGAGATGTGAAGGGATGGGAGATATAGGCAGGGGTGATGCGTGTGCCTGTTTTGTTTCAGTGCTTATAGATAAAGTGTAGCGGTGAGCCCCACCACTAAAGATTTGGCGGGCAGGACAGGGGAAAGAGGGAAAGGCGTGAGAGGTGAGAAATTTCCCCTCACCCTTTTTGCCCTTACGGGCTTCGGTCAACGGGGGGCAGTTCACCGACTCACTGCCCTTGCCAAACAATGCTCCTTACTCGTCGCATTGACAATACCATCTCGCCCTCTGT
>JAMWCZ010000026.1 GCA_023819225.1 Candidatus Omnitrophota bacterium
GGGAGAGGGTATGGGGAGGGGTTCCTCTCTTTCCCCCTCGCCCTTGATGGGAGAGGGTATGGGTGAGGGGCTCCTCTCTTTCCCCTCGCCCCCGCTTCCCCCTCACCTTTCTCCTCTCCCCTTTGGGGAGAGGGTATGGGTGAGGGGCTCCTCTCTTTCCCCTCGCCCCCGCTTCCCCCTCACCTTTTTCCTCTCCCCTTGGGGGAGAGGGTATGGGTGAGGGGTTCCTCTCTTTCCCCTCGCCCCTGTGGGGAGAGGGTAGGGTGAGGGGACAATGTAAAAAGCAAGACCTCCCCCCCCCATCTTTTTTATTATACTATAAAGAGGTAGTAAGTCGGAAATTTTTCAGTGTTTGTATTTAGTGTTTGAAAGACCCATAAATAACGTAATTAAAGAGAATATGAGAAGTCCTTTACATACATCCGAAAGTATATCATTTGCTTCTTTTATAGGCAGATATAATTCAAAGAGATAAATGGCTTTTAGGAAAAGGAGGGTACTGATGAGAAACCATATTGCCATAACTACCTGCCTTCTTTCTTTTATAAGCGTGAAAACAAGATAAAGTAAAACAACCCAGAATATCCAGAAGAACCTCTGTACTTTATCAAGGGAAGATATATATGAATAAACCCAGGTAAAAGGTGTGAATATTATATTTTTGGGAGCATAGTTATAGTGGTATGTAATCACCCTGAACCTATCTATCTCTTCTTTCCTTATTGCTTCTACTACTATCTCTTTTCTCTCTTCAGGAGCGAGATTGTTCCAGTTATCCACTTTAAAAGATGTCCATACATTACAGAGATTGTTCCAGCCATGCCAGTTAGTTCCACTTATCATCACCTTCTTTTTTCTCCTACACAATTCAATAATCTTTCTCTGTTTTTCACGGGTTAATGGCACAGAAGAAATCCCAACTATCTCAAATCCATCAACGCCTGCAGCTGCTATCTCTTCAAGGGATATCCTTGACTTTTTTTCTGACCATATATGTGGAACTATAACTGCTCCACCATAACTGTGAACTGTATCTACTAATTCCTTTAGGTCATCAAACTCCTTCGGATTCACATCCTTTTCAATCCCTAAAAGATTGAGATAAATTCCCTTGAGATATATCTCCTGTGCTGGAATAACAGCAACAGGCAAACTGTTTCTCTTGATAATATCTTCCTGTAGAATTGCTCCTACATATACATTTTTGTGGTCTGTTACTGCCCAGCAGTGGAACCCGTAGTTTTTATGCCATTGAAGGTTATATGAAGGTGTTCCAATCCCATCATGTGAATATATTGTATGTGAATGTAGGTCAATCAAAACCGTATCATAACTTTTTGGAACTAGTTTATATCTCTGCACAGGTAGAAATATACCATATATTACAAGGAGGGAGAGAAAAAGAAAAACTAAAAATATCCTGCGAACAATCTTTTGAATTTTCTCTTTCCGGATTATCATAAGGATAGTCCATATACCAGAGAGCCATATAAACCAAGAAAGAAGTTGTATTTTCGGATGAGAGAGATTGGTAAAGTGTAAAGGGAAGTCAGTGAAAGGAGGAAATACCTTTACAGCGAAGGATTTTATAACTTTTATGTCTTTTACAATCTCCTGTGTATCTGGATATACAGGACCTTTATGGTAAGGAATAGATAAAAAAAGGGCAGAGAGGAACAGTATGATATATAATGCTTTTTTAATTTCCTGCCTGTTTTTAATATAAAATTTTTTTAGAACTATCCTTTTTTCAAATAGAACCCTTGCTATGAAAAATGAGATAACTGCTATAACGAGCCCACCTGCTATATCAAGGGGAAAATGTGCACCTGCAAAACATCTGGAAATACCTGAAAGAATACCTATAAACCAGAAGAGAACGCTCCATCCCGGTATCAAGTATGAAAGTAGTAAGACACCTGTAAATACGGTTTGGCTGTGTCCAGAAGGAAATGACCCCTTTTTCAGTGGAGGGCCCAATACATTTACATAGTCATTACCAAAATGTCCAAGTGGTCTTGGTATATTGAGAGTTTCTTTAAGTATATGGACTATAATGCCACCAATAATAAGGGATAAGAAAAAGATAGCAAGGTATTTACCTGCCTGTTTCCTTTTCTTGAAGAAAACTATAAGCAGAACAATAGGGATAAGTGTATAACTTGAACCTAACCAGGTTAATAATAAAGAGAATACATCAAGAAATTTATTCTTACAGGCATAACGGTTGATAAGGAAAAAACATCTTTCATTCCATTTCCTGATTTCTTCTCTAAAACATTTAGGTGTAAAGTTAAGGGATTGAAGAAAAGATGGGTCTGTTCTTTCTATGTCAAAGTTGTAACACCTGTATATATAGAAATTTTTTACATAATTTTTTCTGTGATAGATAGGTAATACTTCTGGTTCTTCAATCTCTCTGAATACATAAAACTTTTCTGGCTCTGTTTTAAAATTATCATCGCAGAAAAACAATCCGTTTCTTTTAGAAAGTGATAATTTCAGATTTTCAGGATATTGCCAGAAGTCATACTGGTCTATTCTCTTACTCAGACAATATACAGGGATTTCTGGTTCAAGATAGTAAGCAAGTTGGCTTGCTATATAAAACTTATGCGTGAATATAAAAAAGTCCTTATCCTTTTCTTCTATTTTGATTTCTTTTATTCTCTGTGCAAGTTGTTCCCAGCCAGTAATATCCTGAGATATATCGGTTTCAGATGAAAGAGGGAAAATTCTAAGGTGTATCTGTAAAGGTATCAGGATTGTTAATAAGATGCCTACTATCAAGGAAAAAATAAAAAGATGTTTTATCTTCTTTTTCACAGGGCAGCGGATAAAGTTCCCTAAGACAGGTAGAAGTAAAAGGTATCCTGCAGCAGGCCAGTGGGGTAAAACCTCATTTGAAATGCCTGAATATCCAAACAGAAGAAGGACAGGGAGAGAAAACGATAGGAATAGAGTTGTCCTCTCATCTTTTTTTACTGATTGTTTGAAAGTATAGATGAGTATATATAAAAGAAAGAGGAATATAAAAGGAGAAAAAACACCTGCCTGCGCTCCGATATTTCTCAAAAATATCTCTGGCTTAAATAATTTTTTCTCACCCAACCCATGACCTAACTGAAAAATAAATGATGCCCATTGGTTTTCATAGTTCCATATAACAACAGGAACAAACATTATTATGCTTATTAAAAATCCAATATATATCTCTTTCTTTTTCAACCATCTTCTCATTGAAGGGACAAGTAAGATAAAGAGTAGTATAGAAGGGTAAAGTAAAAAAGCAGTATATTTTGTTAAAAGTGCCAGGCCTGTAATAATCCCCGTGAAATACCATAGGTGTCCATTTTCTGTTTGGTGTATCTGCCAGATAAGAAATAAAAGGGCAAGATAGAAAAGGCAAAGTATTGTTTCCGGGACTATTGTTATACCTCCTATCGCTGAAAATAAAGGGATACAGTTGAAGATGACAACTGACCAGAAACCCGCCTGTACTCCATATAGTTTTTTGCCAATAAGGAAAAGTAACAGGGTTGTTCCCACACCTGCAATTATTGCAGGCATCCTCACAGAAAGAATTGACTTTCCAATAATGACTATAAAAAATCTTATGAGATACCCAACCAGTGGAGGATGGTCATAATAAGAAAGTGCAGATTTGAGTGCATATTGGACATAGTGTGCTTCATCTACACCAAGCCCAGTTATAGATGCAAGATATATCCTTATGATTGTTGTAACTACTATAAGGATAAATGTGTACTTGATATATCTTCTTTCATCCATAACCAATTCTTAAAAGTAATACTTTGAAGAGATACTTAAAAAGTATATCTGGTTTTAGTTTTGATTTCCCCGCCTTCCTTTGGTGAAATACTATAGGAACTTCACAAATCCTTACATTACACTTTTTAAGATAAAACAGCACTTCAGTTATTATAAAAGGGTCTTCTGCTGAAAGTTTATCAATAATTTTCTCAATTGCCTCTCTTCTAAAAAATCTAAAACCCGATGTTGGGTCTGATAGTTTAATCCCTAAGATGGCTCTTATATAAATATGGCTCATCTTGCTTATAACTTTTCTTAAAATTCCTCTCTCTATATCTTTCCCCTCTTTTATGTACCTTGACCCTACTACAACATCACAATGGTCAATTTTCTCTATCATTCTGGATATAAAAGAAGGATGGTGTGAGAAGTCAGCATCCATCTCCCCTATAATCTCTGCGGATGACTTTAATGCTTCTTTGAAACCAAAAATTTCTGCAAGTCCTCTACCTTTCTTTTCTGTCCTTACATATACAGAGACCCTGGGATTATCTGTAAATCTCTCCTTTACAATATCTGCGGTTTTATCAGGAGAGTTATCATCAATAATCAAGACCTTTATATCTAATGGTATCTTCAATATCTCATCTATCAGAGGAACAATATTCTCCTTTTCATTATAAGTTGGGATTACTATTACCACAGATTTTTTATTCATAGTATCTTTTCTATTCCAGAAACCACAGTTTCAGGATTTATCATTTCCATACAGTTTGGTGTTATATTACATTCCCTTTTATAACAGCAGAAACAATCCAGTGGAGTTGTAATTTTCTCTATCCTTCCATAACCTTCTATTTCATATGGTGATGTAGGACCGAAAAGTGCTATAACCTTTTTCTTTAGACCTGTTGCTGTATGCATAGCAAGGGTATCAACACTTATTACTACATTACATAGATTAAGAAGTGCAAAAAAATTAGGAATAGTGTTATTATATCCGGTGTTTATAAGATAAGGGTTAGATGCATCTTTTAAATTTTCCATAGTCGCCTTTTCTTCTTTTCCGCCAAAAAGCAGAACAGTATATCTTTTGTCTGTAAGCATTTTAATAATACGGGTAATGTTTTCTTCAGGCCATTTTTTTGTTCTCCATCTGGAACCACTGCCTGTGTTTATCCCTATAACCTTTTTCCCTGAAAGATGGTGTTTCTCAGAGAACTTTTCTGCTTTTGCAATAGATAACTCTTTAAGAGGCACAATAATTTCTCCATAACTGTTAAGTTCTGTTATTTCAGCAATAAACTGCTGGTATGTCTTTCTGTTTTTCTTTTTCATATCATCATTATGGCTCATTAAAAACCATTCTTCCGCTGGTTTATTTGAACATTGTATCTTCCTATTTTTTTGATATCTAAATCCATAGAATTGTTTGGTATTAGCAATTCCAGCGGTAATTAAACTATCTAAAGAAAGGTCAAGGTTTATCACAACATCAAAATGAAAAAAGGAGATTGCATTAATTATTTCTGGTTTGTCTGTCCATATCTCATCAATATAGGGATTGCCTTCAAGTACATCTTTATTTTTTTCTGCCACCAGCCATATAATTTTATGCTCTGGAAACTTTCTTTTAAGTGGTTGAAGTAGGGCTGTTGTTCTTAAAACATCTCCTGCTGCATCTTTTTTAATAATAAGGATATTACCGATAATCCCTCTAAAATCCATACATTCTGAACATTTACGACCATCTAATTTATGGTAGATACAGGGTGCATCTGCCTTAAAAAATCTACAGAACTGTTTGAGTTTCTCCTTCATAATTACCTCGTTTCTGAAAACATATCACCTGTTTTTAAAGGATGACCATTAAGAAATTCGGATACAGACATCCTTCGCTTACCTTCCATTTGTAGTTCTTTAATTTTTATAACGCCTTGTCCGCAGGCAACATATATACATAAGTGGCCAATACCCACTACTTCTCCTGGTCTTCCGGTTTTCTGGTCTAAAATAGGAAATGCAGTATAAATTTTTATATACTTTCCATTGAGATAAGTATAAGCACCAGGCCATTCTTTTACCCCTCTTATAAGATTATATATATCTGTGGCTCTCTTTCTCCATCGTATAAGGCCATCTTCTTTCTTGAGCCGTCGTGCATAACTTGGTGTTCCATCCTGTATCTGTGGTTGAACTCCATTTTTGATATCTTCAAGACCCTCAAGGAGAAGGAAAGGAGCAACCTCTGAGAGTCGCTTTCTCAGAGAGAATATATCATCTGTATCATCAATCAAAACCTTCTGCTGTTTAATAATCTCACCTGTATCCACTTTATCTTTGATGGTTATCACTGTTATACCTGTCTCTTTTTCTCCATTTATTAATGCCCACTCCATAGGAGCAGCCCCTCTGTATTTAGGTAAAAGTGAAGGATGGACATTAACTGCTCCAAGGGAAGGTATCTCTATAATTTCTTTAGGGAGTATTTTGCCATAAGAGATTAAGACAATAAATTCAGGGGAGAGTTCTTTGATGTTTTTTATAAATTCATTGTCAGATATATCTTTTGGTTGATAGGTAGGTATATTATTTTGTATAGCCCATATCTTTACAGGTGTAGAGGAAAGTTTCATTCCTCTCCCAGCCGGTCTATCAGGAGCGGTTATTACACATAAAAGATTATGTTTCTTTTTCAGTTCCTCAAGTGAAGGTATACCGAAGGCATCACTGCCAAAATAGATTATCCTCATTGTTTTTAACATCTAAATTTGTAGCGGTATTTACTAAGCCCCGTTTTATATTTAATTTACAATCTTTTATTCTTTCCTGTCAAGTTAGCGCACAGATAGGGTAGATAGGTAACACTTTTTCATTCATTTAATTTTTTGTTCAAGAGTCCTCACACCCTAAACCCTCTTTTTGCCCCTCACCCATACCCTCTCCCCTTGGGGGAGAGGGAAAAGGGAAGGGGTTCCTCTTTCTCCCCTCGCCCCATTTGTGGGGAGAGGGTTAGGGTGAGGGGATATCCTCTTTCCCCTCGCCCCGCTTGAGCGGGGAGAGGGTTAGGGTGAGGGGGAGAGGGTACGGGTGAGGGGAAAATCTATTGGTCTTTGACGGGGTTCAGTAAGGATTTACGTTCTTTCTCATAACTTACATAAGGATTAGTATTTTTGAAATAAGAGTGCGCCTGCTGAAACAATTCCTGCGTCAATACCAAGACCTGAAGGGACTACCTTTACATTTTCTGCAAAAACTCTCATTGCTCGTTCTTTGATGGTCTTTTCAATTGTTTCAAACATAATCTCAACATTCTGGGAGATACCACCACCTATAATGATAAGTTCGGGATTTAAAAGATTGACAAGCCCTGAAAATAAAGCACCTAAACATATTCCTACATCTATCCAGATATCAGTAGCAACCTTATCACCTTTCTTATATGCCTGTGATATTACCTTCGGGGTTATATCTTCTAATTTACCTTCTACCAGTTCATATATAAGCGTATTCTTTCCTTCATTTATTGCTTTTACAGCCCTTTCAACTATATAGTCCCTGCCAACAAATCTTTCTATACAGCCATAATTGCCACATTTACATTGAGGTCCTTTATAGTCAATGGGTATATGCCCTATCTCTAATGCAGAGTATTTACTTCCACGAAGTAGTTTACCATCCTTTACAATTCCACCTCCAACACCTGTGCCAAGTGTGATGCAGATAATTGTGTTATATCCCTTTCCTGCTCCATAGAGAAACTCTCCCCAGGTAATGGAATTTACATCATTTTCTACAACGACAGGAAGATTATATTTTTCAGAAAAGATTTTTTTTAAGGGAAGATTATGCCAGCCGGGGATATTTGGTGCTTCAAAGACAGTTCCCTCATTATCTACAACTCCAGGTGTTCCAATCCCTATTCCTGCTGGATGTTCTTTAAGTCCTTCAAGGACAAATTCAATACCTTTTTCTATCTGTTTTAGGACAACTTCTTTACTTCCTTTTTCAGCCATAGTGGGAAATTGTTGTTTTTTAAATACTCTCCCACTTTCATCTGTAAGGCCTACTTTTATATATGTCCCTCCTATATCTATACCTACTGCCTTTCTCATATTTATCATCCCTTCTTTCTACCAAATATCTTAATACCTCTTTTCTGTGGTTTTTCTTCTGGTTGTGCTGGTTTTACTGTCTCAACAGGTTTTTCCAGAGGTGCCTCCTTTCCCTTCTTCCCAAATAACTTCCTGCTGGGTTTCTCAACTGGTTTTGTCTCCTGAGGTACTTCAATCTTTTCAGGAATAGAAGGGAGTTGTTCCTCTTTATATTCCGGATATTCACCATACTTTTTTACAAGTTCCATTACCCTGCAGTACTGCTGAAAACTTACATTTTTAGGGATTGAGTGGTCTGAATGATAGATATAGCCACCATTTCTTTTTGCCACCTCAAACTTCTTTTTAATTTCTTCTTCAATCTTTGAAGGGTCATCATCTGCCATAAGACGGACATCTATGTTGCCCATAAATGCAAGTTGGTCTCCATACTTCTCTTTTAGTGATATAACATCCATACCTGCTTTAACTTCAAGTGGCTGGAGACAGTCCAGCCCAACTTCTATAAGAAGGGGAACAAGTTCTGTTACATTACCGCAACTGTGGAGAAGTGTCTTCAGCCCTTTTGAGTGAAAATATCCATATAAAAGGCGGTCTGCTTCATAATGGGTCTTATTATAACTTTCAGGTGAAAAGAGAAGCCCATTTCTATAGCCCATATCATTGTATAGAAAGGCACCATCAAACTTAAAGCCATTGATTATCATCAACTCTGCTGTAACAATAATTAATTCAGCAAGTGTCATCACCATATCCTTTACCCAGTCAGGGTCTTCTGCTATGGTGATGAGAAGTTGTTCTGATTTCATATAGGACTGTAGTGCGTCATACCCGCAGGCAGCAGCAAAGCATATAAACTTACCTTCTTCAAAGGCAGTTTGGTTATTTGTAAGTCCAGTTGCCCAGTCAACCCTTTTCCAGTCCGGTTTGAGACGATTCTTTATCTCTTTCCAGTCATCTTTCGTTTTTATCGGACAGTCAATAACCTCAGGTGTTGTAGAATAGTCCTTATGGTTTTTCCTTTTACCTCCGGTTGGTGTGGTTGTTATGATATATTCTTCGTTCTCCTCAATAGTTTTTACTGGGAACCTCGGCGAAAGGTCAGCCCCAAAAAAAGCGAACTCATACCCAAAATACTTGTCAGGAGACATATCTTCGGGAAGACCTTCTTTATGCCATCTGCTTACAGTTGCACTCCATGGAGAGTCCTGAATAGGAACCCTGTCAGGAATCTGATGGTTAAGTGCTTTTAATACTCTTTCTCTGCTTGTCATTTTTTATCCTCCTTTCCAGTCCTTTTATCGTAATCTTTCTTTTATCATTTATAATGGATAGATTTATAAAGATTGTATCTTTTGGTAATATCTCAGTTATCTTATCTGCCCATTCAATAAGAACAATTCCTTTATCAAGATATTCTTCCCATCCAATTGTTTCTATCTCTATTTTACACCTTAATCGGTAAAGGTCAAAATGGAAAACAGGTATTTTTCCCTGATATTCATTTATCAGAACAAAAGAAGGACTTGTGGCTTCACAGCCAGTAAGATGTTTTACAATTCCTTTAATCATTGTTGTCTTACCACTACCAAGTTCTCCTGTAAATGCTACAATATCGCCTCTTTTAAAATGCCTTGCTATTTCTCTTCCCATTTTTTCAGTTTCTTTTGCACTGCTTGTAATGGTTATCATAAAAAATATTTTACTTTTTTTAATAAAAGAGGTAAAATTAATATACCTGCTCCGTGCGTGATGATAGATTACCCTTGAGCCAACACTTGAGACAAGGGAACCAAGTTCTGATGGGGCTGACAGGTTCGCCCGAGAGCGAAAAGTCAAAGCCGTCAGAGGAGGTGCCCACCTTTTAAAAGGGTCTCAGAGGGTATAATCGTTGCGGCGGAGCGGGTATATTTAGATATTGGGCAGGTTGCGGAGCGGCCAATCGCACCAGACTGTAAATCTGGCGGCTTATGCCTTCGGAGGTTCGAATCCTCCCCTGCCCACCTTAGTTTCATTGAAAAGTATAGGTTGGGGTAGGGGAGAAGTAGGGATTTGCAATGACCACCCAGGATTCGAAGGGAGCCCGTTTATGAGTTGCGATGAGTAAGAGCAACGAATGGGCGGGTGGCCGACCGGAGAACCTGTTCGGAGGCGCCGAATCCTCCCCTGCCCACCTTAGTTTCATTGAAAAGTAGAAAGGGACACCCCTCACCCTAACCCTCTCCCCCCAAAGGGAGAGGGAACAGTGAGGAGCCCCCCTCGCCCACACCCTCTCCCCCAAGGGGAGAGGGAACAGTGAGGGGGAGATTACGAAAAGCAATGGTTAGTATTTAGAGTTTAAAGTTTGAGTTTGCTTTTGGTGTGCGGGGTTAGTTTAATGGTAAAACATCAGCCTTCCAAGCTGGTTATACGGGTTCGATTCCCGTACCCCGCTTTGAGATGCATCTTTGAAAGGGAATCGAAGGTAAGTAAGAAATTGCTTTGCCAATGCGATGAGTAAGGAGCATTGTTTGGCAAGAGTGGCGAGATGGTGAGCTACCTCCGTAGGGGGAGGCGAGGGTGCCGATTTCCGTACCCCGCTATATTAAAACTCTAAACAAGAAACATTAAACTATAAAGGAAAAACATATGGATAATGTGAAGGTAGAAGTAATAGAAAAGTCGGCACTGGGGAGGGAACTTTCTTTTGTGGTGGATAAAACAAAAGTAGAGAAGGAACGTCGTAATATTATAGAGGAGATAAAGAAAAATGCGGAGATAGAAGGATTCAGAAAGGGAAAAGCACCTGAATCCATCATAGAAAAGAAGTTTGAGAAACTTATAAATGATAATCTTCTAAACAGAATAATCCCCGATGTTTACATTGAAACTATAAAAGAAAATGACTTAAGGCCTATTACAGACCCAGATGTTTTTGATGTGTCTCTTGATGAAGAAGGGCTGAAATTTAAAGTTTATTTAGAACTTAAACCGGATATCCCACTTAAAAAGTATAAAGGTATAACTGTAAAAAGGATAACTCCTGAGCCGGTTGCAGAAAAAGAGGTGGAAGAGGTTCTTACAGAGTGGGAAAAAAATCCGTCCCTTGCTTCCTCAATTATTGACCCGGAAAAAAGAAGATTATGGAAAGATAAGATAAGGCAGCAATTAGATGAATGGAAAAAGTTAGATGCATTGGTAAAAGAAAATAAACAGTTATGGGATGAGATATTTAAGGATATAGATTTTCCTGTACCTGAAAAAATGGTTACAGAGGAAGCATTAAGATATACAGAGGAACATCTTAGTAAGATGAATATGGAAGGAAAGAGTAAAGAGGAAATAGAAAAGATTGCAAAGGATATATTTGAAAAAGTAAAGCCAGAAGCAGTGCTTTCTGTAAAGAGATATTTAGTACTTGATAAAGTTGCAGAGATGGAAAATATAGAAGCAGAAGAGAAAGAGATAAATGAAAGGATAGAGGAAATAAGCAGGTCAGCAGGAGAGTCATCTGAACAGGTAAGACAGAAACTTGAAAAAGCCGACAGGATGGAGGCGCTGAAAGACGAAATAAGAATTCAGAAGGCGTTTAGATTTATGAGGGATAACGCAAAATTTATAGAAAGGGTTATATTGCCAGGAGAAGAGAAAAAACTGGAGATAATAAAATGAAAGGACAATTGATACCGTATGTAATAGAAACAACTGAAAGAGGAGAACGGGCATATGATATCTATTCCCGTCTTCTGAAGGACCGGATTATATTTATTGGTTCTCCCATAACAGACAGTTTAGCAAATGTTGTGATAGCGGAGTTTCTTTTTCTTCAGAATGAAGACCCCAAGAAAGATATACACCTTTACCTTAACACTGCAGGTGGTTCTATAACAGCAGGGCTTGCTATATATGACACTATGCAGTTTGTCTCCTGCGATGTGGCAACTTATTGTATAGGACAGGCAGCAAGTATGGGTGCTTTACTTCTTGCAGGTGGAACGAAGGGAAAGAGGTATCTCCTTCCACATAGCAGGGTATTAATTCACCAGCCGTGGGGTGGGGTAGAAGGAACAGCAAAGGATGTAAGTATTCAGACCAAGGAGATGTTGCGGCTTAAAAAGATTGTTACAGAAATACTTGCTTTACATACAGGGAATTCAATAAAAAAAATTGAGAAAGATACTGACCGGGATTATTTTATGGATGCTGAAGAGAGTGTTAAATACGGACTCGGAGATAAAATTGTCCAGTCAGCAAAAATTTCTTTACTAAAGAAAGATGGCTATACTGAAAAAAAGTGATAAGTTGGGCAAAAAGGTACTTCCTGCTTTACCATTAAGGGACCTTATTATATTTCCCAATATGGTAGTTCCTCTTCTGGTCGGCAGGGTGCGTTCAATAAATACTGTAGAGGAAGCACTTGCAAGTGAAGAGGAACTTCTTGTTGTCTTCCAGAAAGAGCCTCAGATAGAAGACCCGGAACTTAAGGATGTCTACTCTGTAGGAGTGAAAACAAAAGTTATCCAGAGTGTAAGAGAACAGAGCGGTTTGATGAAGATTCTTGTGGAGGTTCTTGACAGGGCAGTCATAAAGGATTTTTTTAAGGATAAAAAGATATTTGCTGCAAAAATAGAAAATGTTGTTGAAAAAGAGGCAGAGGCATCAAATAAAGAAAATCAAGCCCTTTCACGACTTGCCCTTGAGATGCTTGATAAATACTTAAATCTCAATACTTCTGTTCCAAGGGAACTATATACCACAATATCCACTATTGAAAACCCAGCCCGCCTGTGTGATGCTATTGCCGGTTATCTACCTCTTAAACTTAAGGATAAGGGTGCACTTATAGAGAAGATTGAAACAGGTGAGCGGTTGCGATTATTGATAGATATACTTAACCAGGAGATAGGACTTTTAGAAATTCAGAAGAAGATACAGAATCAGGTAATAAAAAAGATAGAGGATAACCAGCGGCAATATTTTTTAAGTGAGCAATTAAAAGAGATACAGAAGGAACTTGGTAAAGAAGGGGAAAGTGATGAGATATCACAGTTAAGGGAAAAGATAAAAAAAGCAAAGATGTCTCCGGTGGCAGAAACAAAGGCGATGGAGGAACTAACACGGCTTTCAAAAACAATGCCACTCTCTCCTGAAGCCACTGTTATAAGGACATACCTTGAATGGTTGATAAATCTTCCATGGGATAGCAAGACAGAGGATAACCTTGATATTGCCCATGCAGCAAAAGTGCTGGATGAGGACCATTACGGGCTTGAAAAGGTAAAAGAAAGAATACTTGAGTATCTTTCGGTTAGAAAGAGGTCGGAAGGGATGAAATCACCGATACTGTGTTTTGTTGGACCTCCAGGGGTAGGAAAAACATCCCTTGGAAAATCCATTGCCAGGGCGATGGGAAGAAAATTTGTAAGGGTCTCATTGGGAGGAATGAGGGACGAAGCAGAGATAAGAGGACACAGAAAGACATATATTGGTTCTCTTCCTGGTAGGATAATCCAGTCAATAAGAAAGGCGGGGGTGAAAAACCCTGTGTTTTTGCTTGATGAGATTGATAAATTAGGACAGGACTTCAGGGGAGACCCTGCAAGTGCCCTGCTTGAGGTTCTTGACCCTGAACAAAATCACTCTTTTTCCGACCACTATCTTGAAGTAGAGTTTGACCTTTCTTATGTGTTGTTTATAACAACCGCAAATACTGAATATACCATACCACCTGCTTTGCTTGATAGAATGGAAATCATCTCTTTACCGGGCTATACGATATGGGAGAAAAAAGAAATTGCACAGAGGCATCTTATTCCCAAGCAACTAAAAGAGCATGGGCTTACAGAGAAAAATATAAAATTTTCAGAAGACGCATTATTTAAAATTATAAGAAACTATACAAGAGAAGCAGGTGTGAGAAATTTAGAAAGGGAGATTGCGAATATATGTAGAAAGGTGACAAAGAAAATTGTTGAAACAGATAAAGAAGGGTTCTACCGTATTACTGCTAAGAGTTTAGAAAATTATCTTGGTCCGGAGAAGTTTTCCACTCCTTCTGGAGAAAAAGAGCATAAGGTTGGGGTTGCCACAGGTATGGCATGGACTGAATATGGCGGAGAAATACTCTTTACAGAAGTACTAACAATGAAAGGCAAAGGAAATCTCATACTTACAGGGCATTTAGGAGAGGTTATGAAAGAATCTGCTCAGGCGGCATTAAGTTATGTGCGGGCGCATATTAATGATTTTGGGTTAGACCCTGACTTTTATAAGGAGATAGACATACATATCCATGTGCCTGAAGGTGCGATACCGAAAGATGGCCCTTCTGCTGGTGTAACGATAGCCACATCTCTCATATCCTGCCTTACAGGTAAGCCGGTGAACGCCGAGATTGCTATGACAGGAGAGATAACACTTCAGGGCAAGGTGTTGAAGATAGGTGGATTGAAATCAAAGATTCTTGCTGCCCACCGTTCAGGTATCAAAAAGGTTATAATTCCACAGGAGAACGAGAAAGACCTGAAAGAGATACCTACAAAGGTAAAAGAAGACCTTGAGATAATAATGGTAAAAAACATTAGAGAGGTAATTGAAAATTCCATTATCGGATGGAAAACAATAAAGGAGGAGAAGAATGGAAGAGATAGTTCTGGTAAATAAAGCAAAGAGAGATTTTGTGGGTTCGCCTGTATCTATGGAGTGGAGTAAAGGAGAGGGGGTATTTATTCTGTTTAATGGGAAAGAAGAGATATACGGACAGACAGAGAAAAAGGATGGCAAGGTATATTTAGTTTTTATACCACCTTCCATAAAATCAGGGGATGAGATTAAATTTTCAGTGAAAAAGATAGACAGTTCCCCTTCTTTTGTTAAATTGATGGACGATAAAAATGAAGGCAGGATAGATGTATTTATACAGGAGCAGTTATTTACTTCCTATAACTACTCTGATAAAGTTGTAAGGCCATATCTTTTTCCTGTTTTAGGACCTTCTGGAAAGATTATATTACGAACACCTGCGAAAGAAGGGAATCCCGAGAAAATTGACCATCCTCACCACCGTGGTATATGGGTTGCACATGGAGATATTAACGGAACCGATAACTGGTCTGAACTACCCGGCCATGGAAGGACAGTCCATCAGAAGTTTTTTGAGGTAACATCAGGGCCTGTCTTTGGGAAGATACACGCACTTAGTAATTGGGTGAGTAATAAAGGGGAGAAAATACTTGAGGAGGAGAGAGTTATTGTTATTTATAATCTTCCGGTGGAAGCACGGATTGTAGACCACCATCTTCTCTTTCGTGCGAGTGAAAAAGAAGCAGTATTCAAAGATACAAAAGAGTCAGGGCTTTTAAGTATAAGGGTTAACCCTGAAATGCAAGGTGACAGGAATGGTTTTATGGTAAATTCCTATGGAGCAAAGGGGGAAGCGGAATGCTGGGGAAAAAGAGCGGAGTGGTGTGATTACTGCGGTGAGATTGAGGGAGTAAGATGCGGGATTGCTGTATTTGATTATCCATCTAATTTAAGATATCCAACCTGGTGGCACATAAGAAACTACGGGCTTTACACTGCCAACTTTTTCGGGCTATCTGATTTTACAGGTGATAAAAGTATTTCCGGAACATATATACTGCCATACAGGAATGAACTGAAACTCTATCACCGTATCTACATTCATTCTGACTATACAGAAGAAGCAGCGGTTGCAGAAAGGTATCTGAATTTTATATATCCACCGGAGGCGATGATAAAGTAAAATGGAATACCTTGCAGGAATTGATGTTGGAACCACAGGTGTCAAGATAATTCTTATAGATGAGAAAGGTAATGTTAAGGGAAGTAGAACCGAAGAATATCCATTGTTCACTCCAAGACCTGGATGGGCAGAGCAGAATCCTTCTGATTGGTGGGAAGCAACAGTAAAAGGGATAAGGGAACTTCTTGAGGAAACAGGGATTAAAGGGACAGATATAAAGGGCATAGGTCTTACCGGACAGATGCATGGCAGTGTGTTTCTTAACAACAAGGGTGATGTTATTTATCCGGCGATATTGTGGTGTGACCAGAGAACAGCGAAGGAATGTGAAGAGATAACAGATAGAGTTGGAAAAGAAAGAATTTTTGAAATTACCTGTAATCCTGTTTTAACCGGTTTTCAGGCACCCAAAATTATATGGTTAAGAAAAAATTATCCAGATGTTTATAAAAATGTCTTAAAAATTCTTCTGCCCAAGGATTACATAAGATTCTGTCTTACAGGTGTTTTTGCAACAGATGTAGCAGATGCTTCAGGAACTTCTCTTTTTGATGTTAAGGAAAGGAGATGGTCAGAAGAGATACTTAAATCACTTGATATCCCTTCTTCTTTCCTGCCCGAGTGTTTTGAATCACCTGAGGTAACTGGCTATATAACAGAAGATGTAGCAGGTCTAACAGGACTTGTAAAAGGAACGCCTGTTGTAGCAGGTGCGGGCGACCAGGCAGCAGGAGGGGTAGGTAGCGGAATTGTTGAAGAAGGGATTGTATCTGTTTCTTTGGGTACAAGTGGCGTTGTATTTGCACATCTTGAGGATGTTTTTGTTGACCCTGCCGGGAGATTACATACTTTCTGTCATGCAGTTCCAGGTAAGTGGCATATAATGGGTGTTATGCTCTCCGCAGGAGGTTCTTTCAGGTGGCTCAGAGATACATTTTTTGGTGATAAAAAGACATCCTATAAAGTAATGACAGATATGGCAGAAAGTATTCCTGCGGGTAGTGAAGGACTTTTATTTTTACCATACCTTACAGGAGAAAGATGTCCATACCCTGATCCTGATGCAAGAGGTGTCTTTTTTGGTATATCACTTAAACACAGGGTGGAACACTTTATAAGGGCTGTAATGGAAGGTGTATCTTTCGGTTTGAAAGACAGTATCAGGATTATGAAAGAGATTGGTATTCCTGAATGCAAAAAGTTTCGCCTTACAGGCGGAGGAGCGAAGAGTGATTTATGGTGTAGTATGATGGCAGATATATTTAACGGGACTACTGTAAGATTAAAGGTAGAAGAAGGTCCCTCTTTCGGCGCAGCAATACTTGCAGGGGTAGGAGTTGGTATATACAGTGATGTGAAATCCGCCTGTAATAAACTGGTAAAGGAAGAAGGAAATGCCTTTCTGCCTGATAAAAGAAATGTTGAGATATATGAAAGGTTTTATACCCTTTATGGGGCACTTTATAAAAATCTGGAAGGCCTATTTGACAATCTTGCGGAAATCTCATAAAATCTAAAATGTTACATCTAACTTAAATGTGGAGGTAAGAAAATATGGTTGAACAGACAGGTATGATTATTGGAATAGGCAGAAGAAAAACAGCGACTGCTGTTGTAAAAATTAAAGAGGGAAAAGGGCAGGTTTTTATAAACGATAAAGAGATTAAAGAATATTTTCCTCTTCCTTATCAGGTGGATGAAGTTATAAAACCTCTTGCTGTAACAGAAACAGTCGGGCAGTTTGATGTGTATGCGAAGGTTTCAGGGGGTGGAATAGCAGGTCATATGGATGCTATAAAATTAGGTATTGCAAGAGCAATTGCGAAATATGACCCTTCTTTTATCTCTAAATTAAGAGAATACGGATTACTTACAAGAGACCCGAGGATGAAAGAAAGGAAAAAGTACGGGCAGAAGGGTGCAAGAAAGAAGTTCCAGTGGACAAAGAGATAAGAAATGACAAAGGTGGGGATATTTGGAATTTCAGGATATGCAGGCCAGAAACTTGTGGAACTTCTTGTATCGCATTCAGAAGTAGAGATAACCGCTGGTTTTGTCGCTCCGGAAGAAGGTACACCTGAAATAACAGAGATAATACCTAAACTGAAGTGCCTTATAAGTTTAAGGTGTAAAAATACTCCTGACTGGAAAGACATAGAAAAAAATTGTGATGTTGTATTCCTTGCACTTCCACATAATGTTTCAATGAAGTTTGTCCCACCGCTTGTGGAGATGAAGAAGAAAATTATAGACCTAAGTGCTGATTTTAGATTTGATGACATTAAGATATATGAGAGATTTTATACAAAACACACATCTCCGCAATTAAATAGCAGTTTTATTTACGGGCTTCCCGAGATAAACAGAGATAAGATAAAAAATACTGATTTTGTTGCTAATCCAGGATGCTATCCTACATCGGTGATTTTAGCCCTCTTGCCCCTTGTTAAAAACAACCTGATAGAAGACAGAATTTTTGTTGATTCCAAAAGTGGTGTTACAGGTGCTGGTAGAACTCCTTCTCTTGGCACGCTTTTTGTTGAGTGTAATGAGAATATAAAGGCGTATAAGATAGGAGAACACAGACATCAACCAGAAATGGAGGAAGTAATCAATAAAGCAGGAAACAGAAAGTACTCCATTACATTTGTTCCACATCTTGTTCCTTACAATCAGGGGATACTTTCTACCCTGTATGTGACACTTCAAAGTGAAATAGCAGAGGAGAAGTTGCAAGAGATATATGAGAGAACATATGCGGATGAGCCGTTTGTAAGGGTTATGAAATATGGTGTGTCTCCAGAGGTTAAAAATATTGTGAATACTAACTTCTGTGATATAGGTATTAAACTTGTGGACAGCAAGACCCTTGTTGTCATATCAGTTATTGATAATCTTATAAAGGGCGCATCGGGGCAGGCGGTCCAGAATATGAATATAATGTTAGGGTTGAAAGAGACCCTGCCATTCTTTTGAAACTTTCCCCTCACCTTTCTCCTCTCCCCAGAGGGGAGAGGGTGTAGGGTGAGGGGCTCTTTCCCTCGCTCCGCACAGCGGGGAGAGGGTGTAGGTGAGGGGTTTCCTCTCTTTCCCCTCGCCCCGTACAGTGGGGAGAGGGTGTAGGTGAGGGGGATTGCGGGTAGAGGGGTGCCGATGCGATTAGTAAAGAGCCTCTACCGGCACGCCCGCCGAGTTGGTGAAGCGGGGGACCGAAGCCCATAAGGGCAAGA
>JAMWCZ010000118.1 GCA_023819225.1 Candidatus Omnitrophota bacterium
ACCTGAAAAATAATTTCCTTTCCCTTGTCCTGTAAACTTGTTTATTTTTCAACATATAGTAGATACTTACGCAAAGTTTCTGGGCTATTGCTACACGTGTTTTATTTTTCACTTTCTTCCTTAATATCCTTTCATATCTATATCTTAGTCCAGGGTCTTTTTCTATTATATGGTCAACCGCTTCTATCAATACCCACTTTATGTATCTATTACTGTCTCTCTTTAAATGCCCATGATACACCGTCTCATCTGTCTGGTTGTCGGTACCAAACCTGCATATTGGGATAGATTGATTTTATATCAATCTAAGCCCTGAGGGTAGCCTTTTCATAATATCACGCCTTCTCACTCACCCTAACCCTCTCCCCCTCACCCATACCCTCTCCCCGCTCAAGCGGGGCGAGGGGAAAGAGAGGAGACCCCTCACCCATACCCTCTCCCCACTGCGCGGGGCGAGGGAACAGAGAGGAGACCCCTCACCCTACCCTCTCCCCTCAAATGGGGAGGGGGTAAAAGAGAGGGGGCCAGTGTGGGGAGAGGGAATAAAAGGTGAGGGAAAAGGGAAGATTCTTAAATTCCTCCCTATATGAAGGAGAATGATAAAGGTGAGGATGAAGGGTAAGGGTGAGGGGGGATAAATGCTACCACACAGAATCTTCTAACTTTTCAAAGATGTGGGAGGTATTACCTAAGGTATCTCAAATTCTGCATCGCATTACCTCAAAAATAATTTTTCTGAATTGGACAGTTTCCCGCATAATTGACAAAGTAGGTGTATATATATAAAATACATTAACAAAAATAGAAAGGAGAAAGATGATAAAACCAGGTATAATTTTTTTACCACATGGGAATCTACAATACTCCCAATTACCCCCGGGTAAAAGACCATGGGTAGCAAGAGAGTCATATAAAACCATATTTGATATAAGTGAAAAATTAGAATTCAAACTTGCATTTGAAGCATCAGGAGAGACATTAGAAATCCTTGCCCGTGAGGCCCCAGAAGTATTAGATAAACTAATTGGGGGAATAAAAGAAGGCCGTATAGAACCGGTTGCTTCACCCCACACCCATATAATGATACCCAATGTCAGGAAGGAATTGGCTCTATATCAATTAAAGAAGGGATTAGATACATGGGAACGGCTTACTGGCTTTAGACCTATTACTGGTTGGAATCCGGAATGTGGATGGTGCTGGTATATCCCCGAGATATATAGAGAAGCGGGCTTTAAAATCCTTATAGCAGATGCTGATTCTTATTTCCTTTCCAATATCCCTGGCCTCCGTGAAAAGATTGGACTTAAATACGATGTCTACGGCCATAGCAATAAAAGTGTACTTTTTAAAATAGAGAAGGAGATTGAAAATATTCCTGATATGTTAAACAGGTTTTTCCGACCAAATAAGTTAAAAAATGGACTTTATATCATTTTTCGTTCAGATATGCTGTGTAATATACTACTATGGTATCTTATGGGAGCCACAGAAGAGAATAGAGAAAAACCAGTTCAATTGGATGAAGTAAGAGATGTCCTTCTTCGATGGAGAAACAAGATTGTAGATGGGAATGGTTTTCTTATGCCCTATGCTGAGGATGCTGAGTATATAGGCACAACTGCCTATTTCTATGTGAAACAGTTTGGTTTAGCGCGTTTTTTTGAACCTGCTCCCGAAAGTATCATCCGCTTCAAAGAAATACTTTCTATAGCAAAGGATTTAAAATTTAACCCAATCACTCCCAAGGATGCTGTTTATATTTATCAACCTGTTGATGGAAAAGGATTTGAATATATAGAAAACTCTGCTGCCTGGCATGGTGGCTATACTATAGCATGGGTCAATACTGTATATTCAAGAATTCTTGACCCATTGTGCAATGCTGTTTTAGATGGACTGGAAGATATAGGGAGATATTTAGGTGTTTCTGATATTTATAATGAAAGTGACTTTCAGAAAGCATTGTATTTCTTAGGGAATGCATATGTTACAGATGCCAGATGGCCCCCTGCCCCAACCTCGCCTGGACGGTTCAATGTAGAAGAAGCATTACTTTCGCTTGAACGGGCAAATGAATGTGTATATGAAATTATGCAAAAACATAAGATTGAAAACCTAAAAAGTATTTATTCTCCAGTATTGATGAGAGCCCGCATCTCAGCAGCTCGCATGGAATTGATGTCTATGAAATATTTTGGAGAGAAAGGAACTAATGAATAAAGATACCCATTTGTGGAAAAACATAAAAATATCAGGAACTATCTCTTTTATGTTTCCTTTATTATTAATGATAATAGGTATTGTTCTTTCAAGGAATGGATTTACAGGATTAGTTAAAAATTACGAAGAAGGGGCAGTAAGGTTTGTTCAATATATCCTTTTTGCTATAGGTGCCGGCATATTTTTCTTTTGTGATGGAATCTCTGACTTCTTCTACAAACGGGTCTCTTTAAAAGATATCAAAGATAAAACCTTTTTATACCTTATCTATATCCTCTTCATTATGGGGCTTCTGGATATAATTTCTATAACCGGTTTTATTGGCTTTCTTATATGTGGAAATATCTCATGGCTGGCTGTTTTTGTGATATTAAATCTTTCTATCGGAATAAAATACTTCCCTTCTAGGAAAAAGATGCAAAGATTAATTGAAAAGGCAGGGTAGATAATAACAATTTTTTTTATTAGAGCGGGATACGGGATTCGAACCCGCGCTCCGAGCTTGGGAAGCTCGTACTCTACCCCTGAGTTAATCCCGCATATTAAAAATTTTACATTTCATAAATGTATATGTCAATATCAACTATCCTGTCTTTTCAAATTTTTTCAATTCATTTAAAACCTGTGAAGTCCCCGTACTTTCAAATGTTCCTATATTTTCTCTGGAGATACTCTTTATTTCTTTGACACCATATAATACAAGTGTGCCATCGGTGTTGTTTTCTGAAATATACCTTGCTGCCTCTTTTCTTGAGTCAAAAAGTCGTTCTTTTCTTTCCTCAACAGGAATTTTCATAAGTTCATATTCATCAATCTCTCTTATAGAGGCATAAAGCAAACTTCCGAATAAAAGTCCTTTTATAAGAAGCAATTCTTCCACTGTCTCCTCTCCAATAGTAATTCCTGTGCTTACGGCTTCTTCAGGAGAAAGACAAAGATAACGTTTCGGACGGACCCTGTATCTTTTAATCTCATTTTCCATAGTAACCCCCTATTTTTCTTTATTTTATATCATTTTATATCAATCCAGAAAACAGTTCCACCTTAATCACTACAGAATTTAAGATACATAGGTAAGAGTTATAGAGATGAGAAAGAAAGTAAGAAGGAATGTGAAAAGGATGTTTGTTAAATTTTCATTGATAGAAAGT
>JAMWCZ010000027.1:0-10230 GCA_023819225.1 Candidatus Omnitrophota bacterium
AAACGTGGTAAGACCTGCTATTACTTCTGTCTTTACATCTGTTCCAATTTCTTTAAATCTCAAGAATTTTGATATCATATTCCCTCTTCTTTTTTGATTTTATAATTTTTGGGTAAAAAAAACAATAGAAAATAAGAGAGGTTTTACATTTAACTTGACAGGGTAAATTCTTACTGAACCCCGTCAAAGACCAATAGATTTTCCCCTCACCCTTCTTGCCTTACGGGCTTCGGTCACCCGCCTCACCAACTCGGCGGGCGTGCCAGTAGAGGCTCTTTACTCCTCTACTCGGCACCCCTCTCCCCGCAATTCCCCTCACCCTACCCTCTCCCCGTTGGGGAGAGGGAAACCCCTCACCCATACCCTCTCCCCTCTGGCAGGGGAGAGGGGAGAAAGAGGAAACCCTTCCCTTTTCCCTCTCCCCTCAGGGGAGAGGGTATGGGTGAGGGGCAAAAAGAGAGTTTAGGGTGTGAGGACTCTTGAACAAAAAATTAAATGAAAAAGTGTTACCTGTCTACCCTATCTGTGCGTTAATTTGACAGGAAAGGATAAAAGATTGTAAATTAAATATAAAACGGGGCTTAGTAAATATTTACTTGACAGGAAATAAATCTAAAATTTACAATATATAAAAAAAGGAGACGAAACAATGGCCAGAAAAATAACATTTCTTGGGTTTATAATTTTTTTGTTTCTTTCCTCGCTATATCACGCCGCTTCAAGATTTGAATACAAGATAAAGGATGAAGATGTGTTTTTTGTTACAGAAGGGAGTATGTTTTTAGTTCAACCAGTGAGTATTATATGCAGTGACAATATGCTTTATTTTGCTGCACAGGATATAACTGCTAAAAGGGACCTTATAGTTAATAAGACAAAGGAAGTAAAATGCATTGTTGATCAGGATGACAGAAAAGTTGTAAAAGCAACATATCTACTTGCAGATGCAAAGAGCAATACAGTATATAAGGACTACGAACTGGTACTTTTTTTAGAGATTCTGAAGGGTTATCCATTTCTTGCTATATCTTCTAAGTTTGTATATACAGGAAATGGTATTAATGAGTGCGCTATTAACTGGGCACTTGATTCTATATATGAACCGTTTAAGTATTACACAATACCTGTGAAAGGAAAGGAAGAGACACATAAACTTGTAAAAACTAAAAAGACAAAGATAGGACAGGCAAACTGGATATTTGCTAACAGAGGAGATGGCACAGGTGGAGGGCTTATAGCGCCTGCTGCTATTCTTGGTAGAGGTGAAGATTTTATTTTTCTTAACAGTGTGCCACCGAAAAAGAAATTAAAAAAAGGAGAATCCATTGACTTGTTTATGATATTCTTCTCCATTAATAAGAACTATAAGATAATTCCCACAATTTTTGAGAAAATAAAGGACAGAAAGTGGGAATATTAAATTTATTTGTTCTCTCATAACCAATTTAGAAAAGGGAGGGAAATTATGGGTATACTTAACGAAGAAGAGAAAAAAAGGATTGAGGAAGAAGAGGAGATTAGGACAAAGGTACGTATGAAATTTGAACAGAAATCATCAGGTATTGCAGGGGTTCTTTCAAGTGTATGTCCTGGATTGGGTCAGATATATAACGGACAGGTTGGGAAGGCATCATTATGTATGGGCGTGGTTCTATTAGGAATTTTATTATTAAGCGCTGGAATCTATTTTCAGGTTAAAGGTATGCCGACAAAAGGGAAACCAGTTGCAGTTGTAGAAAAATCAGAGCCGGTTGAGATGACAGAAGAAGGAGTTATTGTAGAAGAAACAACAGAAGAAGCAACGAAAGAGGCGACTTCCTCTGAAGAGCAAAAAGAGAAAAAACCAGCAACGCCAATGGTCCTTATTATTATAGGTGCTATAGGACTTTTATGGGGATGGAACTACTCTGTAAAAGATGCAATAAGGTCTGCAAAGAAGATAAACACATCTTACTGAACAGTTTCTTTCATTCTGTAGATAATACTGCCTATCTCGGAAGCCATATCCACATTTGCGATATTAATACCTTCCGGCAGGATGAGTACCACAGGAGCAAAGTTGAGTATACTTTTTATCCCTGCTTCTATAAGGATATTAGCGACGATTTGGGCTGAATCTGAGGGCACGCAGAGAAGAGCAATTTTTACATTATTTTTAATAATGAATTTTTTTATATTTTTTATATCATAGATATCTATTCCTTTAATTGATTGTCCTATCTTTTTTGAGTCATTATCAAAAGCTCCTATAATTTCAACATTTATCTCTAAAAATCCGGGATATTGAACAAGCGCTGTTCCTAATCTTCCCGCCCCTACTACTATTGCCTTGACTTTTCTGTCCAGTCCAAGTAATTGTTTGAGAGTTTCAATAAGAATGTCCACATTATAACCTACTCCCCTTTTACCGAATTCTCCGAAAAAAGAAAGGTCTTTTCTGAACTGGGCAGGTGGTATATTAAGCAGGGAAGTTATATCCCTTGATGAAATTATTTTCACACCTTTCTGTTTCTCCCGTTCAAGGTAGCGAATATATGTTATAGTCCTTTTTATTGTTTCTACAGGTATATTATGTTTTTTTGCCATCGTTTTATTAAGAGATAAATGATTGACTTTTTTATTTAACCTCCTATAATAATTATACAGATTTGTAAGGTTTTTTCAAAAAAAGGAGATATATGGAAAAGTTTAAGGTGCGTGTTGAGAAATTGAGAAAAGAATGTAATCTGGAAGATTTCACTTTTAACACAACAGAAGATATAGCACCACTTGAGGGATTGATAGGACAGGAGAGGGCAAAAAAGGCCCTTGAGTTTGGCTTGAAGATAAGAAGTGATGGATACAATATATTTGTTACAGGAATTTCAGGGACAGGGAAGACCACTTCTGTAGAGCAGGCAGTAAGGAAAACAGCAGAAGGGCAGAAAGTTCCGGATGACTGGTGTTATGTACATAATTTTTCAAATCCTGATAATCCTGTGGCTTTAAAATTACCTGCTGGTATGGCAGTTTCTTTTAGAAGGGATATGGAAGAACTTGTAAAGGAACTTCAGATAGAACTTCCTAAAGAACTTGAGAGTCAGTTATATGAAGAGCATAAAAATCAGATAATAAAAGAATTTCAGGATAAAAAGAACGAATTTCTTGAAGAATTTGAAAATTCTGCAAAAGCAGCAAACTTTCAGATTAAAAAGGCCCCTGCCGGTATAGTAATGGTCCCCACTGTTGAAGGTAAACCACTTGAAGAAGAAGATATTGAAAAGTTAACGGAATCTGCGAAAGATGAAATAAAGAAGAAACAGGAAATATTATACGAACACTTTAATCAAATTTCACGGGAAATTAGAAAATTGGAGAAGGATGCACAGAGAAAATTGGCTAATCTTGAGACACAGACAGCAAAGACCACTATAAGTCCGAGAATAGAAGAGTTAAAAGAAAAGTATAAAAATTTTCCTGAGATTTTAAAATACCTTGATGATGTAGAGAAAGATATGGTAGAAAATGCAGATAGTTTCAAGGAGAGAAGGGAAATAGAGATACTCCCGGGGATAAAACTTCCAGACAGACCATCTTCTTTATATAAATATGAAGTAAATGTTTTGATAGATAATTCCTGTCTTAAAGGTGCACCTGTAATTAAAGAAACAAATCCAACATCTTACAATCTCAGTGGAAGGATAGAATACCGTCCGCAGTATGGAGCAATGGTAACGGATTTTAATATGATAAAGCCAGGTGCTCTTCATAAAGCCAATGGTGGTTACTTAATACTTCAGGTGCTGGATATTCTTAAAAATTATTTTTCGTGGGAAACACTTAAAAGGGCTATAAAAAATAAGGAGATTATAATAGAAGACCTTAATGAGCAATATCGCCTTATCAATACCCCTACATTAAGACCACAACCCATCCCTCTTGATATTAAAGTTATTCTTATAGGAAACCCCCTTTTCTATTATCTCCTTTTTGCCTATGATGAGGAATTTAAAAAATTATTCAAGGTGAAGGCAGACTTCAGCACCATTATGGACAGAAATAAAGAAGGCATTGCAAATTATGTGGCTTTTATAAGTAAAATTTGTAAAGAAGAGCAACTGCTACCTTTTGACAGAGAATCTGCCGCAGAGATAATTGAGTATGGAGCACGGCTTGCCGAAGACCAGAACAAATTAATAACAAGGTTCAGCGAGATAGCCGATATTATAAGAGAAGCAAACTTCTGGGCCATGTCAGAAAATTCTAATGTTGTAAAAGCAGCACATGTAAAAAAGGCACTGGAAGAGAAAATTTTTAGGTCAAATCTTATAGAGAAGAGAATAGAAGAACTTATTAAAGAAGGCACTATTATGGTAGATACTGAAGGTGGAGTAGTTGGACAAATAAATGGGCTTTCTGTGTTAACCCTTGGGGATTATTCATTTGGAAAACCATCAAAGATAACAGCAAGAGTGTATACAGGAAGAGGTGGAATGATAAATATAGACAGAGAAGTAAAACTTTCAGGAACAATACATAATAAAGGATTTTTAATTCTTACTGGCTATATGGGAGAAAAGTACGGTACTGACAAACCTCTTGTCTTCAGTGCTACCATGTGTTTTGAACAACTCTATGAAGAAATTGAGGGAGACAGTGCTTCTTCAGCCGAACTCTATGCACTGATTTCCGCATTGTCAGGACTTCCCATAAAACAGGGAATAGCAGTAACAGGGTCAGTAAACCAGAAAGGTGAGATTCAGCCTATAGGAGGTGTTAATGAAAAGATAGAAGGGTTTTATCATACTTGTAAGGTAAAAGGACTGACAGGACAGCAGGGTGTTATCATTCCAAGCACAAATATTAAACATCTTATGTTGAAGGACGAAGTTATAGATGCAGTTAAGGAAGGTAAATTTCATATATGGGCTGTAAATACTATAGATGAAGGAATAGCAATTCTTACAGGAGTTCCTGCAGGTGAAAAAGACAAAGATGGAAATTATCCAGAAGGTACTGTTAATTATCTGGTTTCTAAACGGCTGGAAGAACTCACTAAAAACTATTTAAAACATCAAAAAATACAGTCATCACATAGAAGAAAAAAGAAGTAATAGAAAGGAAAATAGTGTGCAGGTGATTTTCCAATCCCAAATAATGTAACAAATACTGAACTTCTATACCTATAATGAGAAATAAAAATTTTGAGAAATGGAATTTTAGTATTTTTTTTGAGTATCTGAAACCATATAAAAAATCAGTTATTCTTGCGCCCCTCTTTATGATTCTTGAAGTAGTAATGGACCTTTTCCAACCAAAACTTCTTGCTCATATTATTGATGATGGAATAATAAAAGGAGATTTAAAATTTATAATCCATACAGGGTTTTTAATGCTTGGAATTGCAGTTGTTGGATTGATAGGAGGAATTGGATGCACAATATTTTCAAGTATAGCAAGTCAGAATTTCGGACATGATTTAAGGAAAGGCATTTTTAAAAAGATTCAGAGTGTTCAGTTTAAAGATAGCAGTAAATTTTCACCTTCTTCTCTTATAACGAGATTAACAAATGATGTATCTCAGGTGCAACAACTTGTCCTTATATCTTTAAGGATGCTTGTAAGAGCCCCCTTTTTATGTCTCGGTGGAATTATTATGGCTTTTTCTATAAACCTTAAACTTTCTCTTATAATTTTTATTGTAATTCCACTTTTGCTTTTTATCTTCTATTTTATTACAAGAAAAAGTTTTTCTTTATTTACTGTTATGCAGAACAAAATAGACAGGATTAATCTTATAATCAGAGAAAACCTTGCAGGTATAAGGGTAATTAAAATTTTTAACAGGGAACAATACGAAAAGGAACGTTTTGAAAATGCAAATGCAGAACTAGTGGTGGCATCTCTTAAAGCAATTAAACTTATTGTTAAGATAGGTCCTATTGTTATGATAATTGTAAATTTAAGTATAATTGCTGTTCTATGGTTTGGTGGCAGGATGTCATTAAACGGAGAGATTATGGTAGGGGAAATAATGGCTTTCATCAACTATCTTATGATAATTCTTATGTCCCTTATGATGATAAGTAATTTATTTATATTCATATCAAGGGCAGGTGCTTCTATAGAAAGGATTGATGAGATTTTAAAAATAAAGGAACCTTCCAGAAAAGAAAAATTTTATCAATCTGTTTCTATAAAAGGTAAGGTAGATTTTAAAAATGTTTTTTTCAGTTACACATCAGATACACAGTTTCTTCAGAATATATCATTTTCAATAGAAGCAGGAGAAACACTCGGAATTGTTGGAATTACAGGTTCTGGGAAGACCACTCTTTTAAATCTTATTACTGGTTTATACCAACCAGTTTCCGGAGAAATCCTGATAGATGGAAGAAAAATAAATGACATAGACCCTTATATACTGAAAGAGAATATAGGGTTTGTTACCCAGGAAGCAATAATATTTTCAGGGACTATCAGAGAGATTATGAGATGGGCGAATGAAAATGTTTCAGATGTGGAAATATCTGAAGCACTGAAAATAGCAGAGATTTATGATTTTGTAAAGAAACTTCCATATGGGTTTGAAACATTTATCGGACAGAAAGGAGTAAATCTCTCGGGAGGTCAGAAACAGCGGTTAACCATAGCAAGGGCACTTGTCAGAAAACCGAAGATACTTATCCTTGATGATTGCACAAGTTCTGTGGATTTTATAACAGAAAAACGGATATTAAAAAATTTAAAAGGTAGATTAAATACCTGCTGTACAAAAGTTATTGTTACTCCAAGGATATTTACAGTTATAGAAGCAGATAAAATTATAGTTCTTGAGAAAGGTAAAATAGTAGGGATTGGGGACCATAAGCAACTCCTTGAGAACTGCGATGTTTATAGAGAAATATATGAGTCCCAGACAGGAGAGAGAATAAATGTCTGAAAAGGATAAATTTCAAGAACAGCAGAGATTACGGCTTCAGCACGGGCCATTTTTTGGTCCACATGGACCTGGGAGGCATACACCTTTAATTTCAGAAAAGCCAAAAGAAACAATAAAAACACTGAAAGAACTTTTCAAATACTTGAATAAGTATAAATTATATCTTTTCCTCGCATTTATCTGTGTAATTGGAAGTTCTCTTCTCTCCATTTTAGGTCCATATCTGATAGGTAAAGGAATTGATAATTATATAATACCAAAATCCATCTCTGGATTTGGTCCTTTTCTCTATTTTATGTTAGCAATATATATCTTTAATTCTATCCTGTTATATATTCAGGGTGTTACAATGGCAAATATCTCACAGAGGGTGGGTTTTGACCTTAGAGAAGATGTATTTAACTCTCTCCATAAACTTTCTCTTAAGGTTATTGACAGAAGGTCCATCGGGGATATAATGAGCCGTCTTACTAATGATATAGATATGATAAATACAAGTATTGCGACAGCAACAGTTCAGTTCTTTTCAGGAATAATTATGCTTATAGGAACCGTTGTAATGATGGCTATTTTAAGCCCATTTCTCACATTGTTCAGTATGGTGTTAATTCCTCTTATGGCTATTACTACAAAGGTTATATCTGCAAGGACAAGAAAATACTTTTCTCTGCAACAGACAAAACTTGGTGAGGTTAATGGGCTTGTGGAAGAAGATATTAGCGGATTGAAGATAATAAAACTTTTTGGTATGGAAGAAAAAGAAATAAAGAAGTTTGAAATAAAAAATTCTGAACTAAGAGAGTATGGAATTATAGCACAGAAACTTGCGGGTATAGTCCCTCCACTTATGAACTTTCTAAACAATATAAGTTTTGCTATTGTTGGCGGTATCGGAGGGTTTTTCGTTATAAGAAATATAATTACTATCGGGACCATAGCAAGTTTTATCAACTATGTAAGGCAGTTTACCAGACCTCTTAATGAACTCGCCAATCAGTTTAATATCATTCAGGGTGCAATAGCAAGTGGGGAAAGGGTTTTTGAAATTATGGAAGAAGAAAAAGAAAAAGAAGATACAGGCGAATTAAAAAAGATTGATGATATAAATAAATCCCTTGAATTTAAAAATCTATGGTTTTCCTATGAAAATGAGAAATATGTTCTCAAAAATATAAATTTTAAAATCACTCCTGGCAAGTTAATTGCAATTGTAGGACCAACAGGAGCAGGAAAGACAACTTTAGTAAACCTTCTTGCACGGTTATATGAGATTGATAAAGGAGAGATCTTGTTTGATGAAACCGATATTAGAGATATAAAGAAAGAAAGTTTAAGGTCTATTCTTGGAGTAGTTCTTCAGGATACATATCTTTTTTCAGAGTCAGTAAGAGAAAATATCAGGTATGGAAGGTTAGATGCAACTGATAGAGAGGTTGAAGAGATATGCAAAAAAATAAAAGCAGATGAATTCATTTTAACTCTGCCAGAAAAGTATAATACAGTTCTTTCAGATGGGGCACAGGGGTTAAGTCAGGGGCAAAGACAGCTTATAGCAATTGCAAGGGCGATACTGGCTGACCCAAAAATTTTAGTTCTGGATGAAGCAACAAGCAATATAGACACAAAAACAGAAATGGATATCCAGAGAAGTATGTTAACATTGATGAAAGGAAGGACAAGTTTTGTAATAGCGCATAGATTAAATACAATTAAAAATGCCGATTTAATTCTTGTGATCAATAAAGGAGAAATAATTGAAAAAGGCAAACATAAAGAACTGATGGACAAAAAAGGATTTTATTATAATCTATTTATAAGTCAGTTCGGAGAAGTCTCTGAATAGGTTTCCATCACTTTTTTCTTTTTAGTTTTAACTTTCGTCTTGTTTATTATTCATACCGCAGTGCTTGGATGGGGTCAAGATAGGCGGCTTTTCGTGCAGGATATATTCCGAATGTAATTCCCACAGCAACAGAGATTGTAAAAGCAAGCAGTATCGCCCAGGGGGTTAAAATTGTAGTCATCCCGGCAAGTTTTGTGACAACCTTCGGTATACCTATTCCTAAAAGTATTCCTATAAAACCGCCGATAGATGATAAAATAACTGCTTCTGTTAGAAATTGTTTTATAATATCTTTTCTTTTTGCACCAAGTGCCCTTCTGATACCTATCTCTCTGGTTCTCTCTGTAACTGTAGCAAGCATAATGTTCATAATCCCTATACCACCGACGATGAGAGAAATGGCTGCTATAGAACCGAGAACTATATTGAAAATTCTTGCTGTATGTTCTGCCTGTTTTAATAATTGTAAAGGTACCAGGATTTCATAGTCCTGTTGCTTATGATTTGACTTCAGGATATCTTCTACTATTGCAGCGGTGGTGATAATCTGTTGCATATCTTTTACTTTTATAATAAGACGGTGATATTTAACCCATTCTCTTTCAATCGCTCTTATTCCTGTACCGGTCCTTTCACCTACTGTATATTCTCCATAATAAATCCTCTGGGTCGTAATCGGCATATATACATCAAAGTTTATATCTTCTGCTTCAAATCCCACTCCTGAAGTAATAGATTTTTCTCCTGCAACTCCAATAATAGTAAAATAGTTTGAGCCAATTCTTATATTTTTTCCTACTGCATCTTCAAGAGGAAACAATTGGTTTTTTATTGAGGAACCTATTACTACATATGGCTTTATAAGTTCATTATCTACCTCATTAAAAAATCTTCCTTTTGATACTTGCATGCTCATCACGGAAAGGTACTCAGGTAATGTTCCTACAATCCTGGCAGAGATACTTTTTTCAAGATACCATACATCTCTTTTATTTTCCCATGTTGGCACAACTGTTTCAACAGACGGAATTATCTCTATCCTTCTTAAATCTACAGGTGTCAGTCCATAGGCCGGAAGCATTACCACCTGTTGCGTCCCTGGTGTAGTCGCCGGTTTTATTGCCTTCACTATGATGTTATTGCTACCTAATTCTTTTATTTTTTCTCGTGCCTCATAACTTGCTCCTTCTCCAATGGCAAGCATAGCAATAACAGAAGCAACCCCGAATATAATACCCAATGCGGTAAGTAGTGAACGCAATTTATGAAGATATATGTTTTTCCACCCTGCTCTTACAACCTTCATTATATGCGATATATTTATTATCATCTTCTCATCCGTTTACAATCTCACCATCAAGTATTCTTATAATCATCTTACCATAACTTGCTACATTAATATCATGGGTAACAATAAAAAGTGTTGTTCCCTGTTTCTCATTCAGGTTTTTTAGGAGTTCCATAA
>JAMWCZ010000027.1:10240-18348 GCA_023819225.1 Candidatus Omnitrophota bacterium
TTACCTGTTTTTGTATCAAGGTTTCCTGTAGGTTCATCAGCAAGGATGAATGCTGGTTTGTTTATCAATGCCCTGGCTATTGCAACACGTTGTTGTTGCCCACCTGAAAGTTCTGCGGGTTTATGTTTTGTTCTATCCCCAAGTCCTACCATCTCTGCCATCTCTATTGCCCTATGGATTATTATTTTTTCATCTACTCCCTGATAGAAAAGTGGGAGTCCTATATTTTCTATTACTGTAAGATGTGGGATAAGGTTATATGACTGAAAGATAAAGCCAATTTTTTTGCTTCTTATCTCAGAAAGTTCATCATCATTTAAGGATGAGACCTCTTTCCCATCTATATAATATTTCCCTGATGTAGGTCTATCAAGACATCCAAGAATATTAAGAAGTGTAGTTTTTCCACTGCCTGAAGGTCCCATAAGTGATATATGCATTCCTTCTTCTATAGCAATAGAGATATTCTTTAGTACTGGAATACTGATATGTCCAAGGATATATGTCTTGGTTATATTTTCTAATTTAAGTATATATTTTTTCTCCATCTAACGCTCCATCTGTTCAGATGGTCTTCTGCGCTGACTGTTTCTTTCTTTCATTGTTCCTGTGGATATTCCACCTTCTGGTACAGGTGTCCCAAAAGATTGTACTTCAGAAGGTGCCGGATTTTCTAATGTGGATGGGTTTATCTGCTGTGGTTGGATGTTTTGCCTTGACTCCGGAGTTTCCTGTTTAAAAATCCCCTTCTCTTCCATCTCTGCCTTTTTAACCGCAGAACTTATACCTGCCCCTGGTTTAATAACTACCTGTTCTCCTTCTGAAAGTCCACTTTTTACTTCAACCATTATTTCACTGCTCTCTCCTAATTCAATTTCTCTATCAGTTATATTACCCTTTTTGAAAACGGTGCAGTATGGTTTACCTGATTTAAAAAATACAGCATTGACAGGTATAGTAAGAACATCTTTTAACTCCTTTATAAAAACCTCTGCTTTGGAACTCATCCCTGGTTTCAAAAAATCCATACTCTTATCCAGTGCTATCCGTGTAACATATACATTTACATCAGGATTAAGAAATTTCAAAGTAGTATCAGGCATAACGGATATTTTCACAACTTTTCCTGTAAGTATAACATCAGGAAATGCATCTATTCTGATTTGTGCAGGCATACCTATTTTTATGTTTTTTATAGATGCCTCATGAATCTTTATCTCAACTCCCATACTGTTAAAATCAGGGAGGTTTAGAAGTTCCTGATACTGTCTCACCGATGTTCCAGGTTGTATGGGAGATGAGGTTGCCCAGGGTCTATCACTTGTGGCATAGGTGACAAAACCTGTCCTTGTTGCTCTAATTGTACATTTTTCTATCTGTTGTTCAACATCCTCCATATTGTTTTTGTTAAGCATGTAAGATGCCTTTTTGCTTCTCAGATTTGCCTCTGCTTGAATCATCTTTGCCTTTGCAGTAGCTTTTACACGTTCAAGTTGTAGTTTTACTTCCCTGTAATTGGAAAGCAGTTTTTCTACTTCCTTAGGAAATTCATATTTAAGAAACAGGTTATACTCAAGTTCTGCTTGTTCCTGTTTGACCTCTTTCTGTTTTAAGGCAAGTTTGTCCGCTTCAAGTTCGCTCTTTGTAACATATCCCTTCTCTGCGAGTTTTTCACTCCATTCAACAGTATCCTTTGCTCGGGCTACTTCTTCTCTCGCAAGGTCTATATTATTTTCAAGAGCCCTTTTTCTGTTAAGTGCATCACCTCCGAGATTATCACTCTTAATCAAGGAAGGGGTATCTATCTTTTCATTTTTATCTATAATCTGCTGGATAAGTGCATCTCCTAAATACTTTTTCAGGTCTATCTCTGCAAATCTGACATTTAGTTCTGCCTGATTTATATTGCTTTCGTTTTCTTTCTTTAAAATTTCCATCTGTTGTTGTTCCTGAGTATAGGCAGCTAAACTATTTTCTACCGTGATTTTTAGTTGTTCTAACTTATCAAGCAGGTCTTTTGAGTCAAGTTTTATAAGAACCCTTCCATTTTTTACATCTTCTTCTGTAATCTGTGTTCCCTCATCCACTACCTCAAGTATATTTCTTGTTCCTGGGACTTCATTTACAATCTTCTGTGACTCCAGAGCCACAAGGTTTCCACCTTCAATAATAGAGATTGTAAGGTTCTGTCTCTGAACTTTGTATAATACAAGTCCTCCTGTTTTCTGTTTCTGTATCTGAATTCTTATCCCCACAATAAATAAGATAATTAATACAAGCACCAGATAAAATAGTTTATTTTTCAACAGTGTTTTTAGCCATCTTTTCATATAAGTCCTCCCACATTCCTTTTTCATCTAATTCAAGCATCTCCGCAGAGTTGAGGAATCTTAAGTATGATAGAAGATAATTTACTACTGCAGTTGCCAGGTCATTTTTAGCAGCAAGGTACGCCTCTTCTGCTTCTAATATATCTCTTGTAGTTGTTCTACCTGCCTGAAGAAGCAGGTCTGTGCTTTCCACCCTTCTCTTTGCGAGTAATAAACTATTCTGCTGTGTAAGATAACTCTGATAATACTCCTGGAGGTTTCTATACTGTTGGTATACTTCTAATATAACTGTATCTCTTTTATTTTCAAAGTCCCTCTGTTTTCTGTTAAGGTCAATAAGTGCTTTTTTATAATAATTTCTGTTGGGTATCTTATCTAAAGGAAGGTCAAACTCAATTCCTGTCCTGTAGGAAGGTTGGTTTAATTCAATGCTTGGATAGGAATGGGTATCAGTGCTTCCTATTATACGGACTATAAGATTTACTTCTGGTTTTAATCTGTTCAATGCAACTTTAATTTTTCTCTTTGAGTCATCTACCCTGTCATAAGATGTAAGGAGGTCTAAACGTTTTTTTATTGCATTACCAATATAGCCATCTATATCAATATCCGGCTCTACTATTCCTGATTCCATAATGTTTTCAATGAAAGTGTCTTTTATAGAGATGGAGGATTTTGTTGAAAGCCCGAGGAATATTTTGAAATTATCAAGTGCTGACAGATAAGAATTTTCTGCATTTACCCACCGTTGATATGCAGTGTATTCATTCTGTCTTGCCTGGTCTACCTGAAGCGGTGGAATACGACCTGCTGATGCGAGCATTTCTATTCTTTCTCTGGTTGCCTTAATACTTTGATAGTTGTTATAGAAATTTTCTACTCTCTTCTGAAGCAGGATAATGTTTAAAAACTTTTCGGATGTCTCAATAGAAAAACTTTTCTGGTATCTTATAAAGTCCCTTATTGTATAGACCGCTTCTCTTTCTGTTTGAATAAGGTCTTCCTGTGCGATTTCTCTTCCTGCGCCCTTTAATAAGGGCTGAAGTATATCAAGAGACACTATTGTTTGAAAGTCAGTTTTTTTATCGCCTGTAAGATAACTGATAAAATTCTTAGTTATATCAAATGTAATCTGTGCACCTGTAGCAAGCCACCTCAGTAGTTTGAAGGTCGCCTGTCCTGAAATACTCTCATCATCTCCTTTGTCCATATAAACACCGCCTCCAAAACCATATCTTGTTTTGAAAAGATACCGCTGGTAGGTGAGGTCCAGGATGTTCAGATATACATCCTCCTGTTTTGATTTATATGTTCTATTATTATTTTTGGCAAGGACTGTGGCAGTTTTTAAGTCAAGTATAACTGTTTCTGAAGATATCTCATCTGTAATAGCATTCTCAGGTAGAGTATCATTTTTTATTTTCTTCTGTTTTTCTTCAAGGATAGTAGAGACCTCTTTGTCTGCTGACTTTTCAAGATAATGTGAAGAACACCCAGTTAACAAAAAAACAAATAAAAATACTATCCCCTTTTTCTTCATTATTCTATACCTTTTCAATTCCTTTTTAGTTTAGACAGAAATAATCAAATGATGGTTTAGTATATTCTGGTTGGTTCTCTCTTCTCTGCTGATGTGTATATTGCATCTATTATCTTCATAAGTATTACTGCCTCTTCTGGTTTTGAATATGGTTCTTCTTCTCCTTTTACGCTCCTTACAAAGTTAATCACCGTTCTTTCTCTACCCATCTTTTCATCTGGTTCAGTTATAATCTTCCTGTTAACAGGTCTTCCATACTCCATTGTGTAAATCTCACAATCATCAATCGCTGTTTCATCTATTCCGTCTCTGCTAAACAGCCGTCTTATCATTCCTCCTGCTTTTGTTCCCTGGAATGTTACTGAAACCTCTTCTCTTTTATTCATCTCTGCCCAACTGTTTCTGGTAAAAAGAATCTGTCCTGTTTTAAATCTTATAAAACTGTGTGCAGATGTCTCAACATCCATCTTACCACCTTTTACATCAGGGATACCCCATGGACCTTTAAAATCTGGGTTACCTGAGAAATCATTGAATACCCCGGAAAGAACCCATTCAGGTTCAGGAAATTCCATAAAGTAAAGTGCGAGGTCTATCATATGTAGAAGGTCTATTACAGGGCCACCCCCTGAAAGGTTTTTCTGGGTAAACCATCCACCAAATCCAGGGATGCCACATCTTCTTATCCATAGTGCCTGTGCTGAATTTATTTTCCCTATATCTCCATTCCTTATATATTTCATAAGTGCCTGTGCTTCAGGCCTTGCCCTGTTGTTAAAGTCAAACATTAATACTTTTTTTACATCTTTTGCCGTTTTAACCATCCTCTCTGTTTCTTGTACATTTAATGCAGGGGGCTTTTCACAGAAAACATTTATACCTGATTTAAGTGCTTTAATAACTGCTTCACAGTGTAGATAATTAGGAAGGCAGATACTGATACAGGATGCCTTTTTTTCTTTTTCAAGCATTTCTTCAAGAGAATTATATATATTTTTTATTCCATATAATTTTGCTTTTTCCTCTGCCCTTTTTACATCTACATCAGCAATTCCTGTTACCTCTACACCTGCTTTTATATAACCCTGGATGTGGTAATTGGCAATACCACCTGCTCCTGCCACTATTGCTTTTGTTTTTTCCATAGCCCCTCCTTTTATTATTCAAGTCCTATATCCTTTCTGTAGTGTTTCCCTTCAAAATCAATAATATCAATTGCTTTATAAACCTTATCTCTTGCTTCTGTAAAAGTATTAGCAGTTGCTGTAACTGCGAGAACTCTCCCGCCTGCTGTCAATGTCTTCCCATTTTCTCTTGTTGTCCCGGCATGAAAAATTATTACATCTAAATCTTTTATCTTTTCAAGTCCTTTTATTTCCTTACCTACCTCATATTTGCCCGGATAGCCGGCAGAGGCAAGTATTACGCACAAAGATTTCTTGTTACTCCATCTGATACTACATTGTTTCAATGATTGTTCTGTAACTGCTTCCATTATTTCTACGAGATTACTTTCCATTCGTGGCAGTATTACCTGTGTTTCAGGGTCTCCAAACCTTACATTATATTCAAGTACATATGGACCTTTTTGAGTAAGCATAAGTCCGAAATATAAAACTCCTCTGTAATCAATATTCTCCTTCTGAAGACCTTTTATAGTCGGAACTACTACATTTTTCTGGATTAGTTCTTCCAGTTCCTGATTAAACAAAGAAGGAGGAGAGTAACATCCCATACCTCCTGTGTTAGGGCCCTCATCATTATCAAAAACCCTTTTATAGTCCTTTGCTGGAACCATAGGTATAAAATCTACAGTATCTGTAAATATAAGATAGGACATTTCCCGTCCTTCAAGACAATCTTCTATAATAATCTTATTATTTTTATCCCCGAATATCTTATCTCTGTAAATCTTTTCAAGAAAATCTATTGCCTCATCAAAGTCATTTGCTACCAGAACTCCCTTACCTGCAGCAAGACCATCATATTTTATGACACATGGGAAAACTCTTCTCTCAAGAATTTGAATGCCGCCATCATAACTGTCTGCTATTTCAAAGTTAGCTGTGGGGATTTTATTTTGTTTCATAAATTCCTTAGCAAATGATTTTGATGCTTCCAGTTTAGCTGCTTTTCTTATAGGGCCGAATATCTTTAGTTCCTTTTGCTGAAATACATCAGATATACCTTCTGCCAGAGGGACCTCTGGGCCAACGACGGTCAAACTGATATTATTTTTTATAGCCATATCCGCAATATATTCGGGCTGGACGGTCTTTGCCGGGATACATTCTGCGATATCATGGGTACCTCCATTACCCGGGACAGCAAATAATTTAGTTTCACTATTATCATTCTTAATTTTCCATAAGAGGGTATGTTCTCTCCCCCCACTACCTATTACCATTATTCTCACGGTTTTTCCCTCCTTACTGCTCTATATTATAAAAATATTTAACAATTAAAACAATAATGGTGGTAAAAAGATTGTTAAAAAAATGTACACTTATAGATAACCACAGATTTTTATATTTTTCAAAAAGGTAGGATAGAAAAATCCCAAATGCAAAAAGTCCTGCCAGAACAAATATTTCATTATGTAAAAGGGCGAAAATCAATGAACTTAAAATCATTGATAATGGAACAGAAAAGCTTTTTTTAAAACCCGCATATATAATTCCTCTAAAGATAAGTTCTTCGCTGAACGGAGCTACTATACAACTTAAGAAGAATATTATAAATAAAAGATAGAAAGAATTTGTTTGAAGGTATAGAGACATAATCTGTTGCGGTTCGGGTACAAAACCAATTTTTTTGAATATATAAAAAGAAGGGATTGTTACAAGAAAAAGAATGGGTAGAAAAAATAGATAATAGTGAAGTCCTTTGATGAAATAATTAAAGGGATGGGACAATAGTTGGACAACATAAATCCTGTATCTTATAAGTATGAACCACAACAGAATTACTGTCAGAATAAAAGATGAAAAAATACCCCATATACTCATTAGAAGGGTATCTGAATGGAGGGGAGAAAACCTCATTGTGAGAAATGATATGATAAGTGAGAATGTGATGATAAAAAAGGTTATTCCTGTCGCCACAGAAAAATCAGGTAGAATATCACTCCCCGATAATTTTAGTTTCTTCATCCAGGAAGATTCCCCTAAGATTCATCTCAAGTGTGTGCGGTGCAGGAGATATAGCGAACCCTGTTTCTTGGGTGATTACATCACCCTGTATTAGTTTTACAAGATGCTGGTTAAATGTTTGCATCCCTATCTCTTTATCTGCAGCCATTGCAGAATATATCTTGTTCATTTTATTTTCCTGGATAAGTTTGGATATTAAAGGTGTTACTACCATTATTTCACATACAGGTATCATCCCTGTGCTATCTTTTCTGGGAACAAGTTTTTGACATATAGATGCTCTCAGATGGTACCCGATAGTTTTTCTTACCTGTTCTTGCTGGGAAGAAGGGAAAAAATCTAAAATTCTTGCAATGGTTGAGAGGGTGTCAACAGTATGGAGAGTAGTAAATACAAGATGTCCTGTTTCACAGGCATTTATGGCTGCCTGGAAAGTATCAACATCCCTTAGCTCACCTATCAGAATTATATCAGGGTCTTCTCTTAATATATGTTTAAGTGCTTCACTAAAAGAGTTTGTATCTATTCCCACTTCTCTCTGGTCAATAATACATTTTTTATCTTTGTAGAGATATTCTATAGGGTCCTCTATAGTGATTATATGTCTTTCTTTCTGTCTGTTAATGTTTTCTATCATTGCTGCAAGTGTTGTTGATTTTCCACAACCAGTAGGTCCTGTAACAAGAACAATCCCATCATTAAACATAGATATTTTTTCCAGCACCGTAGGGAGATTTATTTCACTAAAGTTTGGTATAATATCTTTAATTCTTCTGAAAACAAGTCCTGTATATCCTCTCTGTTTGAAGGCATTAACCCTGTATCTTCCAACTTCAGGGTCATCAAACGCAAAGTCAGCTTCTTTTGTTTCTTCAAATAACTCTATATGTCGCTGTGGCATTACTTTTTTCATAATAGTATCAATATCTTCTTTAGTAAAAGGTTTTCCCCATTCCTCAACAATTTTCAGGTCTTTTCTTATACGTAGAATAGGCCTTCTTCCAAATTTTATGTGCAGGTCTGATGCATCCAGTTCCTTCATAAGTCGTAATAGTTCAAAAAAATCATTCACTTCTTTTCTCCAGA
>JAMWCZ010000119.1 GCA_023819225.1 Candidatus Omnitrophota bacterium
CTCTTCTACCATAATGCCTTCCTGGAAGGATGTGCCTGTTAGGAAATATCTTGAACAGGAGTTAAGGTTCAGGGTATTTTTGATCAATACACCACAGGCGAAGGTTCTTGCAGAACACCTTTTTGGCAAAGGAAGAGGAATTAATGACCTTGTTTTTATAGAATATGGAGAGGGTATTGCTTGTGGAATTATAAGTGATGGAAGACCTATTGGGGGTTATATGGAGATAGCAGGGGAGATGGGACACTTTAACTTCCCGGGGCGAGAAGAGAAGTGTAGGTGTGGTAATAAAGGCTGTCTTGAAGCCATAGCAAGTATTCCTTCAATAGAAAAAAGAATTAGAAAAATTGTAATAGATAAAAGTAAACACCTTTTAAAAGGTAATACTTCCATAGAAGATATTGTGTATGCTTTTGAAAGAGGAGAGTCACTGTCTGTTGAAGTGCTAAATGATGTTTCTGATATTTTAGGGATAGCAGTTGGAAATGTGGTTAAGTTATTGAACCCTGAGGTAGTTGTATTTGACAGGAATTTTAAAAGAATGGGGAATAAATTTATTAACAGGGTATTTAACAATGTAAAAAAGAATATAATCTCAGGTGAGAAGATAAAGTTTAAAATCTCTGATATGGGTAAGGAGCAGGGGGCACTGGGTGGTGCCGCCCTTACCCTCCAGAATTTTCTGAAAAAAACTTGACATTTATTTCTTTTTATTATATAATTTACAAAAATGGAAATAAAAAGGGAGGCAAATATGAAAAAAGAAAGAATATCTGATTTCAGGTATGACACTGGACCTGCAAGAATTGCGTGGAGCACAGTAGGAGAAAAAGTAAAAATTCAGGATATAATGGAGATATTAAAATTCCTCATACCTTTAAAAGAAAAAGATAAAAGATATAAAATGCAGTTGAAAAAAGTTGAAAAAGAAGTTAAAAAGTTAGTTGAAACAGGTGACCTTACAGGGAAGTTAACTCTTGGTACGAAAGTCGCTCAACTTGAGGAGGAAGTGAAGAAATTTTTAAGATGTAAATATGCTGTTTTTCTAACGAATGCCACCGCTGGATTTGAAATTGCCTATAAGTTTGCTGGTTTAAAACCAGGGGATGAAGTTATTGCACCTGCAATTACATTTATTGCTACTATATCATATCCTCTTTCTATTGGAGCAAAAGTAGTTCTTGCAGATATTGACCCACAAACATTAAATATGGACCCTGAAGATGTTGCAAGAAAAGTTACCAAAAAGACAAAAGTAATTATTCCTGTCCATATCGGTGGTTATCCATGTAATATGGATGCAATAATGGATATTGCCAGGAAATTTGATATTGTTGTTCTTGAAGATGCTGCCCATGCGTTTGGTTCTGTCTATGATGGGAAAATGATAGGGACTATTGGCCATTTCGGTGCTTTCAGTTTTCATGAGGTCAAAAATATAACATCTCTTGGTGAGGGGGGGATACTTGTAACTAATGAAGAAATAGGTAAAGATTTTTCTAAGGCAAGATTTGTTGGATTTAATATCGCCAATCCAATACCTTTATGGCTTTATGATGTTACTGCATTAAAATGGCGCGGTGATTATTTTGCTCCAGGTAATCATTCTGCCACAGAAATTCAGGCAGTTGCCCTTCTTTCTCAGATGAAAAGAGTAGATAAAATTATTGAAAAAAGGAGAAAAGCAGCAGAGTATTTAAATGAAAGATTTAAAAATGTAAAAGGAATTATAACTCCTCCTCTTGATGATAAAAAAATAAAATCAACACATCATTTATATCTATTTCAGGTTGACCCGGATAAATTGAATGGAGATATACAGGTAGTTAAAGAAAAAATGGGCCAAAAAGGTATAACTCAGATACCTCACTTTGCCCCATTATATAGATTTTCAATTATGAAACAGTTAGGGTATGATACAGAAAGGATAAAAGAGACCTGCCCTAATGCAGAAGAGGTATTTTTACATAGGTTTACACATCTACCATTATACGATTTTAAAAAAGAGGATTTGAAATATATGGCAGATTCAATAATTGAGATTATAAAAGGAGTGCAAAAATGATTATAGGTATACCAAAGGAAATCAAACAGGAAGAATATAGAGTAGGAATTTTGCCTCGCACAGTTAAAAAACTTGTAGATAAAAAACATAGGGTAATTATTGAGAAAAATGCAGGAATTGGTGCAGGCATTAAGAATGAGGACTATGAGGCAGTTGGTGCTGAAATAGTTAAGGACCATTCTTATATTTTTAAAAATTCAGAATTGATTATTAAGGTTAAAGAACCATTATCTTCTGAATATAATTTACTTCAAAGAGGGCAGATATTATTTACATTTTTTCATTTCTCTTCAAATAAAGAGATGACAGAGAAACTTATAAGTAAAAAAGTAACCTGCATTGCCTACGAACTTGTTGAGGAAAAAGGTGTTCTTGTGATTTTAAAACCGATGAGTGAGATTGCAGGAAAGTTGAGTATTCAACAAGGGATGAAATATCTTGAAAAGGAATATGGGGGGAAAGGGGTTCTTCTTTCAGGGGCAGAAGGAGTGAAAAGTGGTAAGGTTGTCATTTTGGGAGGAGGAACTGTTGGGTATAATGCAGGTAAAATAGCGGATTCTATTGGAGCAGATGTTACAATCCTTGAAATAAGCGAAGTAAAAATGAAGTTTCTTAAAAAGATGCTTCCAAGGATTAATATACTCTATTCAAGTGAAAAAAATATAAAAGCCACTATAAAAAAAGCAGATTTGATTATTGGAGCGGTTTTAATTCCTGGAAGAAGACCTCCTGTATTGGTAAAAAAAGCAGATTTAGGAATTATGGAAGAGGGGACAGTAATGGTTGATGTCTCTATAGATGAAGGGGGTGTTTTTGAAACAAGTAGACCAACAACTCATAAAAAACCGATTTATAAATATGAAGGGATTCTCCATTACTGTGTGCCAAACATCCCGGGAGTTGTGCCAAGAACCTCAACTTTTGCTTTATGTAATATAACAGAGAAATATATTTTACAACTTGCTAATAAAGGAATTAAATCTATAGAAACATCTTATGGATTAAAGACAGGTCTTGCAATACTGGATGGAGATATTGTTAATCCAAGATTAAAAATATGAAGAAGATATTCCAATGCGGGGGCGGTATTGGTTACAAAACAGGCAGATATGTATTTATTTCATATTCATGGACCCGTTTTCTGTATTCATCCCACTCTATCTTCTTTG
>JAMWCZ010000120.1 GCA_023819225.1 Candidatus Omnitrophota bacterium
TTAGGAAATACAGGGGCTCTACCACACCCAGGAAAGGGATGGTACCGCCTTAAGTTTAAACTGCCCGATGATATAAAAACAAAAAGGGTACAAATTGAATTTGATGGGGTAATGAGCCATAGCAGGGTCTATGTAAATGAAAATTTTGTAGGTGAATGGCCCTATGGTTATTCTTCATTTACATTTGATATTACTGAATTTATCAAAGCAGGAGAAAACACCCTTGTTGTTTTAGTTGATAATAAACCGCATTCTTCAAGGTGGTATCCAGGTGCTGGGATATATAGAAATGTTCGGCTTGTCATCTTAAATCCTATCCATATATCCCAATGGGGAACATATATAATAACACATATTATAAACGAAAAAGAGGCAAGGATTGATCTCCGAACTGATATTGAAAACCATTATGGAGAAGATAAACAAGTTGAAATAGAAACAACTATAATCTCACCAGAAGGGGAAAAAGTCGTATCTGTTATAGACAGAAGAAATATCAGTAAAGAAGATACAATCCATCAGGAGGTATTTATAAAATCACCTGTCCTATGGGATATAAAGTCACCTAATCTTTATACTGTCTCTTCTACTATAAAAGTAGAAGGTAAGACAGTGGACTTTTATGAAACAAAATTTGGAATAAGAGACCTTATTTTTGACCCGAACAATGGCTTCTTTTTAAATAAAAGACCTGTAAAGTTTAAAGGTGTCTGTATGCACCATGACCTTGGACCTATAGGGACAGCAATAAATAAGTCAGCCCTGAAAAGACAACTCACACTCCTTAAAGAGATGGGATGTAATGCTATAAGAACAAGTCATAACCCACCTGCTCCTGAACTCCTTGAACTGACAGATGAAATGGGTTTCCTTGTGATTGATGAGGCATTTGATGAGTGGAAGACACCTAAATGTCCCAATGGATACAATACACTTTTTGACAGATGGGCTGAAAAAGACCTGCGTGCGATGATAAGAAGAGACAGGAACCATCCTTCTGTTATTATGTGGAGTATAGGAAATGAGATACCCGAACAAAAAGACCCTGAAAATGGACCAAAACTTACAAAATTCCTCCATAATATATGTAAAGAAGAAGACCCATCCAGACCTACTACATCTGCTTTCAATACCCCTGAAGAAGCAATAAAAAATGGACTTGCAGGTATTGTAGATATCCCTGGATGGAACTACCAGCCAGAAAACTATGGGAAATACCACCAATTACTTCCAGGAAAACCGATGTATGGGAGTGAGACCGCATCCTGTATAAGTTCAAGGGGAGAATATTTCTTTCCTGCTGAAGAAGAGAGATACATTGGAAGCAATTACAAAAGAAAAAACCTTCAGGTAAACAGTTATGACCTGTCATCACCTTCCTGGGCAACTATACCAGATGTAGAATTCCGTGCACAGGACGACCACCCATTCATAATGGGAGAGTTTGTCTGGACTGGCTTTGACTACCTTGGAGAGCCAACTCCTTATTACGAAGAGTGGCCCAGCAGAAGTTCATACTTTGGAATTATTGACCTTTGCGGTATCCCGAAAGATAGGTTCTATCTTTACCAGAGCAGATGGGCACCTCACAAAGAAGTACTTCATCTACTTCCACACTGGACCTGGCATGGATATGAAGGGAAGATAATACCTGTGCACTGCTATACATCGTGGAATACAGTAGAACTATTTGTAAATGGTAGGTCCTACGGTATAAAAAGTAAAGACCCTAAAAACCTAATTAATAGATACCGCCTTGTCTGGTATGTAGATTACCAGCCAGGTGAATTGAAAGCGGTTGCATATGATGAGAAGGGCAATCCAGTGAAAGAAGCGATTATAAAAACAGCAGGCAACCCATCAGAGATACATCTTATACCTGACAGGAAAGAGATAAAAGGTGATGGTGATGATATGGCTTTTGTCTATGTGGATATTACTGATGAAAAAGGTACATTGTGCCCTAATGCAGATAATATGGTCAACTTTAAAATTGAAGGACCTGCTGAAATTCTTGCTGTGGACAATGGAGACCCTACATCTACAGAACCGTTCTATCTACCATATAGAAAGGTATTTCATGGAAGATGTGTTGTATATATCAGGTCGTTGGAAGGTAAAGTAGGGGCTGTTAAACTTATTGCTGAATCAGAAGGACTTAAAAAAGGGGAGACAATCATTACAGTAAAATGAGTTCCTACTATAAGTTTTCTGAATACCTGAAAGAGCGATTTGGATGTAGGGTTCATAAGGTTATCATTGATGCTGGTTTTACCTGCCCCAATATTGATGGCACTCTCAGCAAAAAAGGTTGTATCTTCTGTGATAACTACTCATTTAGCCCACCTGTTAGAAAAAAAGGTATCCCCTTAGAAAAGCAGATTGAAGAAGGGATAAGATACGGAAAAGAAAGATATAAAGCGAAAAAGTTCATCATATACTTCCAGCCATATTCAAACACCTATGCGTCTGTGGATGTCCTTAAGGAAAGATATGAAACCGTCAAAAAGTTTCCTGATGTGGTAGGCATATCCATAGGGACAAGGCCTGATTGTATAGACGAAGAAAAAATTTCCCTTATCCAGAGTTATACAAAGGCATATGAGGTATGGATTGAATATGGGCTACAGTCCATCCATAACAAAACACTTAAACTTATCAACAGAAACCACACATATGAGGATTTCCTTAAAGCAGTAGAGATAACAAAAAACACAGGGATAAAAATCTGTGCGCATATTATAATAGGGCTCCCTGAAGAAACAGAAGAAGAGGTAATAGAAACAGCAAAGGAGTGTGGACGACTAAAACTTGATGGAATAAAGATACACCCTCTTTATATTGTAAAAGGAACAACCCTTGAAGAGATTTTCCTTAAAGGGAAATACAAACCACTTACCATGGAAGAGTATATTGACATAACATCTAAATTCATTGGATATCTGTGGAAAGGAACTGTAATCCAACGGCTCACCGCTGACTGCCCTCCTGAAATACTTATCGGACCTGATTGGATAAGAAATAAACAGTATATCCTGAAAAAATTTGAAGAATATATGGTTGAAAAAGGTATTTATCAAGGGGACTTGTTCAGAATTTAAGATAGATAAGTAAAGAGATAGAGAAGAAGAATTTTTACCCCCCGGAGGGGAGGATATAGGTAGGGATGGAAGGTATAGGAAAGGGCTCACCCTCACACTGCCCCCTCACCTATACCCTCTCCCCG
>JAMWCZ010000121.1 GCA_023819225.1 Candidatus Omnitrophota bacterium
GGTGCCGAGTAGAGGAGTAAAGAGCCTCTACTGGCACGCCCGCCGAGTTGGTGAGGCGGGTGACCGAAGCCCGTAAGGGCAAGACGGGTGAGAGTAAAAAGATACCCTCTCCCTTGACGGGAGAGGGTATGGATGAGGGTGAGCCCTTTCCTGCACCTCTCATCCCCACCTATATCCTCCCACCTCATATGGGGAGGAGTGCTTCTCTTCCCCCTCTCCGCCACTGAGATGCTTGAGGATTGTCGATAGTGGAGGAAGTTAAAGATTTTTCACCTCTATCTCTTGTATCTCAAATTCTATATTTTTAATTGACCACAACCTGTATTATAATTATTCCACTATGATTATAGAAAAAATTGTTGTGGGTGAGTTTCAAACAAATTGCTACATTGTGGGTTGTGAAAAGACAGGAAAGGGATTTATTATTGACCCAGGGGATGAATATAAAGAGATAAAAGAAGTGATAAAAAAAGTGGGGATTGAACCATCCTTTATTGTCAATACACACGGACATATGGACCATATAAAGGATGATGAAAAGTTTAACCTTCCTGTATATATACACTCTCACGACCTTGAGTGTTTAACAGACCCTGAAAGAAACCTTTCTCAATTATTCGGTCTTTTCTTAACTTGTAAGGTACAAAGTTTTACTGTAGAAGAAGGAGATATTCTTAAGGCAGGAGAAATATCCTTTCAGATAATACATACACCAGGACATACTCCCGGAAGTATTTGCCTGAAATGTGGAGATATTCTATTTACAGGGGATACACTTTTCTGCGGTGGCTATGGAAGGACTGACCTTCCCGGTGGCTCTGAAGAGACACTGTTTAAGTCAATCAGAAACAAACTCCTACTACTTCCAGATGAGACGCTTATCTACCCCGGACACGGCCCATCTTCAATTATTAGAGAGGAACGGATTTAGTATATTCTTTTATATTATTCGGTTTCCATTTTTTAAAACGATTTTAAAAAACGCTTGACAGAAAAGAAATATTATTGTATAATCAACATAATAAAGAAAAATAAAATGATTAAAAAAGATAGAGAAAGAAAAGGTATATCGCAGAAAGAGATAGCCAGGATTCTTAATGTCTCAACTGCCACAGTTTCTCTTGCTCTCCGTAATTCAGAAAAAGTAAATGAAAAAACCAGAGTAAAGGTTAAAGAAACAGCAGAGTTATTAAACTACAGACCCTGTGAGATAGCAAGAAGTTTAATCCTGAATAAGACATGGAGTATCGGTCTTATCATTCCCTGTTTCTCAATCATCTATTATAGCGAACTTACTGACGCAATCCAGAAAAGGTTTAGGGAACAAAACTATTTAATTATAACCTTATCCGCAGATACTCCTGAAAAAAGGAAAGAAGCAATTACTGTCCTGCTGAACAGAAAAGTTGAGGGTTTTATACTTCCCAAGATAAACCCTGATGAATTATACTGGCTAAAGAAAGAGAAAGCCCCTTTTGTTTTATATGACAGGCCTGAAGACAGCGATTATACTGACTATAACTTTGTTTGTGTAGATAAATTCAAGGGTGCCTATAAAGCCACAGAGCACCTGATAAAGACCGGATATAAAAAGATAGGATTTTTATGTGAGATCAGAGTAGATGAACCCAGGAAGAGGGGATACATAGAGGCACTGATTGACTATGGAATGAAGATAGAGAAAGAGTGGATAATCCCTGGTGCTGGATATTATAAAGATGGCTATAATGGAGCGAAGGAGATTTTGAAGATGAAGAAAAGACCAGAGGCACTGGTATGTCTGAATGACATATCAGCAATAGGTGCGATAAGGGCTTTTCAGGAAGAAAATATCAAAGTTCCTGGTGATATAGCCATAATAGGTTTTGATAATGTAAAGGAAGGCATCTATTCTTTGCCCCTTCTTACAACTGTGGACCAGATGGTAGAAAAGGTTGCAGATGAAATAACCAATCTCTTAATAGAAACCATAGAAAATAACAAAAAAGAGAAGAGGCAGATAATAATAGAACCAGAATTAGTTATAAGGGAGTCATGTGGATGCGAAATAAAAGAGAAAGAGGGGGTGACGGGAAAAAACAATGGGGGTGATGAAGAGTGAATTGTGAGAAGAAGTAAGTAGAAAAATTTTCAGAAAAGGAGGGGGAGGAAAATGTGCAAAGTAAAACGAAGTATTAGCCAACGCTTTGTGGAGGAGAAAAGAAAGAGCAGTTTTATTGGAAGAGATGCATTCACACTGATAGAGTTGCTGGTGGTGGTAGCAATAATAGCAATCCTTGCCTCTATGCTTCTTCCAGCACTCTCTCAGGCAAGGGAAAGGGCAAGGATGGCTGTATGTATAAGCAACCTCAAGCAGATAGGGATGGGGCTACATATGTATGCGGACTCATTCGATGGGCTTATACCTACATACGCTGCTGCTGGAGGAGATGCCTGGCAGTGTTTTGCCGGTCTTATTGACCCTTTTGCATCAGGAAGACCGCTTAATACAACCAAGGGATACAGTATGCTATGGAGGTGCCCGTCTGATACCCTGTGTGGTGGATATAGAAGCAAGACATTTGTTGGATGGAATACACTCTCCTACGGTATCCACTATCACCTGTATAACAGGCCGGGTTATATGGCTTCTGAAACCTACTGGGGTACAAGGAGATATGCCTGTAAGATAGGCAGGTTACAGGCCCCCAGCAAGACACTGTATATAGCAGAACATGGATATGATAAAGGGACTTCCCCCACCAATGAATATTATCCTTTAGTTGGTCCCAGGATCTCAGGTGGCTGGATGCAACTTGCAAATTTCCATGGCAGCAGGCAATACGATACAGCGATGAATAATGTTCTTTTTGCTGATGGTCATGTGGCAAGTGTTGCAAACTCCTGGCTCTGCCGTATGGGGGACTCCACAGGGAACTATGAACCTTGGTTTTCGTTCCGGGGTCCGGATGGTAATCAAGGTGGCTGGTATATAACAATCTACCCTGGAAAATAAAGAGTGATTAAAAAGGAGGGAAAGAAAGTATGAGATATTTATGCCTTATAGTAGTGATTTTTTTGTTTCCTTTATTCTGTCTGGCTGATATACCTGCTCCATACATTAGTTTTGACTTTGATAATGGATTTAAGGCAGATGGGGTGGCTGTTGATAAACTTAAAATATTTCCTGGTTCAGAGTATCCCGGTATAA
>JAMWCZ010000122.1 GCA_023819225.1 Candidatus Omnitrophota bacterium
CTATCGCTTCAAGATAGTCCTCAAGGGTTGGTGTAAGCATTTTTGTCTCCTAATATAATCTAAAGCCCTGATAAAACAAAGTGGCTACCAGCCAGCCAACAAATATAGACCATAAAGTTGCAATAACTGCCCACTTTATACCTGCTTCCTGTTTTATTACCGCAATAGTTGCAAGACAGGGGATATAAAGTAGGGTCATCAACATAAATGCATAAGCAGATAGAGGTGTAAATAAAGTAGAGAGTGTCCTTGTTAATTCTAATTCTCCTCCGAATACAGTTCCTAATGTTCCAACTACAAGTTCTTTTGCAAGAAGTCCAAAAAGAAGTGCAACCGCTGCCTGCCAGTATCCAAAACCAGCAGGTCTTAACAAAACAGATATTTTTCCTCCTATAATTCCTATAATACTATTTTCACTTGCATAAGAAGCAGAGAGAGGGAAATAACTTAAAATCCAGATAATAATAACTCCTCCAAAGATTATGGTCCCTGCTTTTCTTATAAAAAGATAGGAACGTTCCCATGCAGAGATTAGCATATTTTTTATATCCGGTGTGTGGTAGAGCGGGAGTTCCATAATAATCGGAGGTGTCTCCTCTTTGAAGAATGTCTTTTTAAATAATTTTGCAGTTATAAGTCCAAAGAAAATACCTGTTAGATATAAAGAAAAAAGTATAGAGCCACGATGATTCTGAAAGAATATACCTGTAAATAGTAGATATACAGGTAGTCGCGCTGAACAACTCATAAAGGGAATAGAAAGGGTAGTCAATACCCTGTCTTTCTTTGTCTCAAGGGTTCTTGTAGCCATTATTGCAGGGACATTACATCCAAAGCCGAGTATCATAGGTATTGCACTTTTTCCATGTAGCCCTATCTTATGCATAAGACGGTCTGTAACAAAAGCGGCGCGTGCGATGTATCCTGAATCCTCTAATGCAGCAAAGATAAAAAAAAGCAGAAATATGTTGGGGAAAAATACAAGAACCGAACCAATGCCTCCTATAATACCATCTGTCAAAAGTGAGATGCCCCATTCAGGAAAGTTTATTGAAGAGAGGACCTTTGAAAGATTTATTGCTGTAAAAGAAAAAAGACCTTCAAGGAGGTTTGTAAAAGGGCTTCCCCAGTTAAAGACAATGTTGAAAGTAAGCCAGATGAAGAAAAGAAAAAAGATAGTCCCATAAAATGGATGAGTAAATAAACGGTCCAATTTATTTGTGAGTTCTATCTTTTCTTCCATAATCTCTATTCTTTTTGTGCATTCCTCTGTAAGTCCATGAATAAATCCATATCTTTTTTCTATAAGGTGTGTTTCTATATCAGGTAGGCGGTTATAAGTCATCTCAATGAGTTGTTTCACTTCTTTGTAGAGATTGCTATCCTTTATATGGGACCATATTGCCTGGTCATTCTCAAGTAATCGCAAAGCAAAGAATCTTGAAGGGTAGGGTGGAGCCACATTTCTTATTATGCCTTCAACTTTTGATATTACTTCTTCTACTTCATCTCCATATCTGATTTTTATTGCTGGCTGTTTTTCCTGGCTGGATACTTCATAAATGGTCTTTTTGAGGATTTCTATTCCTGTCTTCTTATTCCCTATGGTTATCACACACTTTGTCCCCAGAAGTTTTTCCATATGATTAATATCTATCACTAACCCTTTATCCCTTGCAATGTCATACATATTCAGGTCCACAATTACCTTCTGTTCAAGTTCAAGAAGTAATGTTACAAGATAGAGATTTCTTTCTATATTGGATGCATCTGCTATAACCACAACTGCATCTGCCTTTTCTCTGACAAGTATATCCCTGGCAATTCTTTCATCTTCTGTAAAAGATGTAAGAGAATATGTCCCTGGCAGGTCTATGACTTTAAATTTAACCCCTTCATATATAAAATAGCCCTCTTTGATTTCTACCGTGACCCCGGGCCAGTTACCCGTCTTCTGGTGAAGTCCTGTAAGTGCATTAAATATTGTTGTCTTTCCAGTATTTGGATTACCCGTAAGAATGATAAGTTTCTCTTCCATTATTTATCTTTACCTTCTTTAAGTTTTTCGACTACTATACCAGCAGCAATACCCTGTCCTATCCCTATCCTTGTTCCATTTTTTTCAAGTATTACAGGACCCGGTGCTGGTTTTATTAACTCAATTTTATCACCTTCAAATATCCCGAGTATCATCAGCCGTTTGGTGGCTGCGGGACAATTGGCTTTTATTTTCACTATTTTATATCTTCCCGGTGATGCCTTTATAAGTGTCTCCATAATAAATTTTAAAAGTTAGACAAATCTAACTTTTTTATTATACTCTTTTTAAATCCGTGGTCAAGTGAACGTACAAACAGGATAGGTAATACTTCTTTAATTATATTCCCGGACTATTTCTTCAGGGTGAGGGGTCTCCTCTTCCCGCTTCCCCCTCACCTTTTATTCCCTCTCCCCACACTGGCCCCCTTTCTTTTTCCCTCTCCCCTCTTCCCCCTCTCCTTTTCCCTCTCCCCAGAGGGGAGAGGGTATGGGTGAGGGGTCTCTTCTTTCCCCCCTCGCCCCGCACAGCGGGGAGAGGGTATGGGTGAGGGGTCTCCCTCGCCCCGCACAGCGGGGAGAGGGTAAGGGTGAGGGGCTTCCCTCGCCCCGCGTAGTGGGGAAAGGGTTAGGGTGCAACCTTTCCTATACCCTCCACCCCCACCTTTATCCTCCCCCTTCATATAGGGAGGAATTTAAGAATCTTCCCTTTTCCCTCACCTTTTTCCTCTCCTTTTCCCTCTCCCCAGAGGGGAGAGGGTATGGGTGAGGGGTTTCCTCTTTCCCCCTCACCCCGCCCAGTGGGGAGAGGGTATGGGTGAGGGGAGAAAGAGGGTTTAGGGTGTGAGGACTCTTGAACAAAAAATTAAATGAAAAAGTGTTACCTGTCTACCCTATCTGTGCGCTAACTTGACAGGAAAGAATAAAAGATTGTAAATTAAATATAAAACAGGGCTTAGTAAATATTTACGATACGGCCAGTACACCTTATAACAGAGTAATAGAATGTAGAGAGATTGAAGAAAGTGTGAAAAAAGAAGATTGGAAGAAGAAAAAATTTTTGTATAGAAAAATTAATGAGGCAACGATACCCGTTTCATATAGAAAAATTAATGAAGCAACAGGGGAGTTAATCGTTTAAGAAAAAGAAA
>JAMWCZ010000028.1 GCA_023819225.1 Candidatus Omnitrophota bacterium
AAGGGACTTTTATTCAGGAGATACTCTATCAGAAACACGACATTTTATCTTTGAAACAATAGAAATTATAGGAAATGTTGGAAAGATTAAAAGGGAAATGATTGTCTGACAAGGGAAAGAGAAATTTAGAATACGACATTTTATCTTTGAAGCACACGACATTTTATCTTTGAAACTACAATTTTTATTGACAGCAGGGGTGAAAAGGCAGTATAATAAATTTTCTTTGCCCCCATAGACTAGTGGATAGGTCACCACTCTTTCAAGGTGGGCGGGCCGGTTCGAATCCGGCTGGGGGCGTTTTTTTACTTTATATTCTCTTGCCTGTGTGTAAGTGCCCTTTTGAAGTAGTCGTCAAGGAGTTCTATTTCAAACTCCTTTACAATCTCCTGAATGGTTTTATTTTCCATCTCACAGGTAATAAACACAGAGCCTAATAGCCCCGGGTCATAGATTTTTACACCACGGCCATACTTTTTCTTCAGTGCCAGAAACTTTTCCCAGTTATAGTCAATATGGGCAATGCAACAGTCAAGATTTATATCTGCTGTGACATAATGGGTATAGTTTGTTGTAGATGCAATAATATCGCCTATAGGAGATATGATAGTCCCAGGTCTTGTTGCTGATGAGCCCACAAAGTATGCCCTTACAGAATATGCCCAGTATCTCTGCATCAGTCCTCCATTGAAGGCAGAACAGAAGATGACTATCTCAGGTCTCTTTTCAACATACTGTAGCCGCAGTTTATCAAAATTCAGGTCAAAGCATATAGCACAGGCAACAGTTCCGAAATCACATCTTATTACAGGCGACTCTGTCCCGTAGGCGAGCCCATAGACAGTATTTTCTTCTATTACAAGATGGTTTTTGTGGTATATCCCTGCGATATTACCTCTTCTATCAATAATCCTTGTTGAGTTTCTCCATATACCGTCTTGGCCTTCCATTACTGAGGAGTATGCAATATAGCAATTATTGTTTTTTGCTATATCCTTAAAATAGTCAAGTATCTGGGTTCCTCTAACTTTATAATACTCTATTCTACTATCCTGTGGAAGGTTTTCTGGCCTGTCACATACCTCAGGAAGGACGATAAGGTCAGGTTTGTCAGGAAGGACTGCCTGGACAAATGAGTCCAGATATTCCTTAATCTGGTTTACTATATCCTGATAGTCAGAAGATAGTTTAACAGAATGGTAAGGAGCACTTATATTGCTTATCTTTACATATCTTGCCATTTACTCTCTGTTTTTGCTTATGGGATGATAAGTTTCTGCCCTATATATACAACATCACTTTTAAGATTATTTGCTTTTTTGATTTCACCTGTGGTTGTACCAAACTGCTCTGCAATTTTACCAAGTGAATCCCCACTTTTGACAGTATAAGTTCTTGGTTCCCTTGTTTTTGATGTCTGCGGAGTTTCTATCCTGTTTTTCAGATAAAATATCTCACTTTCCTGCCTTGTCAGTTCATCAAGAAATACCTGCATAGTGCTATCAACTTTTGATTCCATGTCGCTGTACTTACTGGTTAATTCCTGGACACTGCCAGAAAGTTTGTTAAGTGTTTCCCCGATAGATACCTGTGCCTTATTGACTGTAAGAATATCATTCTGCATCGTGGTAAGGTTTTTATTGAGGGATGATATAGATGTGATGATATCCGCATATGTCTTTTTAAGTCCCTCTATATCCCGACGCATCTCAAATTCTCTGCTTTGAACGCTCTCTTTTTCACCTTTTAATTGCTCTTTGTATGTATAGTCAAGTTCCTCTATCTTTCCTGTGAGCGTCTTTAAGTCAGCACTTAATTTTGCTATCTCATCAGCCAGTATGGCTCGTTGACCTTCAAGGGCGTCTATCCTTTCCGAGAGTGAAGCAAATTTTTTATTGTTTACATCCTCCATTGCATTCAGCCGTTCGACAAGCGCCTTTGTGGTTGCATAGAGGTCCTCTTCAACAGTAGAGACCTTTTCCTGCACCATACCCACATCTGTCTGTGTGGCAACACACCCGGAAAGTGCTAACCCGCCAATAATGACCAGAAATAACCTTTTCATTTCTATTTCGCTATCTTAAACTCTGCCCTTCTGTTTTTTGCCCATGCCTCTTCATTACTTGCTGTATCAAGGGGTTTGTCCTCTCCATAACTTACTGTATGTAATCTTTTCGGTGAAACACCAAGAGATACGAGATATCTCCTTGTGCTCAGTGCCCTCTGTTCACCCAGAACCAGGTTATACTCTCTTGTCCCTCTTTCATCACAGTGCCCTTCAATTAAAATCTCCATCTCAGGATGGCCGAGAAGGTACTTACCTATAGTATTAAGAATTGGTCTTGCATCCTGTCTTATTTCATACTTATCAAAGTCAAAGTGGATATTCTGAAATATCTTTGCCAATTCCTCACTTATCTCTGAAGGTGCAACAAAAACCTTTCCTTCTGCTATCTTTGCAGGAGGTATGGGTTCATCCTTGATTGCCTTTGCTACCTCTTCAGGTGTTGCTTTGCCTTTTGTTGTATCTGTTTCAGGTGTTTTTTCAGAAGGAGTTACAAGTGTTACAGCAGAAGGCCTTTCTTCTTTTTCTTCCACTGCCGGCTTTTTCTTGGGTGTCTGACATCCAGCAAGAAATCCAACAACACTAAATACCACCCCTATTTTCCATAATCTCATATATCCCCTCCCTGTCAATGACTTTGCTTAATTATACTTTTTACTATACCTTTCTGTCAATATATCCAAAGGCAATTGGAAGTTTTTCAATAATGTCAGAAGCAATAAGAGATGCCTCACCTAATTTCTTTGCAGCAATGTCTCCTGCAAGTCCATGTATATACACACCGTACCTTGCAGATTCAAAACCACTATATCCCTGAATAAGTAGTCCTCCGATAATACCTGCAAGCACATCTCCACTTCCTGCTGTTGCCATTCCTGGATTTCCAGTAAGATTTATATATGTGTGTTCTCCGTCTGCCACCACTGTCCTGTGCCCTTTAAGGACAACCACCACATTGTATTTCCTTGCAAACTCTTCTGCAACCTTTTCCCTGTATTTCTGTATTTCTGTAATTTTCAGTCCTGTAAGATAGGACATCTCCCCTGGATGGGGTGTAATTATAATACCTTTGCTTTTACTTTTTTTCAGGATATCAAGGTTTGAAGACATTATTTTAAGTGCATCTGCATCTATAATGAGTGACTTTTCTGCTTCTTTTACAATATCTTCCACAAATCTTGATGTCTCTTTTATTCCTGTGGATATGCCGGGTCCAATCAATACACCATCGGCTTTCTCCTCAATAAACTTTAAGGCGGGTTTTACCGCCTTTTCAGAAAATGTCCCTTTTTTTGTCTGCGGCAAAGGTAAACTCATTACCTCTGTAAGTTTAATTTCTATAATATCATTAAGTCCTTCAGGAATACCAATCGTTACAAGGCCACATCCACTTCTGAGAGCAGATATACCCGCAAGGCATACTGCTCCTGTAAGTCCTGGACTTCCACCTAAAATGAACAGGTGTCCGTAATCCCCCTTATGTGTATCTTTCCTTCTTTTTTCTATCATTTATAAAGGACACAGATAGCAACTGCCTCTTCTTTTGTATGGGAAATTGATAAAGACACTTTATACCCTGAAAGTTTTTGAGAAAGGTGAGAGTCCAGTATTTTTATGAAAGGTCTGCCAGATAGTTGCTTGTTTATCTCAATTTTTTTATAAAATCTGTATTGTTTAGAAACCACAATATTTTTGAGGAAGGCATCCTTTGCAGCAAGTTTACCTGCAAGGGTTATCTTGCAGTTTTTTTGTTCAGCCACTGTAAAGAAGTCATCTATCCTTTCAGGAGACCCTTCAATATCTTCCAGTTTTCTGGTTGCTATGGATAGCTTTATCATTGAGAAATAGGGGTAACATTAACAACCTTCTTCCCCTTTCTTTCCACAAACTCAACCATCCCATCTGCTAAACTGAAGACAGTGAAGTCCTTACCAATGGATGTACCTCTTCCTGGTATGACCCTTGAACCTTTCTGCCTTACAATGATATCTCCTGCCTTCACCATCTGTCCACTGTAGACCTTTGTTCCGGCATACCTGGGATTTGAATCCCTGCCATTTCCCTGTTTTTTTCTTCCCATAGTGAGAGAGATTATACCCTTTATAGAAACCTCTGTCAACCGCAAAAATTGATTTTTCAGCAGAGAGAAGTAAAATAATGAGATATGAGAAGATATATATTATTCCGTCTTTTACAGTTCATACCACTGCTTTTAGGGATGACTTTTGTCTCTTTTATTATCATCCAGATGGCACCCGGGGACTATTTTACACAGATGCAGATGAATCCTGATGTCTCTCCACAGACCATAGAGAATATGAGAAGGACATTTGGGTTAGACAGACCGGTTGTGATTCAATACTTCTTCTGGCTGAAAAATATCTTTCGTTTTGACCTTGGTGTGTCATTTTCCTATCATATCCCTGTCTCTTTCCTTATAAAACAAAAACTTAAAAATACATTAGCACTCTCCCTTTTCTCTATCTTCCTTACCTGGCTGATTGCCATTCCACTGGGAATATTTGCTGCTATTAAACAGGGAAGATGGCATGAAAAAATCTTATCCTTTCTTGCATATATAGGTATTTCCCTGCCTGCATTTTTAATAGCAATGCTTATGGTATTCTTTGCCGCAAGGACAGCAATTTTACCTGTTGGTGGAACCACAAGCGTTTTTTATATAGGGGCAACCGGATGGGAGAAGTTTCTTGATTATCTTGGTCATCTTCTTCTTCCCGGACTTGCACTTACTTTTGCAGGTATTGGCGGACTTTACCGTCTTATGAAAAACAATTTTCTTGAGGTTTTAGGTGCTCCATATATCATTACTGCCCGTGCAAAAGGGCTTTCTCCTGTAAAGGTCTATTTTAAACATACATTAAGGAATGCTATAAATCCTATGATAACAATCTTTGGCTATACTCTTTCTTCTGTGTTAAGTGGTGCTGCCCTTGTTGAAATAATAACAAACTGGCCAGGAATGGGAAGATTGATGCTTGATGCAGTACTATCTCAGGATCTTTATTTAGTTATGGCATCACTTTTGATAGGAGGAGTGCTTCTTATTGTGGGTAATCTTATAGCAGATGTGCTCATTGCATTTGTTGACCCGAGGGTGAGGTTGAGATGAGGGTATTTATAAGACGGCTGAAAGATAAAAACAGATTATCATTTGTATCTCTCTGGATACTTGTTTTTCTCTATTGTCTGGCTTTACTGGCTGATTTCATCGTTCCTTATCCTTATGACCTTCAACACAGAGAATATGCATTATGCCCGCCTGTTTTACCACATATATTCCATAATGGAAGGATATCAAGACCCTTTGTCTATGGTATAGAAATAGTCAATCCCGCATTCAAGGAGTACAGGCAAGATACAGGGAAGATATACCCTTTAAAATTTTTCGTTAAAGGGTCAGAGAGAAAAATTCTGGGAATTATAAAAACAGACAGATACCTTTTTGGTACAGGTAATGGAAAGGTATTTCTTTTTGGTACAGATAACCACGGGAGAGATGTATTTTCCCGGGTCCTTTACGGTGCAAGGATATCGCTTTCCATAGGTGTTATAGGAGTTGCTATCTCTTTTATTCTCGGTCTCTTTATAGGAGGGATATCTGGATATTTTGGTGGCAAGGTTGATGCATTCCTGATGAGGTTGGTTGAGATTATAATGATGTTCCCTTTCTTTTACCTTATGCTTGCCTTACGCGCTATATTTCCTGCCAATCTTTCTTCTGTTCAGGTATATCTTCTTATCGTTGTAATTTTAAGTTTGATTGGCTGGGCGTCACTTGCAAGAATAATAAGGGGAATGGTCCTTTCAATAAAGGAAGAGGAATATGTGATGGCAGCAAGGGCATTGGGACTTTCTTCTTTCAGGATAATCACAAGACATATCCTTCCTAATACTTTTTCATATACCATCACAGCCCTTACACTTTCTATCCCTGACTATATACTTGGAGAGTCCGCATTGAGTTTGTTAGGATTAGGGATACAGGAGCCATATCCCAGTTGGGGAAATATGCTTTCAGTTGCTGTGGGTAATTTAAGAGTCCTCACAGGAGCACCGTGGATGTTGATACCTGGTTTTTTTATCTTCCTTACAGTGATTACTTTTAACTTTTTAGGAGATGGATTAAGGGATGTAATGGACCCTAAAAACTGGTGAGAGATATGGAAAAGGTGCTTGATGTAAGAGAACTTAAAGTGGCATTGAGGAGAGATGTCCATAGAAGTGAAACAGAAATTTTGAAAGGTGTGGAGTTTTCCATAGGAAAAAAAGAATCCCTTGCTCTGGTAGGTGAAAGCGGTAGTGGTAAGACGCTTACTGCAATGACTGTAATGGGGCTGTTACCAGAAAATATGTCTGTCAAAAAGGGAGAGGTTTTGCTCTGTGGCAGGGACATATTGAAGATGAGCCAGCAGGAGTTAAGGGATGTAAGAGGAGTAAAGGCAGGGATGATTTTTCAGGAGCCCTCCTCTTATCTTAATCCTGTTTTCACAGCAGGAAACCAGATATTTGAGGCAATAAAAGATACATCTCTTTCTGTAAAAGAGAAAAAGAAAAGATGTATAGATGTTTTGAAAGATGTGGGATTTACAGAGGATATATATTACAGATACCCACATCAGTTAAGTGGAGGTCAGCAACAACGAGTTATGATAGCGATAGCACTGGTCAACAACCCTTCTCTTCTTATTGCAGATGAACCAACCACTGCACTTGATGTTACAACTGCAGCCGGTATAATAGAGCTTCTTAAAATCCTTATGGAAAGATACGGGCTTTCCCTTTTATTTATTACACATGATATATCCCTTGTATCTAACTTTGTAGATAAAATTGCTGTTATGTATGCAGGAAGGATAGTGGAGATAACAGATGCAAAAATGACTATGGATATGCCATTACATCCCTATACAGAAAAACTTATTGCCTGCCTTCCTGAAAGATATAATTCAGGTGAAAAGATAAAAACGATAGAAGGAAGTGTCCCTGATTTTCATAATCTTCCTTCTGGATGTCCATTTCATCCAAGATGTCCGTATGTTATGGAGATATGCAGAAAAAGTGAGCCACCTGTAGTAAAAAAGTATGGAATTCTGGTGAGGTGTTTCAAATATGGAATGTCTATGGAAACTTGAAAATGTAAGTAAGAAATACGATGTAAAGAAAGGGGATGAAGTTCTGGCGCTTAACAGTGTATCTTTTGAGATATTGAAAGGGGAGACATTTGGCGTTATAGGAGAGAGTGGAAGTGGTAAGACAACTTTGGGAAAGGTTATGATAGGGCTTATCGAACCGACAGAAGGGAAGATATATTTCAGGGATACATCCCTTACAGATTTGAGAGGGAAGAAACTTTTGAATTTAAGGAAGGAGTTCCAGATTGTATTTCAGGACCCTTACAGGTCATTGAACCCGAAGATGAGGGTGAAGGATACTGTAATGGAGGGGATAAGAGATAATACAGGGATGAAAGAAAAGAGGGAAAAGGTTAAGGAACTCTTAGGGATGGTTGGGATTGAACCGGCAAGGATGTATGACTATCCCCATCAGTTCAGTGGTGGAGAGAGACAGAGGATTGCTATTGCAAGGGCACTTTCTACTTCCCCTTCTTTTATTGTGTGTGATGAGCCGACATCAAATTTAGACCTTTCTGTCCAGGCAAAGATTCTTAACCTTTTTTTAGAGTTGAAGGAACGTCTTAACCTTACATATCTATTTATCTCACATAATATTAAAGTGGTTGATTTTATTGCTGACAGAGTTGCTGTGATGTATAAAGGAAGGATTGTTGAATATGGGGAAAAGGTAGATATAATAAAAAATCCACTCCACCCCTATACATCCGTCCTTATATTATCTGCCTTTTTAAGGAAGGCGGATATTAATGAAAAAGAGAAAAGTGCTGGAAAAGGGTGTGCTTTTTATCCCTTATGTATCTATGCAAAAACTCTTTGCAGTGAACACATACCTCAATTAAAAGAAATAGATAAGGGACATTTTGTTGCCTGTTTTAAGAGAACCTAATTATTTGAAGGAAAAGTGCTTTTTTCTAAAGAGTTTCAGAGTGGCTTTAACCACTTTTCTGTCATACAATACACCTGCATTTTTCTCTATTTCACCGAGTGCTTCTTCTAATGAGTGGGCAGGCCTATATGGCCTATGTGAAGTCATCGCTTCAATTACATCTGCAACTGCAAGTATTCTTGCTTCAAGGGAAATCTCTCCATTTTTTTTTCCTTCTGGATAGCCAGTGCCATTTATCCGTTCATGGTGCTGATATATTATCTTTGCTATCGGGGCAAGTAGTTTGATATCACTGAGCAGTTTATATCCATTACAAGGATGTGTCTTTATAAAGCCAAACTCTATATCATTCAGTTTTGACGGTTTGTTCAGTATATCCATCGGAATAAAAATTTTTCCAAGGTCATGGAGAGATGCTGCTATTTTCAGATTATCAATCTGTCTTTTTGAAAGTCCCATCTCCTTTGCTATCGCACAGGCAAGCTTTACTGTGTTCCGCTGATGCCCTGAAGTGTAAGGGTCCCTTGTCTCAATAATATCCACAATGGCTTTTATTATATCGTTAAATGTCTGTCGGAATTTTTGTAGGGTTTTCTGGAGTTTTTTTATAAGGTTGACTTTTTCTGTTATGTCATATGCCATACCAAGGACACCTATAACCTTTCCTTTCTTATCTTTAACAGGTGCCTTTATACACTCAACAATACACTTCTTTCCTGGTGGGCAGTAGGGCTCTATTATTTTTTTAGGTTTACCTGTCCTTAATACATCTCTATCATCCTTTCTATATTTTTCTGCAATACGGCGCGGGAATATATCAAGGTCTGTCTTCCCTATTATCTTGTCTGGTTTTATTCCAAGGTCATCAGCAAATGACCTATTTATCATTATATATCTTGATTTTATATCTTTATAAAAGACCTTTTCAGGTAGGTGGTGGATAAGATTCTCATAAAATTCTTTATCTATCTTTAATTTCTTTAAGGCGGTTTCTTTTGTTAACTTCATTTAATTATTTTACCTTTATTTACTATTTTTGTCAACACCCGGGTGCATAGGTAATACTTTCTCCTCTAATTTTTTGTTAGAGTTTTATTATACTGTTTTATATATTGTAGCGGTGTGACACGCCACTAAAGATTTGGCGGCCAGGACCGTTAGAAGGAAGAAAGGTGTGAGAAGTGAAATGTGAGAAGGGTGAGAGGGTTTCCCTCGCCCTTAAAAGAAGAGGGGTGCAGGGTGAGGGTGGAGACCTTTCCTATACTTTCCAACCCCGCCTTTGTCCTCCCCCCCTCCTATGGGGAGGAATTTTTCTCCTCCTCCCCCCTCTCCGCCACTAAGACGTTGGCGGACTGTCGCATTGGAAGGAAGTTAAAAATTTTTTCATCTCTTACTTATATATCTCAAAATTCTACAAATGATTTTTGAAATATTCAGGGTTAAGGTGTAATATAATAGAAAAAAGGGGATGTATATGAAATGGAGCAGATATTTTTTACCGACATCAAAAGAACCACCAAAGGATGCTGAAATAATAAGTCATAAACTTATGTGCAGGGCAGGTATGATAGATAAACTCTCATCAGGTGTTTATACATACCTTCCTCTCGGCTATAAGGTTTTAAGAAAGGTTGAAGGTATAGTAAGGGAAGAGATGAACAGGACAGGAGCAGTAGAACTTCTTATGCCTTCCTTACAACCAGCATCATTGTGGAAGGAGAGCAAACGGCTGGACGAGATGGGAGAAGAGATGATACGGTTTACTGACAGGCATAGGCGTCTTATGCTTTTTGGTCCTACCCATGAAGAGGTTATAACAGATATTGTGAGACGGTATATAAACTCCTGGAAGCAACTACCCATAACACTCTATCAAATCCAGACAAAGTTCAGGGATGAGATGAGGCCAAGGTTCGGGATAGTAAGGGCAAGAGAGTTTTTGATGAAGGATGCATACAGTTTTGACCGGGATGAGAAAGGGCTGGAAGTATCTTACGGGAAGATGAAAGATGCATATAAAAGGATATTTGCCAGGTGTGGCCTTGACTTTTCTATCCAGCAGGCGGATTCAGGGGTTATTGGTGGGAAATTTTCTGAGGAGTTTGTGGCAAAAGGTGAGTGTCCTGAATTAGAGGTCGGCCATATCTTTAAATTAGGAACAAAGTACAGTGAAACAATGAAGGCATTTTTTGTTGATGCCGATGGTAAAGAAAAACCAGCGGTTATGGGCTGTTATGGTATAGGGGTAAGCAGGATTGTTGCTGCTATAATAGAAGGGAATTATGATAAGAAGGGAATTATCTGGCCATTGTCTGTAGCACCATTTCTTGTGCTTGTTATACCTGTAAATCCTGAAGATACTACAATCATAAACACAGCAGAAAAGATACATAGTGACCTTGAAAGTAATGGGATTGAAGTTCTCTTAGATGACAGAGATATAAGTGCAGGGATGAAGTTTTCTGATGGTGACCTTATCGGTATTCCTCTCTGGGTAGTGATAGGTAAGAAGTTTATTGAGAAGGGAAAGGTAGAGATGAAGATAAGAAAGGAAGACAGATTTTTTGAGATAGAACCAGAAAATATTACTCAATGGATTTCTGAATATATAAAGAGAGAGGGGAAATAGTCCACATTGTTGTTGCATTTAGTTTGACTAAATGCTATAATTGTTGCATATGGTAAGAAGAAGGTTCTGGATATCCAGGATATTAAGTGGTTGGAATAGAAGGTCAGTAATATGGCTTTCTGGTGTGAGGAGGGTTGGAAAAACATTCTTATGTAAAAGTATACCTGATGTTGAATATTTTGATTGTGAGATTCCAAGGGTAAGAAGATTTATTGAGGAGTTTCCTGATGACTTTTTAAAAGAAGCAAGAGAGAAAAAAATAGTTATAGATGAAATACATCGCCTTTCTAACCCATCAGAGATTTTAAAGATAGCAGCAGACCACTTTCCTGATACAAGGATAGTAGCAACTGGTTCATCTACACTTGGTGCTTCTAAAAAATTCAGGGATACATTAGTCGGAAGAAAGGAAGAGATATATCTTACGCCAATCATCTCTAATGATATGAAAGATTTTAAGAATATTGATATAAAACATAGATTTTATTTTGGTGGACTTCCACCTTTTTTTATGTCCAATCAAATAGATGAAAGGGAATTTCAGGAGTGGATTGATGCCTACTGGTCAAAGGATATAATGGAACTTTTTAGATTGGAGAGAAGATATTCCTTCATAAAATTTACAGAATTGTTATTCACACAAAGTGGCCAACTTTTTGAAGCAACAAAATTTTCCAGATTGTGCGAAGTAAGTAGGACTACTATACTAAATTATTTAGCTATTCTTGAAAATACCTATATAGTTCATATTATAAGACCATACACTACAAGAAAAGCGAGAGAGATTGTTGCCGCACCAAAAGTTTATGCTTTTGATACAGGTTTTGTATGTTATTATAAAGGATGGAAAGAACTCAGGGATGACGATTTCGGCTATCTCTGGGAACACTTTGTATTGAATGAACTTTATGCACATATTCAAAATAGAAGGGCAATATTTTACTGGAGAGATAAACAGGGGCATGAGATAGATTTTATTTTTATGAAGAAAAAAGAACCCATTGTAATTGAGTGTAAGTGGTCTCTGAATGAATTTAATCCTAAAAATATAATTTCTTTCAGGAAAATATATCCTAAAGGTGATAATTACATTGTTTTATACAAACTGGACAGAAATTTTAAGATAGAGAAAGAAAATATAAAAATAGAATTTTTAAATTTAGAAGAATTAATAAAAAGAATAACGGGAAATTTTGTGTCTTAATACAGAACAATGAGACAGATTATAAAAGAAGGATTTTCCTTAAAAGGAAAGGAATTTCTCCTTTCCGTTATAGTGTTTTTCTATCTGATTCTTTCATTTTCAGTACTTTCTTTCTATAACTCTTCTAACTATCTGCCATATATCCAGTTATTCTTCCTTCTTCTTGAAAACTACATAACCGTCTCTGTATATTATGGAATCAGGCAGTCATTATGGGAAGGTATTTTTGATATCTCTGCTATTTTTATAAAAGGGAGACAACTTTTCTTTAGAGCCCTTGGATATAAATTGCTTGCAGGCGCTTTTATTATATTGGTCTTTGCATTTTGTCTAAGCATGGTAGAACTTGTAAAAGATTCCTCACTTATTACTGTTGGATTTATTACTGGTTTTACTATTCTCTGGCTTGTTTTTCCTGTATATCTTTTCCTTCTAACAGTGCTTACCCCACTGGTTATCATTGCTGATGACGTCCCTTTATTCAAAGGAGTAAGGATAAGTATGGGATTTATAAGAGGACACCTTGCGGATACAGGTAAACTAATTTTATTACTTCTGCCTCTGTGGGCTTTTGTAATTTATCTTTTAAAGTTGTATAATGAAAAGGTCCCTTTTTTACAAATATTTATATTTTATCTTGTTTCTTTACTGGAGATTATAACAGTTAAGGTTTTTTTACTTTTTTACAGGGATAGAGAGGTGAGATGATGGAAGAGAAAGTTTTTGAAATAAGGTGGCATGGCAGAGGCGGTCAAGGAGCAAAGACAGCAGCACTTCTTTTCGGCGATGCAGCACTTTCCACAGGTAAGTACATCCAGGCGTTTCCTGAGTATGGTCCTGAGAGGATGGGGGCACCTGTTCAGTCGTTTAACAGGATAAGCAGTCAGCCGATAAGGAACCACTCTAATATTGAAAATCCAGATGTGGTTGTGGTCCTTGATGTAACACTTGTTGGACAGGTAGATGTGACAAAAGGACTTGCCCCAGAAAAAGGAGTTCTTATTGTTAATACCCCGCTGGAGGTAGAAGAGATAAAAGAGAAATTAGGATACACTGGAAAGGTATGCACTGTGGATGCATCAAGGATATCAATGGAGACCATAGGAAAGGATATTCCCAATACCCCTATGATAGGTGCATTAGCCAGAGTAATAGGTATCTTAGGTATTGAAGAACTCCTTGAGGATACAAAGAAAAAATTGGAGAAGAAGTTCAGGAACAGACCGGAGATAGTAGAAGGGAATATCAAGGCAATAAAGAGGGCATATGACGAGGTGAAAGGAGTATAAATATGGAAGATAAAAAGGCAGGGTGGAAGGAATTACCTGAAGGAGATGTTCTTGAAGGTGCCTCTTCATTGAAGTTTAAAACAGGAAACTGGCGTAACAGAAGGCCTGTGCATATCCCTGAAAAATGTATCAACTGTTTTATCTGTTGGATTTCCTGTCCTGACAGTGCAGTAAAGGTAAACAGCGAGACAGGGAAGTTTGAAAGGTTTGACTATGACTATTGTAAGGGGTGTGGTATATGTGCCTATGAGTGTCCCAAAGAAGCAATAAAGATGGAGGATGAAAAAGAGGTGGAGAAATGAAAAAACAAATTGTAAAATGGCTCGTGATTGTTCTTGTCCTTTCTGGCTGGATTGTATCAGGGGTGCTTTATGTAAACTTTAAGAACAAACAGGCAAAGATAGAGACAGAAATTGCAGAACTGAAATCAGATATACAGTCCTACCAGTTTCTTGTTCAGGATGTTGAAAAGAGTGTAGAGCAGATAGATAGTATTATGGCAACACTCCAAAATCTTAAAAGTAATCTTAAACGGTTCCAGAACAAAGTAGAAAAGGGAGCAGAAAAAAATGAAAGTAGCGAGAACAGGTAATGAGGCATTTGCTGAAGCAATGCGGCAGATTAATCCTGATGTAGTCGCCGCATATCCAATCACACCAGCGACAGAAATCGTTCAGATATTTTCTCAGTTTGTAGCAGATGGGCTGGTCAAAACAGAGTTTGTGGCAGTTGAAAGTGAACACAGCGCTATGAGTGCCTGTATAGGCGCATCCGCGGCAGGTATAAGGGCAATGACAGGGACATCTTCACAGGGACTTGCACTTATGTGGGAAATGCTTTATATAGCCGCTGGCTTACGGCTTCCCATTGTTATGGCAGTGGTAAATAGGGCGCTTTCTTCGCCTATCAATATCCACTGTGACCATTCTGATACGATGGGAGCAAGGGACTCCGGTTGGATACAACTATTTTCAGAGAATGTTCAGGAGGCATATGATAACCTTATACAGGCAGTAAGAATTGCAGAACACCCTGATGTAAAACTCCCTGTAATGGCAACCACTGATGGATTTATACTTTCCCACTGCCTTGAGACACTGGATATCCTTTCTGATGAAGATGCACAGGACTTTATTGGGATTTCACCTGAAAGGCCTAATCTTATAAAGAGTTTAAATGAAGGAAGCCCGATTACACTTGGAGCGCTTGACCTTCAGGACTACTACTTTGAGCATAAGAGACAGGCAGCAGAGGGGATGTTTAATGCAAAGAAGGTGATACCTGAGATAGGGAAGGAATTTGGAAAAAGGTTTGGTAGAGAGTATGGATTTTTTGAGGAGTATCAATTTGTAGATGCAGAGGTAGTTATTCTTGTAATGGGGTCTACTGCGGGAACGGCAAAGGATATAGTGGATGAAATGAGAAAAGAGGGGAAAAAGGTAGGACTTTTGAAATTAAGGGTATACAGACCTTTCCCAGCAGAAGAGTTAGCAAAGGCACTAAAAGGTAAAAAAGCAGTGGGTGTAATGGACAGAGCAGATGGTATGAGTGCTTTTTCAGGTCCTTTATATCCTGATATATGTGCTGCCCTTTATGATATAGACCAGGGAAGACCCGTTATTCAGAACTACATATATGGACTTGGTGGCAGAGATATAAGAAAAGAAGATATAAGGTATATATTTGAGGAGATAATAAAAACAGCAAAGACAGGTAAAAAGGACTATACACTTAAATATATTGGAGTGAGAGAATAGGAGGATACATGCCAACACTAAAACAACTTGCAAAAAGAGAAGAGAGATTTATTTCAGGACACCGGCTCTGTGCTGGTTGTGGTGCTGCCCTTGTAGCAAGGATGGTAATGCTTGCTATAGAAAAACCGGTAATTGTAGGGAATGCTACGGGATGTCTTGAGGTTGCAAGCACCATATTTCCATATTCTTCCTGGAAAGTGCCATATATACACTCTGCATTTGAAAATGTTGCTGCCACAATAAGCGGTGTGGAGGCAGCATATCGCTCATTAAAAAAACAGGGAAAACTCAGTTTGGACGCTGTTTTTGTTGCATTCGGTGGAGATGGTGGAACATATGATATAGGGCTTCAATCGCTTTCAGGGGCAGCAGAACGGGGGCACAGGATGCTTTATGTCTGCTATAATAACGAGGCCTACATGAATACCGGCATACAGCGGTCTTCTGCAACACCAAGAGCAGCACATACAACAACATCCCCTTTGGGAAAAGTAATCCCCGGTAAGGTTCAGTTTCCCAAGGACCTGCCATCTATAATGGTGGCACATAATATCCCCTATGTCGCAACTTCAATACCTGGAAGATGGAATGACCTTGTAAATAAAGTAGAAAAGGCGGTATCTCTTAACGGGTTCACATTTATAGATGTCCTTTCACCCTGCCGTCTTGGCTGGCCACATGAGCCAGAACTTACAATGGAAATTTCACGGCTTGCTGTGGATACCTGTATCTGGCCGCTATATGAAGTAGTGGAAGGCAGGTATAAACTTACCTATAAACCAAAGGAGAAAAAGCCGATAGTAGAATGGTTTAAACTTCAGAGAAGGTTTGCACACCTTTTAAAGCCAGAGAACCAGCAACTTCTTGAAGAGATACAGAAAGAGGTTGACAGACGCTGGGAGACACTTTTGAAAAAGTGTGAAGGGTAAGGTATGAACTCTCTCATTGTGGCAGGTATAGGACTATTGCTTTTTATTATTGCATACCACTTCTATGGTAGTTTCCTTGAAAGACAATGGGATATAGACCATAAGAGAAGGACGCCTGCCTTTGAAAAAGAAGATGGCGTTGACTATGTCCCTGCAAAGCGCTGGCTCATACTTTTTGGGCACCACTTTTCTTCCATTGCAGGTGCAGGGCCTATACTCGGACCTGTAATTGCGTGTATGTTCTGGGGGTGGCTTCCTGCGGCTTTATGGATTATTTTTGGTTCAATCTTTTTAGGTGGTGTCCATGACTTTGGTTCCCTTGTTATAAGTTTAAGGTATGGTGGAAGCAGTGTGGGAGATGTCACCCAGTCAGTGATAAACAGAAGAAGTAAGGTGCTCTTCTCCCTTTTCCTTTATCTATCACTCATCCTCGTGGTCGCTGTTTTTGCATCTGTTACTGCCACCACACTTATTAAAGAGCCACAGATTGTTATCCCTACATTTGGACTTATATTTATAGCGATATTATTTGGAGTTTTTATATACAGATTGCAATGGAACTACGTATCTGCCACACTGATAGCCCTTATTCTTCTGGTTTTATTATTTCTCATAGGACACAAATTCCCTTTATCATTAGGAGGAGATAGCGTTGTAAAGTTATGGATTATAATTCTTCTTCTCTATTCCTTTGTTGCCAGTATTACCCCTGTTAATCTTTTACTTCAGCCCAGGGACTATATCTCTTCTTTTATACTTTTCTTTGGACTTCTTTTAGGTTATGCGGGACTTGTTACTTCAAGGCCTGATGTAAATACACCTGCCTATATATCCTTCACAGCAGGGACGAAAGGGACACTCTGGCCTATGATGTTTGTGATTATCGCCTGCGGGGCAATAAGTGGCTTTCATAGTTTAGTCGCAAGCGGAACTACATCAAAACAGATAACAAGTGAAAAGCATGCAAAAAAAATTGCCTATGGGGGGATGCTTACAGAGGGGGTGCTTTCCATACTTGCTTTACTTTCTGTATGTGCGGGGCTTTACTGGAACTCTGGTATTTCTTCTATGGACTATCCTTTACTTATGGAAAAAGGTGACTGGATAGGAACATTTGCTACCGGCTATGGACAGATTACTTCAAGATTGTTAAGGCAGGATATCGGAAAGATGATAGCGATAGTTATGATAAATGCATTTGTTCTTACAACACTTGATACTGCTACAAGGATTACCCGTTATATCTCACAGGAACTCTTTGGTTATGAATGGAATGTCAATTTGTTTAAAAACAGGTATTTTTCAACCTTTATAATAATACTGATTGCTGGTTATCTTGCTTTTGGTAACTGGCAGAAGATCTGGCCTGTTTTCGGTGCATCAAACCAGTTGGTTGCAGCGATAGCACTCTTTGTTGCAGGTATCTTTCTTATGAAAAAAGGTAAGGGAGCACTCACCTCATTTATACCGTCTATTTTTATGTTTCTCACAACCATCACTGCACTTGTCTATCAGGCACAGAACTTTTACAGGGAGAAAAACTATTTCCTTGGCAATATATCTGTTGTTCTTGTATGCCTTGGTATCTTCTTTATCTCAGAAGGTATCAGAAAACTAATAAGTTCTAAGTCATCTTTGTAATCTTTACACAGGCATTCTGTGATATAATAATTGTTTAAAAAAAGAAGGGAGAAAAAATGAAGAGATTTGAA
>JAMWCZ010000123.1 GCA_023819225.1 Candidatus Omnitrophota bacterium
TGGAGGTCTTCAGACATACATCAAGGTATGACTTTGCAATCTCTTCATACTTTTCAAAAAAAGTAGAAGGAGAAAAACCACTTCCAGATGAGATGGATATACATCTTATAAAGGTACAGGACTTAAGGTATGGTGAAAACCCTCATCAATTAGCCGCCTGGTACAGGTTCTCTGATAAGGAGTTTATCCGTGAGCAGTTTCAGGGAAAAGAACTTTCATTTAATAACCTTCTTGATATGGAGGCGTCATACCTTCTTGTAAATCAATTTTCTGCCCCCGCCTGCGTAATAGTAAAACATAACAATCCCTGTGGTGTGGCTGTGGGTAATAGTATATACACTGCTTACCAAAAGGCACTGGAAACAGACCCGTTGAGTGCCTTTGGTGGTATTGTTGGCTTTAACAGAAAAGTTGATAAAGAGGTTGCAGAGAAGATCATTGAAAGGTTTTATGAAGTTATTATTGCCCCTGAGTATGACAAGGAGGCACTGACTGTCTTTAATAAAAAAGAAAACTTAAGGATAGTAAAAAGTCCTTCGGATATAAAATTGAAGTATGACTTTAAAACACTCAATGATGGATTTCTTGTTCAGACACCAGATGATAAAGAGTTTGAAAAACTTGAGGTTGTAACAGAAAAAGCGCCGGATGAAAAGGAAATGGAAGCCCTTAAGTTTGGATGGACTGTCTGTAAGTTTACCAAGTCCAATACTATAGTGATAGCCACAGAAGGACAGACGGTAGGTATCGGAGCAGGACAGATGTCAAGGTATGACTCAGCAAGGGTTGCTGTTATGAAAATGAGGGATAATTTCAAGAAGGAGATAAAACCGCTTGTTGTCGCTTCAGATGCGTTCTTTCCTTTCCCTGACAGTATAGATATTTTGAAAGAGGCAGGGGTAAGTGCTATTATACAACCAGGAGGCGCCTTAAAGGATAAAGAGGTTATACAGTCCTGTAATGAATATGGAATTGCTATGGTGTTCACAGGCATGCGGCACTTCAGGCACTAAAGGGTAATGAGAACAGATATAGAAACAAGGATTTTTATCTGGTCTATAATAGGATTTTTTATCGGTATATACTTTTTCTTCACGGGCTTCAGAAAATTATGGGCAAAGCGTCTTATCCAGAATATTCCAACCTCAAAGATTCGTTCAATAGCGATGGGGCTTGTTGAAATTAATGGGATTGCAATACCAGATGTTCTTCTTACAGGTCCGTATACAAAAGTGCCCTGTGTCTTTTACCATATCCTTGTGGAACGTCTTGTAAGAACTCAAAAGTCAGCACATTGGGTAAAGGAGTTAGAGATAAAGACAGACATACCTTTTTTTGTTAAGGATGACACAGGCGTTGTTATGATAGACCCTTTAGGTGCAGAAACAGACCTTCCATTAAGATATACAAATATAGAAAATGGAAGAAGATACAGAGAATGGAATATAATGGAGAAGGAGCCCATCTATGTATTAGGGACTGCAAAGCGATTGGAAGGGATAGAGGAGAAGATTCAGAAGGAGGTTGAAGCAAGGATAAAGGAAATTATAGAAAACCCTGATGAAAAGATAAAACTTGATATTAATAAGGATATGTGGATAGATGAGGAAGAGTGGATGGCTGCAAAAGAAAGGATAAAAGAACAGGTAAGGAAGGAATTTGAAGGTGTTGAAAACAACCTTCGTAATAGTAGCCATAATATACCTGGACATCTTCAAGATATAGTAATAGGTAAGGGAGAACTGGACAGGCACTTTATTATATCAAACAAAAGTGAGAAAGAACTTGTTACAGGTTATAAATACAAAATATTCTTCAGCATCTTCGGGGGTATCGCCCTTTCTTTGGTCTGTTTGAAAATACTTCTTTATTGTGTATTCGAGATTATTATAAAATAAGTAAAAAAGAGAAGACAGGAGGAGAAAATGGGTATAGTGATAATTGTGTTGATAGTTTTTGTGGTAATAGGGATATCTCTTTACTTTGTGAGTATATATAACGGCCTGATAAAACTACGCAGGGACATAGATAAAAACTGGTCCAATATAGATGTCCTTTTAAAGCAACGGCATGATGAAATCACAAAATTAGTAAAGGTCTGTGAAGGTTATATGAAGTATGAAAGAGAGACATTAGAAAAGATAGTGGGTTTGAGAACAGAATATCTTAAAGCAGGAACAGTAGAGGAAAAAGAAAAGATTGATACTGAAATTACAGGGGCACTCAAGACCATCTTTGCTGTTGCTGAAAGTTATCCTGAGTTAAAATCAAACAACAACTTCATACAACTGCAAAATAGAATAAGTGAGATAGAGAATATGATAGCAGACAGAAGGGAACTATATAACGACAGCGTGAATATCTACAACATAAGGATACACCAAATACCGGATATGATTGTTGCAAGTATACTCAACTATCAGGACAGACCACTTTTTGAAGCAACACCAGAAGAGAAGAAAGATGTAGATATAAAATTTGAATTTCCTAAGTAAAATGGGGGGCAGGTCTTGCTTTCCATAAAACCATTTTTATTTTATATCATTAGAAGGAGTGTATAATGGATATAAAAACATTATGGATTACATTTGGTTCTATATTTGTTGCTGAACTGGCTGACAAGACACAATTGATAGGGATTACACTTTCGGCAAAATCAGGAAGACCTTTCTCTGTATGGTTGGGTTCTGTCCTTGCATATATGTTTGTTACTATTATAACAGTTGTTATAGGCGCAATGTTGTCTAAATGTATAAGAGAAGACATCATAAGATATGTTGGTGCAGTCATTTTTATATTTATAGGAATTTTAATACTATTGGGAAAGATATAAAAAGAAGGAAAATAATTGCAGGGAAAATGGTGAGGACGGTAATTTTATTTCTATTTATCGTGCGTATTTAATAATTAAAAAAGAGGACGCTTCTACGGCAGAAATTTGGGCATTTAGACACACATTAAAGGGCATTAGCCCTTTTGTAGAGCGCCCTCTCTCTTGGAGCATCGGAATTTCAATCCGATGCGGGATTAGGGGGTGAACGGGGGAAACAATCTGGTTGCCCCCGTGGGGTGACAGGGAGCGATAGCGACCGTCAGAGGGGCGTGAGCCCCTATGAA
>JAMWCZ010000029.1 GCA_023819225.1 Candidatus Omnitrophota bacterium
ATATTTTCCCCATCGGCTACCTCCTTTTACAACTATGATAGCCGATGGGATTACGACATTCTATCTTTTAAATCAAGGACGACATTCTATCTTTTAAATACATGACATTCTATCTTTTAAACAACATCTGTGCCTATAAAAACTGTATTCTATGTATCAGTCGTTGAGGACATAAAAAAAATTTGACAGGGATATTTTTATCTGATATGCTTATAATTCAAAAAAATTTGACAAGAATAAAAATAGGTTTTAATCTATTACAAATTTTTTTGAGGAAGTTTGTGAAAAAATTCACAAATGGATACATTATATATAACAAAAAAGGACTGGGATAGTTTTATAAAAGGCAAGGTAGAAATATGTAGTATCTTTGCCCCTTTTGAATATGAAAGGAGATTATTTTACAACAGGGTCTCTCCTGATATTGAAAAAGATATTGTATATAACAGGGTACGAACAGTAGAACCACTCAAAATGTTCTTTGCTCCTTTCAAAGAGCGAGTTGTTCCAGAAGTTCAGGAAATCCCTGAAATAGTTATTATGGGGGTTACTGCCTGTGATATAAATGGCTTGAAAATTATGGATAGGGTGTTTATCGGAGATGACTATAAAGACCCTAACTACGCTAATAGAAGAGAAAAAACCCTTATTATAAGTTCTGACTGTCTTTCCCCCTATACTACCTGTTTTTGTGAACTTGTAGGAATCCATCCCTACCCTCTTGATGGTTTTGACCTTAATATATCTGTCTTTGAAGAAGGGGTTCTTGTAGATATAGGGTCTGATAAAGGACGTTCTTTTATAGGTGAAGACCAGAAATTTTTCCAGGCAAGCAAAGAACAGATAAACAAGAGGGAACAGAACAGGAAAAAAATATCCGAAAGGATAAAAGAGTCCAACAGGGACTTTGACCTTGGAAATATTACGACAAAACTTAAAGGTGCATATCAAACAGAACTCTGGAAACTACCAAAAGACATAGAAAACTGTGTCCAGTGCGGGAGTTGTACAAATAACTGTCCTTCCTGTGTATGTTTTCTACTTGAGGATACAGGAACGCAGGATACAATGAAAAAGGTTAAGGTATGGGATAGTTGTCTTTTTCCAGGATATGCAAGGATGGCAGCAGGTGTGTCTCCCAGACCAACACTGTATGACAGATATGCAAATCGGCTTTTGTGTAAGTACTGGTACATTGTTGAAAACTATGGAAAGACAGGTTGTACTGGTTGTGGAAGATGTATTGATGGCTGTCCGGGCAAGATTGATAAAAGAAAGATATTAACAGAAGTTTTAAGAGAAAAATCAGCAATCAACAGGTAGACGAAAATATGGAAAATATATACAGACCAATACGATGTGAAGTGAAGGATATTATAACGGAGTCCCCTACTATCAAAACAGTTGTTCTTAAACCAAAAGAAGAGTTTTCATTTCTTGCAGGGCAGTTTGCTTCTCTGACTGTCCCTGGAGTTGGAGAGGCGCCTTTTACCCCTTCGTCATCTCCTTATGATAAAGAAAAACTTGAGTTTACTGTTATGAGAACCGGAAGAGTTACGGATGCCATACACAACCTTAAAAAAGGAGATATAGTGGGTGTCAGAGGGCCTTACGGGAAGCCATATCCTCTTGAACACTATAAAGGAAAAGAAATACTTCTTGTAGGTGGTGGAGTTGGACTTGCCCCAATAAGGGCACTATTCCTTGCGCTAATGGAGACCATCAGCAACTATAAAAGGATTGTCTTCTGCTGCGGAGCAAGGACACCAGATGACTATATATACAAGGAGATGATACTTGATAAGTGGCATAACCTGTGTGAAGAATATCCACTATGTTTTAGGATAACAGTTGATAAGAAGAATGAGGAATGGAAGTATGGTGAAGGAGTTGTAACAAAGACGCTTGATGGACTTGATATTGATATAAAAAACTCTGTTGCAGTTGTCTGTGGACCACCTATAATGATGAAGTTCACAACACTGAAACTTTTAGAGATTGGTTATAGAGAAGAACAGATATATCTATCTATGGAAAGAAAGATGTACTGTGCTGTTGGTCAGTGCAGACACTGTCTCATAGGGGACCTGTTTGTATGTAAGGATGGGCCTGTGTTTACATATGACCAGATTAAAGATAAGCCAAATATATGGGCATAAAAGGTTAACATTATGAAAAAACTGTTTATTGACTATGACCGGTTTTTAAATGTACCGGACGATGGTATTAGATGCAGTTATAAGATGCATCCAGAAAACAATGGCATTATCTCATTAAGGGAAGAAATTGCATTTCTTTTTGCCTGCAGAAGATGTGAGGACTATCCCTGTGTAAATAGTTGTCCTACAGGTGCATTAAAGAGAGAAGAGGGGATAATCAAACGTTCAAATGTTATATGTATCTCCTGCAAGACCTGCTCTCTTGCCTGTCCTTTTGGCACAATATTACAGGAACTGATACCACGAATTGTGAGCAGGTGTGATGTTTGTATAGGAAGATTAAAGGAAGGGGAACAGCCGTTGTGTGTAAAGACCTGTACAAATGGCGCATTAGGTTATATAGAAGAAGAGGAAATTAAAGATAGAACAGATATTTACACTATAGGAGACCATATAATTGTAAGGGTTTTTAACTGGTTGCATACATATGGAATAAAAAAATGAGTGCTATATATATATTTCTGTCTTTTGTGATGGTATTTCTGTCTTTCAGTATATGCGGTATGCTCGCTATGTGGATGGACAGAAAGGTGACAGCACGGCTACAGTTCCGTGTAGGTCCTCCATGGTACCAGAACTTTGCTGACTTTATAAAACTTACAGGTAAGGAGACCTTAATCCCTGAAAAGGCGAATACCTTTATGTTTATTGCAGCTCCTGTATTAGGACTTATTGCTACAACCATAGCAGGAACAATAATACTTTTAATATTGAAAAACCAGGTAAGTTTTTCTACTGATGCTATTCTTATACTGTATCTCCTTACCATACCCTCTTTATCAATCATTCTTGGCGGAAGCGCTTCCGGTAATGTTTTAGCAGCAGTTGGTATAAGCAGGGAGATGAAACTTCTACTTGGCTATGAACTACCTTTTATCTGCACCCTCGTTATCTCTGCTATAAAAAGCGGAACAACAACATCATTAGGAAGTATCATCCAGTTCCAGCAGCAAAACGGGATGATACTCGGGTCTTTTTCAGGGGTAATTGGCTTTATTATAGGGGTCCTGTCGCTACAAGGAAAACTTGGCCTTGTCCCATTTGACCTTGCAGAGGCAGAAGGGGAATTGGCAGGTGGTTCACTTATTGAGTATTCAGGGATATTGCTCGGGCTATTCAAACTTACAAAAGCAATACTTCTTATTGCCGGACCCTTGTTACTTATATCTTTGTATTTAGGAGGGTTTAGTATATCTTCTATTACGGGAGTTATCACCGGGATACTTAAGTATATACTTATACTTGTTCTTTTTATCCTTATAAAAAATACCAATCCCAGATTGAGGATAGACCAGACGCTAAAACTTTTCTGGGGATGGCTTACTTTGTTAGGATTTGCAGGGATACTTTTAGCAATAGCAGGGTGGTGAAAGATGAATTTAAAAACAAAGGCACTGAAAAAATCATTATGGGTTTATCATATGTCAGGTGGTTCCTGTAATAACTGTGATATAGAGATTCTTGACTGTCTTACGCCTAAATTTGATATTGAAAGGTTTGGTATGGTGCTTGTGGGAAGTCCACGACATGCGGATGTGCTATTATGCACCGGCATAGTGAACAAAAAGTGCGTTGAAAGAGTGAAGGAGGTCTACAAACAGACAGCAAAGCCCTGTGTTGTGGTAGCAATCGGAAGTTGTGCCTGTTCAGGAGGTATGTTCAGAGATGGTTACCAGATGGGAGGACCACTGGATACAATTATTCCTGTTGATGTTTATATCCCTGGTTGTCCACCAAAGCCAGAGGCAATGATAGCAGGTATAGTAAAGTTTTTGGAGAAACTGAAATGAAAGAGATAATCGAATTATTGAAAGAGAACCTTGGAAACATAATAAAAGACATAAAAGTACATAACGACAAACGGATTTATCTTACGATTGAAAAGGAAGACATAAAAAGTTGCACAAAAATTATCTTTAAAGACCGTAATGCAAGATACATAATTGCCTCAGGGATAGAGAACTTTGATAGTTTTGAAATTCTCTACCACTTTGGATTTGATAAAAGTGGGACTATTGTTTCAATAAGGACATATCTTGATAAAGAAAAACCGGAGATAGAATCTTTGACAGATATTATTCCCGGTATCTCTTATATTGAAAGAGAGATGTGGGAACTACTCGGGATAAACTTTACAGGGCATCCTGAACTTAAACACTTTTTACTACGGGATGACTGGGAAAAGGGGAACTATCCATTGAGGAAAGAGACATATGAACAATAAACAACAAAACACAAAAAAGGTAGTAGTGCCGATAGGACCATACCATCCGCTATTAGAAGAGCCGGAGTTTTTTGCCCTTTACTGTGAAGGAGAAAAGGTAGTAGATGTAGAATGGCAGGCGGGTTATAACCATAGGGGTATAGAGAAACTATCTGAAAGTAAACACTGGGACCAGGTAACATTTCTTGTTGAAAGGATATGCGGTATATGTTCTACATCACATCCTTTTGCGTATTGTAACTCTGTTGAAGACCTGCTTGGAATAACAGTTCCTGAAAGGGCAAGGTATATAAGAAGTATTATTGGTGAACTGGAACGTCTGCACAGCCATCTACTCTGGGTAGGACTTGCAGGACATTTTCTTGGCTATAATACAGTGTTTATGTGGGCATGGAAATACAGGGAGCCAGTTCTTGATATCTTTGAAATTATAAGCGGCAACAGAAACCACTATGCGATGTTTAAGGTTGGTGGGGTAAGGAGGGATATAGAGAATGAAGATATCCCAAAGATAAGAAAGGTGCTTGGGGAACTTAAAGGACAAATAGAGATGCTTACAGGTGCTGTTTTAGACGACCCTGTCCTTGCAGCACGGCTTAAAGGAGTTGGAGTTCTTACAAAGGAGCATATTAAAAACTTTGGGGCGGTAGGTCCTGTTGCAAGGGCGAGTGGTGTTGATATAGATGTTCGCAGAGATGACCCATATGCTGCATATCCTCTTGTTGAATGGAAGGTTATTACCACAGAAAACGGTGATGTATTTGACAAGGCAGTGGTTAGATTACTGGAATGTTTTGAGTCAATAAAGATTATAAGTCAGTGCCTTGATGCGATTGAAGGGAAAAAAGGGGAAATTCAGGGAGAGATAAGAGAAGTTCCTCCAGGAGAGGGTATAGGGAGACATGAGGCACCAAGGGGGGAGTGTTTCCACTATATTAGAAGCGATGGAACAAACAGACCAGTGAGGCATAAGATACGGGCACCAAGTTATGTCAACATACCAACATTTAAGGCAAGTTGTATAGGGCAGACCATAGCAGATGTGGCAATAATTTTAGCAGGGGTTGACCCATGCTACTGTTGCACTGAAAGGGTGGCTATATATGATGCAGAAAAGAAGAAAAAACTTTATGATTTTAAGTATCTTGTAGAAAAGTCAAAAGAAAAAACAGAAAAGATTAGAAAAGAGATATAATATGCGTGTGAAAAAACCAAAAATAAGAGAACTTAAGGAGGCGGTTAAGGGGGCCTTTTCAAAACCATACACAACGGACTTCCCCTATAAATCCCATACACCTCCTTTAAGATACAGGGGAAAGCCAGAATATAACAAGGATGTATGCGTTGGATGTGGCGCCTGTTTTCAGGTGTGTCCTGCAAAAGCGATTGAGATGGTGGATAAAATTGAAAACCATACGGCGACAAGGACACTTATACAACATCCATCACAGTGTATCTTCTGTGGTGAGTGTGAAAGAAACTGCATAACAAAAGAAGGTATAAAACTTACAACAAAATTTGATATTGCATATTTTAATGAAAGAGATACACTGGATTCAATTGAACATAAACTTATTATCTGTCAGCACTGCGGAACGGTCATAGGTACGGAAAAACACCTGCAATGGGTATTAAAACGTATCGGGAATTTAGGATTTGCTCAGCCGGTTCTTCTTACACAACTTATGGAGATGCTTAAGGTAAAAACCGATTTTGAAGAAAAGGTAGTTACTCCTATCCAGAGGACAGATATGCTTAAAATCGTATGCCCGAAATGCAGAAGGATTGCGTTTATAAGTGATGAGAAAAAGGGAAGATAAATAATATGGAACCGAATAATATTCTACTATGGATACTTGTAGTTCCGTTTTTATCAGCACTTGTGGTAAAACTTTTACCTGCCAGATTTGCCATTAAAGCAGGTCTCCTTTTTCTTATAATACAACTTGCTCTGCACATTTTTATTACAAAGACAATATTTTCTTTAAGATTTATATACTATCCTTTAAAAAACATCTTCTTTATTGCTGACCCATTAAGTTTCATATTTGGAATAACTTCTGTATTTATCGGTGTATTTATCTATCTTTTTGCAACAGGTTATTTCGCAGAAGAGAGATACGCTGAACAGCAGAAGTTTTCCTTCTGGGGGCTTGTCTTTGTAGGAAGTATGATGGGGGTGGTCTTTTCAGACAATCTTATCTCCCTTTATATGTTCTGGGAACTGGCAGGTCTCTGTTCATGGAAGCTCATTGGCTTTTACAGGGCTGATGAGCATCTGTTAAAAGCAGATAAGGCGTTTCTTCTCACCAGCGCAGGTGCAGGATTTATGCTTCTGGGCTTTGCTTATATATATCTGACTACCGGCTCTTTAAGTATATCACAGATAATAAACCATAATGTGCCACCTTTTGTCTTCGCCCTTATTTTCATTGGAATTTTGACAAAATCAGCCACATTCCCGTTTCATACCTGGCTCCCCGATGCTTCAGTTGCACCAACACCTGTAACATCATTCCTTCATGCAGCAGTCCTTGTAAAGATAGGGATATATGGGCTGGCACGGCTTTTCGGGACAACGCTTAATATCTCTGGCAATGTTATGTGGGCTGGATATCTTGCGCTTTTTAGCAGTTTTGCCGCGGGTATTGTCGCTATGAGAGAGACAGATATAAAGAGGATTCTTGCCTCGTCAACTATAAGCCAGTTGGGTTTTATGATTGCAGGACTTATTGTATTTAACCCTGTTGCTACCCGTGGGATAGTGATATTCTATGTTGCGCACGCACTGGGTAAAGGATGCCTCTTTCTGTGCGCAGGAATTACAGAGAAACTCTTCGGAACAAAAGATATAAGAGAGATGGGCGGGTTGATGAAAAAAGCACCACTTCTTACATATGCATTCCTTTTCAGTATGTTTTCTGTTGCAGGGATACCGCCACTTCCCGGCTTTTATGGAAAACTTGAGGCAATAACAGGGATGCTGATAAAAAGGCATATATTCTACGGGCTTTTAGCAATACTGACATCAGCGCTGACTGTTATGTATATGTTCAGGTTATTTAGGTATGCATTTATGGGTGAAGTGAAGGAAGTAAAGTTTGAAAAGAAAGGGTTTACTACTATGGTTGTATCTGTGGCTATATTAGCAACTGTTTCTCTGGTGTTAGGTATTATACTGGTTATGTGAAGGAGGAGAAAATTGAACATAAATATATGGTTTCTGCCGATTGCTATAAGTTTTGGAACCGCCTTTGTTCATTTAATTATTAAAAAGGCAGGGAGGAATGTAAGAAAATGGGTATCTTTGGCAGGTGCTCTTGCAGTCGTTTTCTCCTGTTTATATTCAATGTATATAAACTATAATGTGCTTTCCAGTGGAGAGATACTTGGGCTTTTATTTGCAATACTTATCTCTTTTATAGGACTTTTCAGTATATCTTTTTCGCAGTGGTATAACCCTGAAGCCAGTTTTGTATATGATGGCCTTTTATTTCTTTTCCTCGGGGGTATGCTCGGGGTAGTGCTTGTCCACTCGCTCATCGCTTTATATATCTACTGGGAAATAATGACAGTTGCAAGTTTCTTCCTTGTGCTTTTTAGTGATACAGATGAGGCGAGAAAGGCATCTTTAAAGTATATCATTATGACAGGGGCAGGAAGCATATTCCTTCTCTTCGGGATATTAGGGATATGGCTCTTAGAAGAGAACATCTTATGGAAACACATATTCTTTTTCTGTGTCCTTGTAGGGACAGGGATTAAGGCAGGAATCTTTCCTCTCCACACCTGGCTTCCTGATGCGCACCCTGCTGCACCAACACCTGTATCCTCAATGCTTTCAGGTGTGATGATTAAAACAGGTATATATACACTTATAAGATTCTACTTTATTATATTCAAACCATCCTGGTCTATTGGATGGGAAACAGTAATGATGATTCTGGGTATTCTTACACTATTAGGTGGTGTATTTTTAGCGCTTATACAGCATGATATAAAACGGTTGCTTGCATACCATAGCATAAGCCAGATTGGATACATATTCCTTGGTATTGCCTGCGGAACAACGATAGGGCTTGCAGGTGCGCTTTATCATACTATTAACCATGCAATCTTTAAAAGTTTACTCTTCCTTGGTGCGGGGGTATTAATCAAGGCAACTGGCTCCAGGAATTTAGATGACTATGGTGGGCTTGCAAAGAAACTGCCCTTAACATTCGGTGTTATGACTGTTGCTGCACTTTCAATATCAGGGGTTCCGCCATTTAATGGATTTGTATCAAAGTGGATTATATACCAAGCATTATTGACAAAAAACAATGGTATTTCAACATTTGCATTTATTGCAGCACTTTTAGGAAGTGTTTTAACCCTTGCATCTTTTGTAAAGGTAATCAATGACTCTTTTATGGGTGTAAGAAAAAAAGATATATCCGCAGAGCATTTTGAAATATCTCCATTTATGAATATACCTCTCGTATTACTCTCTGCTGGATGTTTGTTGTTTGGACTCTTCTCTGGATTTATAACAGAAAGGTTCCTCTTCCCATCCATAGGAGAGTATGTGCTTCTCAATATAGAGTTGATAAAGATGGCGAGTTATTACGGGTGGCTGGCTATCTCAATTCTTGCGGTGATATTTATTACAGGGAGGAGATGGATAAGAAGGGCAAGAAAAACAGATACATTTTTTGGCGGAGAAATTCTTTCGTCTGAAACAACTGCTTTTGACGGAACGCACTTTTACGGCACTGTCAAAGAGATAACACCGCTAAAGAAGTTTTATACAGCAGAGGTCAGAGGAATACTGGATATATACCAGGTTGCGTTGATGTCTCTTCCGCGAACAGGAAAGTTCTTTATAAATATCGCTGTAAAGGCAGTGGACTCTTTATATACCAGAGGAAGCATTTTCTTGAATTCCTGGGTGGACAGGTTAAAATTATTACAGAACGGACTTCTTGCAAAATATCTTGTATGGTTCTTTGCAGGCATTATAATCATAATGGAGGTTATAAGAAGATGACACTCAATCTACCACTTTTAGTTGTACTGATGCTTCTTATGACAGGTGGTTGTGTTATATCTATAACAGCAAGGAGTTTAACATCATCTGTTGTTTCTATGGGAACTGCAGGTCTTATATTGAGTATCCTTTTTCTGCTATTAGGAGCACCGGATATTGCTATAGTTCAGGTATTTGTGGAGATAGTAGCCCTGATAGTTCTACTTTCCACAATAAGACGTGAAACAAGGGCAGATATGTCTTCTTCAGGATTATATGGCGTGCTGACCCTTCTTATCTTCGCATTGTTCCTTTTTGTCTTTATGTTCCACGGGAATGAGATTGTTAGACCATTTGGACAACCTGTCATCACAATGGGCGCAAAATATCTTGCATCCCCTGCGCTTTTAAATGCTCCTAATGCAGTTACAGCCACTGTTCTTGATTTCAGGGGTTATGATACATTAGGAGAGGCAACAATTATATTTACTGCCATAGCTGGAGTTATAGTACTTTTAAGGATAAAAGGGAGGAAGGATGAATAATAAGGGGATGAGTGAAATTGTAAAAGGCATAGCAAGGATTGTCTTCCCCTTTATATTGCTTTATGGGTTATCTCTTATACTTTATGGTCACATCACACCCGGTGGTGGCTTTTCAGGTGGAGTGGTTCTTACAGGTGGATTTGTCCTTCTTCTTCTTGCCTTTGGAAAGGACTATGTCTTTAGAATACTTCCTGTTGATATCGCAAAAGCACTTGACAGTGCTGGCGCATTAGGGTTCCTTGCCATTGCCCTGTTAGGATTTCTATGCGGCTCATTCTTTTATAATTTACTTCCAAAGGGATATATCTTCCACCTCTGGAGTGCGGGAACTATAATTTTAAGCAATATAATGATAGGACTTAAGATTGCCTCAGGACTTTTTGTCGCTATAGCAGTCCTTTCTATGGCACGGCTGATACATACAAAAGAAGGGATTAAATATAAACAGAGCAGAAAAACGGAGGAAGACCAATGATTGTCTATATCCTTGTTGCACTTATGTTTTTCACAGGACTTTATGGAATTATTGCCAAGAAAAATATTATAAAAATTATTGTAGGTATCAATATAGTAGGATATGCATCCAACCTGCTGTTCATTTTGTTGGGATATAAATGGGAAGGGATTGCCCCAATTCTTACCGAGGATATACCTATTAACTATTTTGTAGAAAAAGCGGTGGACCCGCTACCGCAGGCGCTTGTTCTTACATCAATAGTTATAGACCTTGCATTTGTTGCTTTTCTTGCAGCACTTGCCATACGGCTTTTTGAAAGATATGGAACTTTTGATATGGACAAAATAAGGAGATTGAAAGGATGAGCCATCTTATTATTCTCCCTGTGGCAATATATTTAGGGGCTGCCTTTCTGATAGCCCTTCTCTATAAGAAGGATGAAAAACTTTCAGGGGCAGCAGCCATATCTTTTGTGTTTTTGTCTGTTATAACTTCTATCATATCTGGTATAGATGTGTTTACAAATGGAAAAATATTATACTTTGCAGGTGGATGGGAAAGACCATTAGGTATAGTCCTTATGCTTGACCCTCTCTCTTCTATATTCCTTATAATGACCAACATTATAGCGTTTTTTGTGATGCTATACTCTACCGTATATATGGAGAAATATACCTGGGCACCTTATTTTTACACTATTTTTATGATTATGCTGGCAGGTATGAATGGTATCCTTATAAGTATGGACATATTCAATATATATGTGTTCTTTGAAGTTGCATCTATTGCATCCTTTATACTTGTCGCTTTTGGACTAAGGGCAGAAGAACTTGAAGCATCTATGAAGTATACAGTTATGAGTTTTATTGCATCCACAATGATACTTTTTGCCATTGCTCTTATCTATGGATTTACAGGGACACTGAACATCCCTGCATTTATGTCTGAGGCATCTGGACTTTCTCCCGTACATCTTTGGTTTATCGCAGGACTTTTTCTTTCTGGATTTGCACTTAAAACAGCCCTTGTCCCATTTCATACCTGGCTTCCCGATGCCCACTCTATGGCACCTGCCCCTATCTCAGCCATACTTTCTGGTATGTTTATAAAGGTAGTCGGTCTTTATGTGCTTATAAGGATTACCACCAATATCTTTATAGTGCTGCCCCAGATACGGATACTGCTTTTACTTTTCGGTGTCCTTTCAATGGTTTTCGGAGGACTTATGGCATATGGGCAGAAAAATATAAAACGGCTTTATGCATATTCAACGATAAGTCAGGTTGGCTACTGTGCCGTAGGGCTTGGTATAGGTGGATACCTTGGAAGTTTAGGTGTCCTTATGCACTTTATTGCCCATGCTTTTTCAAAGACGCTCCTGTTTTTGAATATAGGGGCTATTGAATACATAAAAGGAACAACAGAAGTAGAGCAATTACAAGGATTGAATGACAGTATGCCTGCCACAACACTTTTTGGAAGTACAGGGATGCTGGGTATTGCAGGAGTACCGCCTATGGGAAACTTCTGGAGTAAACTTATTATTATAATAGCAGCAGTAAAGGCAGGTTATACTGGAATAGCGGTGTTATGTATCATTGTGGCTATTATAACATTAGGATATTTCCTTAAACTACAGAGGACGGTGTATTATAAAAAAGTTGAAAACCCTGTAAAAAAAGAGGCGCCAAAGATGCTTCTTTTCCCTATGGGAGCCCTTGCACTGCTGGTATTCATATCCGGGATATTGCTTGTCCCCGGAATAAAGGAGAAGACACTGGATAAGGCCGTCTCTGTTATGGAAAACTTTTCCTATATGGATATTAAAATAGGGGAGAATAGATGAACTATATAATTGTTTTTATACTTCTATTCGGTATATGGAAGATTATCACATGGAGTAATGACACAGGGAATTATATCGCAGGTATATTGGTCTCCCTTTTTATAACAATTATTTATGGAAGAGAATTCCCTTACCATCCGGAGCATACACTACAACCAAGAAGATATCTTGCATTTATAAAGTTTCTCTTTGTTTTTCTTTATCAGATGATAAAGGCAAATTTTATAATGGCTTACCGTATATTGAGCCCAGGGCCACCGATAAAACCGGGTGTGGTTAAGATACCATTGCATCTTAAATCACCACTGGGAAGGATTATACTGGCTAATTCCATCACCCTTGCACCGGGGACATTTACTATGGATATAACTGAGGACTACCTCTATGTACACTGGATATATGTTGTTACAACTGATCCTGTAAAGGCAGAAGAGATGATATGCGGAAAATCTCAGAAGATATTGAAGGAGGTATTTGAATGATACTGGTATTTGCTTTTCTAACTTTATGTGTGGCTATGTGTGTATATAGAATATTCAGGGGACCAAGGGCAGCTGACAGGATGGTGGGTATTGATATACTTGGTATCATTATGATTATATTTTGTGTGTTGCTCTCGCTTTCAACCGGTTCTGAATGGTATATGAGTATTGCTATCGCCTGGTCTATCATAGGTTTTGTAAGCACACTTACACTTGCAAAGTTTCTTGAAGGGAGGAACTTAGATGATTGACATTATCTTTTATATATTTATGTCCATCGGGCTATGTTTTATATTTCTTGGTTGTTTAGGACTTTTGAGGATGCCAGATGTATACTGTCGGCTTCAGGCATCTACAAAGTGTGTAACACTCGGTACAGGCAGTGTACTGTTAGCCACACTTATAAAGACAGGTTTTTCTGCCATAGGGATGAAGGCACTTGTATGCCTGGTCTTTTTATTCCTTAACTCACCAACAGCAGCACATGCCCTCGCTAAGGCAGCAGATATCTCAGGTATAAAAGTATGGGAAAAGCCAGGGGATGAGAAAATATATCCTGCAAAACCACGACCTACTGTAGAGACCGATAAAGAGTAATGTTGGTTACTGATTAATATGCATGAACTTTCTGTGGTAGAGAACCTTTTAAAAGTCCTTGAAAAAATCAGAAAGGAAAAGGATGTATCTACTTTTCTTAAGATAAACCTCACCGTCAATCCTTTAAGTTGTCTGGATGAAGAGAATATAAATTTTACCTTCCACTCCCTTACAAAGGATAACCCTGTCTACAAAGACGCAAAGATTTATATCCACCGCAGTGACGACCCTTCATCCAGAGAGTTCATCCTTGACAATGTAGAAATATTGTAAAACCGGGGATTATGCCTTGCTTTTTCCATCCCCGCACCCTGCCTGTCTTGCCCTTGACGGCTTCGGTCAAGGGGCTTCCGCCCCTGATGCGTAGGCGGACTGTTGCAAGATAGTAGATGGTAGCGGTGCGATTTATCGCCGCAGAATTTGAGATACCTTAGGTAATACCTTCCATATCTTTGAAAAGTTAGGATATTCTGTGTGGTAGCATTTATCCCCCTGCCCCTTACCCTTCATCCTCACCTTTATCATTCTCCTTCATATGGGAAGGAATTTAAGAATCTTCCCTTTTCCCTCACCTTTTATTCCCTCTCCCCACACTGGCCCCCTCTCTTTTTCCCTCTCCCCAATGGGGAGAGGGTATGGGTGAGGGGATTCCCTCGCCCCGCTTGAGCGGGGAGAGGGATAGGGTGAGGGGTATCCTTTCTGTTCCCTCGCCCCGCGTAGTAGGGAGAGGGTTAGGGTGAGGGGAGAGGGGTGCTGGGTAGAGGAGTAAGTAGCACCGCATAGCACAGAGGGCGAGATGGTATTGCCAATGCGACGAGTAAGGAGCATTGCTTGGCAAGGGCAGTGAGTCGGTGAACTGCCCCCCGTTGACCGAAGCCCGTAAGGGCAAGAAGGGTGAGGGGTCTCCTCTCTTTCCCCTCGCCCCGCGCAGTGGGGAGAGGGATAGGGTGAGGGGTCTCCTCTTTTTCCCCCCGCCCCGCGCAGAGGGGAGAGGGTATGGGTGAGGGGAGAGGTAGGGTATTTTTGAACAAAAAATCAGAGGAAAAGGTGTTACCCATATACCCTATCCGTACGTCTACTTGACAGGTATCTTGTAAGGATATATAATTAACAAAAATGTTAACCTTCTATACTTAGAAACATTGGGATTTCAATAATTCTGATAGTTCAAGGATTTATTATGAGGGGAAGAATTCCCCTGCCTTTCTAAAAATATGAATTATTTAGAGATAAGAATTGCCTTTAAAGACAGGATGTATTCCTTTATCTCCTGCGAAGAGAGGATATTATCTAAAAGAAGGGTTTAAAATACTGAAGGTGGCTATAGAAGGAGCAGGATGAAAAAAGTAAAGGTGATAGAGGTAGGGGCAAGTATATTTGAGGAAAATGAGAAGATAGCAGAGGAAAACCGGCTACTATTGAGTAAGGCCAATACGTTTGCTGTGAATATTATGGGCTCTCCTGGCTCAGGGAAGACATCTCTTCTGGAAAAAACGATATCTGAATTAAAAGACAGGTTTTCTTTTGCTGTGATAGAAGGTGATATAAAGGGAAGTTTAGATGCTGAACGTGTTGCTAAACTGGATATTCCCGTTATCCAGATAAATACAGGCGGTGCTTGCCACTTAGATGCCTTTATGGTAAAAAAAGGGTTAGAATCACTTCCCTTGAAAGATATAGACATAATATTTGTGGAGAATGTTGGAAATCTTGTATGCCCTGCTGAGTTTGAGATAGGAACATCATTTAATATAGTTGTATCAAGTATCCCGGAAGGGGAAGATAAGCCCCTGAAGTACCCGCTGATGTTCAAGATAGCAGACATATGTATCCTTAATAAGATAGACCTCCTGTCGCATACTGCCTTTGATTTAGATGCCTTCAAAAAACACCTGAAGGATATTTCTTCCTCTCAATTTATCCCTCTTTCTGTAAAGACAGGAGAAGGATTTTCTTTATGGATAGAGGCACTTTCGGAGAGTGCCTTTAGACAACTTACTGTGCCACAGGAGACGATATCTGTTGAATGGAAAGGAAGGGTGGTTATTGTAGGGATGGGAGATAGGATGAAGGCAGATGATGGTGCTGGCTCTATTATTGCAGAGAAACTAACAAAGGTAGTAAAGAGAAAGGATGTAAAAGTTATAGATGCAGGCAATTCAATAGAGAACTATTTCGGTGTTATTGAAAGGTTTAAACCAGATACAATTGTCGTTATAGATGCAGTTGATTTTGGTGGTGAACCAGGGGAGATAAGAACACTGGAGTATGAAGAATTACAGGAGTTAACCACATCCACACATAGTTTTTCACTCCATCTTCTTCTACATCATATACATAACCAGACAGGTGCAAACTGTATAGTTATAGGGGTACAGCCAAAAGATTTAATCCTTTCTGACAAGGTCTCCCAGCAAGTAAAAGAGGCAATCCAGAAACTTACAGAGATAATAACCTATGAACTCTGCAGATAGGTTTCTATCCTGATGCCATAGAATTTGAGATACATAAGTAATACCTCCCACATTATTGAAAAGTTAGAAGATTCTGTGCGGTAGCATTTATCCCCCTCATCTTTTCCTTCTCCCCTCATTTATTCCCTCGCCCCTGTGGGGAGTGGGTATGGGTGAGGGGCTTCACTCTCCCCGACCAGCTGTGAGAAGGTAAGGGTGAGGGTATTTTTGAACAAAAACTTAGATGAGAAAGTGTTACATATCTACTCTTATACCCTATCTGTACGGATACTTGACAGAAATATATAATAATGTCATATTAATGCAAGAAATTTATGAATTTTGTGCATTATAAGACCCGGAGAGCATAATGATAAGAGATATACTGGTACTGCAGAAGAGGGAACTGGAAAGAAGGAAGTCAGAACCCTTTATAGAAAGAGATGTGGTACAACGACTTAAAGATATGATGTCCAATGACCTTGTCAAGGTTATTACAGGACCAAGGAGGGCAGGTAAGTCATTCTTAGGGATGAACCTTCTTTTCAGTGTGGGAAATTTCGGGTATGTGAACTTTGATGATGAAAAATTGATAGATGTGCAAAACTATGATGCTATCATTGCTGCTATAAATTCTATCTATACCAATCCGAAATTTATACTCTTTGATGAAATTCAGAACCTCCCTAAATGGGAACTATTTGTCAACCGGCTCCAGAGGCAGGGTTATAATCTTGTTATTACAGGGAGCAATTCAAAACTTTTAAGCAGTGAACTATCCCCCCACCTTACAGGAAGACATATCTCTGTGACTATCTTTCCTTTTTCTTTTTCTGAATTTCTACGGCTGGATAAAAAAGAACTTACATCTCAGGAGATGAAAGAAAAACTATTTAACTATGTAAAATATGGTGGATACCCTGAACCATTGATAAAAAAGATAGACCATAAAGAGTATCTGTCAACACTCTTTAACTCAATAATCTATAAAGATATTGTAAAGAGGTTCAAAATACGGCTTATACCTGCTGTAGAAAATCTCGCATTTTTTCTTCTCTCAAATACAGGAGAAGAGTTTTCCTATAACACATTGAGCAGAATAACAAAATGTAAGAGTGTCCATACTGTAGAAAAATATTTAAACTACCTTGAAGAGTCATTTATATTCTTCCGTATTCACAGGATTTCATCCCTAATCCATGAGCAGTTAAGTTCAAACAAAAAGATATACTGCACAGACAGCGGATTTATACAGTTTGTCGGAAAACAGTCAGGTACAGACATTGAAAAACTTATTGAAAATGCTGTGGCTGTAAAACTGAAAAAGGATGAACTCAATGGCGGTCCTAATGTATATTACTGGAAACATCCCCTGAAACAGGAAGTGGATTTTGTGTTAAAATCTGGAACAGAAATTATTCGAATCATCCAAGTATGTTATAATCTAAAAGATATAAAAAAACTGGAACAAAAAGAAAGGTCACTTATAAAGGCAGGCAAGGAACTGAGCTGCAATAATCTCTTAATGATTACTGATGACTATGAGGGTGAGAAAGAGGTGGAATGGTTCAGGATAAAAAAGAAGATAATGTATCTGCCTTTATGGAAATATCTAACACAGGAGTAAAACAATGGAAAGAGAAATAGTGATAGAGGCAGGAAGTGTGGTAGTAAAAGGGGTAATGAAAGATACTCCA
>JAMWCZ010000030.1:0-16594 GCA_023819225.1 Candidatus Omnitrophota bacterium
GCACCCCCCCATCCCTGTATCTATCAAAAGGTCTGCTTGCTTTCTCTGGCTGTTCAATCTTTGACATAATATCTGCCGCACACAGGGTCGCAAGCATCAAAGGTGTCACAGGGCAGTCAGAACCACCTGCTATAACACACTTTGTCTCTCCCCCCCTTATCAAACGGTAACCACTTCCTACAGCATCAAGTCCTGAAGCACAACCTGTAGAGACAGTCAGGTTAAACCCAGGAACCCCAAGAACACCGGCAATCTCGCCGGAAGGAGCATTTGGAACACTGATAAAAGAAGAAAAAGGATTTATCTTTTCTAATCCCTTTGCATATAAAATCTTACACTGTTCCTCCATCGTCTTAAAATCAGTGCTTGATATCCCCATAACAATTCCAGGATATTCCTTTTTAATAGTTTCTAAATTTAACCCTGCATCTTCTAAAGCCATTTTAGAACAGGCAACTGCAAACTGGGAAAATCTTGCCATCTTTCTTGCCTTTTTCTTGTCTATAAACTCTTCTGGATTGAAATCCCTTACCTCCCCAGCAATACGAACAGGAAATTCAGATGCATCAAAAAAACTTATCCGTTTGATACCGCTCCTTCCTGTCTTTAATGCATACCAGAAGTTTTCTTTACCTATCCCGTTGGGAGCAATAACTCCTATACCTGTTATTACAACCCTGCGTCTACCCATTACATTATCCCTGTTATTCTTCTGTTAATATAAGCAATCTCTGCTTCCAATTTATCTCTATCCCCTGAATAGAAATAATACCTGTTTGTATTCAGAAAATCTCTAAGGGTTGGAAATTCGCTGTATCTGTAAATCAGATATGCCTCATCAGATATAGATGTCTCAAGCCCTTCCTTTTGAAGTTCCTTCTGGAAAAGTGCTGTCTCTTTTGCATATTCCTTAAAAGACAACCCATTTATCTTATAAGGTAGTGGTTCCCAGTAGGTGGGAGGAAAGAGATTCTTTATCTGATATGTCATTGCCTTAAAAGGATATGTCTCCTTATCTTCTATCGTAAAATTAAAACTTTCAGGGGATTTAAACCATAAGGTACCGGGATATATCCCGGCAAACTGCACAAGAATAGAATCAGGTCTGACATCCTTTATAAAATCCATTGTCTTCTTTCTTGTTTCATCTGTCTCAAATGGTGCTGGATATATCAAACTTACCACAGTAAATATCCCTGAACTCTTACATTTTTTAAGAATATTTTTTGCTCTCTCTATATCTATATTTTTGTTCATTCCCTCTTTCAAAATCTTCTCATCTGCTGACTCAAGACCAAAAAATATTGACTCACAGCCAGAACTTTTCAATAATGAAAAGTTAACATCAAACTCATTGATATGCCCGAAACTGGTATATTTAACATCTAACTTTTCATCAATAATCCTTTTTGCTACATCCATCATAAAACTTCCGGGTGTACTTGATCCTGCGTATTTAAAAAGGGATACACCATACCTCTTTTTATACTCTTTTATCTCATAAATTACCTTTTCAGGACTCTTTGTCCTTCTCTTCCCACTTTTTACAGGATGGATACAGAAATAGCAACTGTTGGGACAGCCACGGCTTTCATCTAAAACTAATATTTTCAGTTTTTCATTTATATTGAGATATACATCAGGGGTATATACAGCAAGAGGAAGTTTATCAAGGTCTTCTATAAATTTTCTTGGGTTTTTTATAACCGAACCATCCTCTTTACGAAATATTATATTGGGAATATCTTCCAATTTCTTCTTTCCTGCAACAAAGTCAGCAAGATGGACAATCGTTTCTTCCCCTTCACTATAACAGAGCGCATCAAAAAATTCTCCAACCTTATATATCTCCTCACCAAATATATCTACCTGAGGACCACCACCTATGATTTTTAATTCAGGATACCTTTTCTTAAGGTATCTTCCTGCATCAAGAGACCACCTGAAACCATCGCCGGCCCATAATTTAAAACCAATACAATCTATCTTTTCTTTCTGGATAAAATCATCAAGGTATCCCTGAAACTTTTCAGAAAACTTTCTTTTGTTTTTCTCTAATTTCCTGTCTATAATTTTGAGTTTTAATAGATCAACTACTGAGGGTCTTTTCTCTTCAATAAAGACCCTGTGTGAAAACCTTTCAAGGAAACTACTTATCTCATCTGTAAAGACATCAGAAAAGAGCGATGGCTGATTAAAGTCAAGGATTTTTACGGCTCTACCATTATTAATAAGCGCTGATGCAAGAACACCAAGCCCTATATCAGGTATGAAGTCAGAAAGTATCTTTGGAAGCCCTGCTACTGAAATAAGTAGAAAGTTCCCACCCATATTGTTTATTATACAATGTCTCTTTATACTTATGCAAAATGTGTTATAATAAATCGGAGGTGAAAGATGAAAAATATAATTTTATCTTGTGTTATCCTTCTTTCTGTATCCCATCTCTTTGGTCAGGCATTCAAAAATCCACCGGAAGGAGCGGCAGCACTATCACAGGCAGGGGTATTCATTGCCCAGAGCGATGATGCTTCAGCGATTGTCCACAACCCTGCAGGACTTGTTCAGATAGAGGGACAGCAGTTTATCCTTGGGAGCGCATTTCTTTATCCTGTGACAGAAGTAAAAACGACTGCTTATAAGGGAAATAGCGAAGAGACCATTGCCTATCTCCCCTATATATTCTTTTCTACTGATACAGGAAAAGGTAGTCCATTACATCTCGGGATTGGTATAACGTTCCCTTATGGACAGAGCACTGAATGGAGCAAAACAGCAGTTAGAAACTGGGGATATACAGTACCCTATTATTCTGCAATGCAAACGATGAATATATCGCCTGTGGTTGCATACAAGATTACTCCATCCCTGTCTGCTGGCGCTGGGCTTAATATATATAACAGTAAACTAAATATGAAATATCTTGTTCCTGTCTCTCCCCCTGTTCCACCATTGGAATTTAGTGGAAAGTTAGATGTAGATGGAACAACAACTGGCTGGACAGCAGGACTTCTGTACAGACAGGAGAGATACAGTATAGGATTAAGATACAAAAGTGATTTTAAAATTGAATATGATGGTGATTTTAAGATGGCAGGGACAGAACTTCCCGCAGAGATGGAGATTAACTTCCCTGATAATATAGGTATAGGCATTGCATTTTTCCCGAATGACCGGTTGAAGATAGAGCTTGATGGTGAATGGTTTGGATATTCTTCTATAAAAAGAATCCCTGTATCCATAAGTGGTTTTCCACCTTATATTGAAAAAAACTGGGATGATATCTATACCATTGCATTAGGAACTGAATATAAGAATTCAGACAGGATAAAACTAAGAGGTGGTATTATATACATACCAACTCCTATTCCTGATTCAACCTGGGACCCGAGTTTACCTGATGCTGATAGTTTTGTAATTACAGGTGGAGGAGAATTTTCAACCAGAATAGGTATATTCAACCTGCTGACAGGTATCCATATCTTTGATGAAAGAAATATAGAAAAAGGAGCCCCTTATGACGGAGAATATCAATCCACAGGATATTTTATCAACCTTGAATATAAAAGGCAATTCTGAAAATGACTTGAAATTCGGAACAATTCTTGTAATTGATGATGAACTTGGGCCGAGGGAATCTCTGAGAATACTTTTTAAAGATGATTATAATGTCATCACAGCAGAATCAGGCAATAAGGGTATTGCAGAATTAAAGAAGCATAATCCTGACATAATCATCCTGGACCTGAAGATGCCTGAGAAAAGCGGGATTGAAACACTGGAAGAAATAAGAGATATTGATGAAAAAGTTCCTGTTATTATCCTTACCGGCTACGGAGATATGGAATCAGCGAAGAAAGCAATACATTTAGGTGCAGTAGAATTTATCAGCAAACCGTTTGACGTTAAAGAGATGCGAAATATTGTAAAGAAGGTCTGTGAAAAACGCTTTATAGCAAAAAGGTCTGAACGGCTCATCGCTGACCTGAATATACTCAATAAAAAACTTACAACAAGAATGACTCAACTGGAAAATATGGCAACGATAGGACAACTTTCAACAGAGATAATACATGATATTAACAACCTGCTTTCTATTATCTATGGATACACGCAAATTCTTGTTAAAGAACTGGATATGCAAAATTTACCTGATAGAAACAAAAAATATATAGAAATTATAGAACAAGAAATTGGCAGATGCAGACACCTGACCAGTAGTATTCTTGAACTGGCAAAAGCAAAAGAGAACATAGTAGATACAGATATAAATATTATTGTGAAAAAGATTGTTGAATTATTTGAAAACTCAACCCTCGGTAAAAACACTAAATTTAAGTCACACCTTGATAAAATCCCTTTAATTAAAGCAGACACATATCAACTACACCAAGCAATAGTCAATGTTATCTTAAACAGTATTCAGTCAATGGATAACCCTGGCAGTATTACCATTACAACAGGACTATCTAAAAATAACATCATTCTTTCTATAAAAGATACGGGAAAAGGTATTCAAGAGGAGATAATTCAAAAGATTACAGATCCGTTTTTTACAAGCAAAGAAAGTGGTACAGGACTGGGGCTTGCTATTGCCAACAGAGTTATTAGAAACCACAATGGAAAGTTAGAAATTAAAAGCAAACCCGGCAATGGAACTGAGGTAGTTATTTCCCTTCCTGTAAAATAAAGGTAAATCCTTACTGAACCCCGTCAAAGACCAATAGATTTTCCCCTCACCCTAACCCTCTCCCCTTGCCCCTCACCCTACCCTCTCCCCCAAGGGGAGAGGAAAAAGGTGAGGGGGAAGCGGGGCGAGGGAAAAATTCCTAAATTCCTCCCCATATGAAGGGGGAGGATAAAGGTGGGGGTGGAGGGTATAGGAAAGGTTGCACCTGACCTACACCCCTCACCCTAACCCTCTTCCCACTGCGCGGGGTGAGGGGGAGAGGAAAAAGGTGAGGTTAACAGAGTGTGGAGAGGGAAAAGAAGAGGAGAAAAAAAGAAAAGATATGGGAGAGAAAAGAAAGTAGAGGTAGTGGAAGAAAAAAATAAGAAAGTGTGGATATCCTTTATAAATTTTTGCTTTTTTGCAAAAGTTTGGTGTAAAATTAATATATGCAAAAGAACATTAGTAAAATGATACAACTGCTTGAAAAGAAATATCCGTCCGCAAAGACGGAACTTATGTTTAACACACCTTTTCAGTTACTCGTTGCCACAATCCTTTCAGCCCAGACAACAGACAGAACAGTAAATAAAATTACACCTGCATTATTTGAAAGATATAAAACACCTTATGATTTTGTAAAAGCAGATATAGAAGAATTAAAAAACGCTATAAGGGGAGCAAATTACTATAATACCAAGGCAAAAAATATAAAGAAACTCGCAGAAATAATTGTGGAAAGATACAGCGGGCAGATACCGGAGACAACGGAAGAACTTGTAAAATTACCAGGTGTAGCAAGAAAGACAGCAAATGTGGTACTTTCTCAGGGATTTGGAAAAGCAGAAGGTATTGTGGTTGACACCCATGTGAAACGGCTGGCAGAAAGGTTAGGAATGAGCAAGGCAAAAACCCCTGAAAAGATTGAACAGGACCTTATGAAGATTATACCACGGGAAAAGTGGATTTCTTTCCCATTTACATTGATACTCCATGGAAGGAGAGTATGTAAAGCAAAAAATCCACTATGTGATATATGTATTCTAAACTCATTATGTCCATATGGAGATAAGTCAAAATGCCAAATATCTTAAGAAAAATTGATGTGTTTTTGTTACTATTGCTTATTTCTGGCTGTAGTGCAACCATTGATACAGTAAAACAGAAGGAGATAATAAAGAATACCTACCACTATGTAAGGCAGGGTGAAAATCTTTTCAGGATTTCAATGTATTATTATGAAAGTAAATCAACAAAAGAAATTCTGGAAGGTGTTGAAAAAATTAAAAATGCTAATAATATAAAAACCAACAGTATCTCTGTAGGACAACGCCTTCTTATACCTCATACAGTTAAAAAACAGCCCAACTATCCTTTACTTCCTCCATCTGATATTACAACCACAATAAAATCTTCTACCACGCCAGTTTCACCTACAACAGAGACAAAAATTGAACAACCAGAAACACCAGAATACCGTCCTATATTGATTGACAGGGTTTTTATCTGGCCTGTCAGTGGAAAAATTATATGCAACTTCGGTGAACTGGACAATCAGGGGATAGATATACTTGTAGAGCCAGGGATAGATGTCCTGTCAGCAGATGATGGGAAAATTGTCTTTGCAGGAATGACTTCAAAATATCAGGAAACCATTATTATTGAACATTCACAAACTGTTTATACTGTATATAGCCATGATCTTGATATACTCGTACAGAGAGGGGATTATGTAAGAAAGGGAACTCCCATAGCAAAAGTTAAAAGCGGAACCCACAGAACAAGATATATACATTTTGAAATCAGGATTAATAATGTAGCGGTCAATCCTGTTGTATATCTTCCACAACAGTAAGGAGATATATGGAAAACTTATCTATCTATGAAGGTGAACAACTGCTATCTTCTTATGCTGTAAAACCATCAGAAACACTTGGCAGGAGATACTCTGAGAAGGAACATCCGTTAAGAAATCCTTTTCAGAGAGACAGAGACAGAATAATACATTCCACTGCCTTTCGCAGATTAGAATATAAAACACAGGTATTCATATACCATGAAGGTGATTATTACAGAAACCGGCTTACACACACATTAGAGGTCCAGCAGATTGCCAGAACGATTGCACGTATATTAAAACTCAATGAGGACCTTGTTGAAGCCATATCTCTTGCGCATGACATCGGACACACACCTTTCGGGCATAAAGGTGAAGTAGTATTGAATGAACTTTTGACAAAGAGGGGCTTTAAGGGTTTTGAACATAACAGACAGGGACTACGTATTGTTGATAAACTTGAAAGAAGATATCCACAGTTTCCGGGTTTAAACCTATCATTTGAAGTAAGAGAAGGGATTATAAGGCATAATACAAGTTATGATATACCTCTGGATGAAGATGAGTTTGAAGAATTTACAAGATATCCATCCCCTTCTCTTGAATCGCAGGTAGTAAATCTTGCAGATGAGATTGCCTATACCTGTCATGACCTTGATGACGGCTTGAAATCAGGGATAATCACAATAGATAAACTGAAAGAGGTATCTTTATGGAAAGAGATTGAGGATAACTCTTATACGGAAGGGGTGGATGAAGAGATGAAGAAAACTGTTATAATAAGAAACCTTATAAACCATCTTGTTATTAATCTGGTGGATAAAAGCAAGGAAAATATCCTGAGGGCCGGTATCATAACCGTTGAAGATGTAAGAAAAAACACTCCTATCCTTTCCTATCCCGCATCATTAAAAAAGAAACTTGAACAGATGCGTAGTTTCCTTGAAGACCAGATGTATTCACACTTCAGGGTAATTAGGATGACACATAAAGGTGCAATGATAATAAGGGACCTATTTAATGCATATATAGAGGAACCTAAGCAACTACCACCGCATATACAGGAACGGATGAAAAAAGAGCCACCTGAAATAGTTATCGCTGATTATATTGCAGGAATGACGGACAGGTTCGCACTTTCAGAACACAAGAAACTTTTTGACCCGCACTATCCTGTATAGAAAAAGGCAATGGGTAATGTGTTTCTTCGGAGAGCATTATTCCCTTTTATACTGAGGAATTAATTGAGTTCCTAACCCTATGAAGTGAGAAGGGAAAAAGGTAGGGGTGGAAGGTATAGGAAAGGGCTCACCCTCACCTTATTCCTCTCCCTTCAAGGGAGAGGAGAAAAAGAGAAAAATCCCTCTCCCCGCAAGGGAGAGGGACCCCTCACCCGTACCCTCTCCCCACAGGGGCGAGGGGGGTTTCTTAAAATTCCTCCCCATATAAGGGGGAGGATATAGGTGGAGGTGGAGGATATAGGAAAGGTCTCACCCTCACCTTATTCCTCTCCCTTCAAGGGAGAGGAGAAAAAGAGAAAAATCCCTCTCCCCACAGGGGAGAGGGAATAAAAAGGGTGAGGGGAAAAAAGAGTAATGGAAGATAGAAAAAAATTCTGGGTATGTGCTATACTTGCTGGATTAGGTCCTACAGGGACAAAAAAACTTTTAGAGATACATAGGAGTATTGATAAAATTTTTACCCTTTCTCTAAAAGAGTTAAAGGAATCTGGCATCCCTTCCAAAACCGCAGAGAATATAACTATGTGGGAAAAATTACCATGGAAAGAAGAGATAAGATTCTGCGAAGAAAATAATATATCACTTGTATCTCTTGAAGACCCATCCTATCCCTGTCTTCTGAAAAAGATACACAATCCTCCGGTACTCTTATATGTAAAAGGGACACTACCATCTGATAATGATATATGTCTTGCTATCGTAGGGACACGAAATCCGTCAATATACGGAATGCGTATGGCAGAGAAATTTGCAGAACAACTTTCACTTTATGGAGTTGTTATAGTAAGTGGTATGGCAAGGGGAATAGACACGGCTGCTCATAAAGGAGCACTTAAGGCAGATTGTAAAACAATCGCAGTGGTTGGATGTGGGATGAGATACTGCTACCCTGCTGAAAATTTTTCTCTTTCAAATGAGATAGCGAAAACAGGTGCAGTAATAACAGAATTCCCATCTTATATAAAACCGAAGCCAGAAAATTTCCCTCAAAGAAACAGAATTATATCGGGTATGTGCAGGGGGATTATTGTAGTTGAGGCAGGACAGAAAAGTGGTGCCCTAATAACAGCGAACCTTGCACTTGAACAGGGACGTGATGTCTTTGCTATACCAGGCAGGGTAGATGATTTTACATCAAAAGGAACAAATCAACTTTTAAAAGAAGGCGCAATTCTTGTTGAAAATGTTGGTGACATACTGGAGGCATTAAATCTGGAAATCAAAAAAGAAGAGAAAAAGAAAGAAGAGGATGTATCTTGCCTGTCCGAGAGAGAAAAAATAATACTTAACAGGATACCTTCTGGGGAAAAAGTATCTTTTGAAGAAATTCTAATGGATACAGGGATAGAACAACATCTAATCTTTCAATCTCTCCTTTCGCTTATTACAAAAGGACTTATCTTTGAACTTCCCGGGAAGTTTTATACCAGAAAATAATCCCTCGCCCCTGCCCTCTCCCCGCTGTGTGGGGCGAGGGGAAAAATTTCCTCCCCATATAAGTGAGAGGATAAAAAGGTAGGGGTGGAAGTATAGAAAAAGATATAATACAAGGGAAAGGGGATTTAAAAACACATAAAAATTGATACTATTTATAAAAAAGGATACAATATGTAGAGGAGGTAAAAGATGCGAATATGGAGCAGAATAGTTGGAACCCTATACATTATAGCAGGAACTATCTTTTCATTTCTACTCCTCACCTTATGGGCAACCGGTGCAAAAGAAGAGATTATCAGCAAACTCAATCATTTTATCCAGCAAAATATCTCTGGGCTGGGTATTACAGGAATAGTACTTGTGATAGTAGGAGTTGTATGGGTTGTAAACTGGTTTGACTACATATATAGAACAAAGGTTATCTCTTTTGATAATCCTGGCGGAAAGATAAAGATATCACTACGTGCCATAGAGGACTATATAAACTCTATGCTTACAAAACAGATACAGGGAATAAGGTCATTAAAGGTAAAAAGTTCTATTTCGTCAAAAGGGCTTGAAACAAAGATACGTGTCAAACTCTATGCACATCTCAATATACCTGAAATATGTTCAAGAATTCAGGAAATAACAAAGGACTATCTTCAGGATGCTGTGGGTATTGAGAGAATATCAAACATTGAGGTTTTCGTAACAAGCATCAAACAAAACGGAGAGGTGGAAGAAGGGGTATATGATGAAGAAGAAACAGGATGAGAAAGAGGTTGTAAAAAAATGTATATATGAAAGTATAAAAACAAAAGAATTATTATTGGAACCAGATGTGCTTGAAAAATTCATTTTAGTATCCAATGTTATAGTAGAAGCACTAAAAAATGGGAATAAGGTTCTTCTATGCGGTAATGGCGGGAGTGCTGCTGACTGCCAACACTGGGCAGCAGAGATGACAGGAAGATTCCTTAAAGAGAGGCGCTCATTCCCATTTATTGCACTTACAACAAACTCTTCAGAACTTACATCCATTGGAAACGACTACTCATTTGATATTGTATTTTCCAGACAGGTTGAAGGGCTCGGAAAGAAAGGAGATATTCTTATATGTATCTCTACTTCCGGCGCTTCAAAAAATGTGATTGAGGCAGCAAAGGCAGCAAAGAAGAAAAGGATGAAGGTAATTTCACTAACAGGAAACCAACCATCTCATCTTTCAAAAATCTCTGATATTACAATCTCTGTTAATTCTACAAAAACACCGAGGATACAGGAGGCACACTCTCTTATCATCCATATCCTTTGCCATCTTATTGAAGAAAAACTTTTTTGAAAACAATGTAGCGGTGCAACCTATTGCATGATTCGTGGCATACAGGACACCGCTACAAATTTTGCGGGCAGGTTTATCGCACAATTCGTCGTATAAATGCGACCGCTACAAAATTTGGCGGCCAGGATAGAGAGAAGGAAGAAAGGCGTGAGAAGTGAGATGTGAGAAGGGCGAAGGGAGTTTCCTTAAATTCCTCCCCCTCGGAGGGGGGAGGATATAGGTGGGGGTGGAAAGCAAAACAAAGGTTTCACCCTCACCCTGCACCCTCTCCCCTTGAGGGAGAGGGGGATATTGTTATAATATGTAGCGGTGTGATTTATCGCACAATTCGTCGTATAAATGCGCCCGTTACAAAATTTGGTGAAAATACAGGACTGATAATGAATAGCATATTAAGAATTATTGATGCAAATTTTAATCGCGCAAGAGAAGGAATGCGGGTAATAGAAGATGCATTACGGTTTTACTATAATGGGGATGCTTCTTCTATAAGAAATATAAAAGAGTTACGGCATTCATTATCCATTATAGTTGATAAACACTTCGGTTTGACAGGGCTTAAAAGAGTAAGAGATACTATTCACGATAAAGGTAAATGGCTTGATACCAGGAGTAGAGAAGATATAAAACAGATTATTGAAAGAAATTTTATGAGGGTATCTGAAGCACTGAGGGTGATGGAAGAATATTCAAGAGCAATAAAACCTGAAGCATCATCTAGTTTTCATAACCTTCGTTTTAAACTATACAGAATAGAGAAAGATGTGTTGCTTTACATCAACAAAAAAGAGATACATCTCCCTTTTCTGTCTGTATTGTTAGAAGTTGGAAGAAAAACACCTTTTAAATATATTAAAATGGTTGTAGATAGTATGCCCGATGTTCTTATCCTGCGCTCAATGGCAATAGATGACGGATACTTCCTGAAAGTGACCAGAAAGACAAGAAAAATTATACCCCATAATGTAAAATACCTTATCTCCGGAAGACCTGATATATGCCTTATCTGCAACGCAGATGGTGTTTTTCTTGACAAGAAAGATATACCCTGTGAAGAAGCTAAGAAAATCCTTCAGGAGAGGATTATCTTGACAGATAACATAAAAATCGTTAATATACCTGTTAGAAAAATAGACATCACCAGAGCATTTCTTAAAGAACTTTTCACAGAGGGTATAGATGGTATTATACTTATGACAGGAAAGGACATTCCGAAAGACATTAAAACAATCATAAAAATTATAAAAAAAGAGGTGGATAGTTATGGCAGACGAAGAAAAGAAAAAACAGCCGGAAAAGAATAATTTTAATCTCTTCAAGGGATTATTATTCTGGATAATAGCGGGCATTATCCTTATAACACTGGCAAGGTTTTCAGGACTTGAAGGTAAAAAGGAAGAGATTATATACAGCAGGTTTCTTAATGAGGTAAAACAGAGTAACATCTCCGGGACTATCATAATAAAAGAAAATGTTATATCAGGGACACTGAAGGATGGTAAAAAGTTTTCAACATATAAACCGGATGACCCTGAACTTTTTAATATCTTAAGGGAATATAATGTGGACTTCAAGGTAGAACCATCCTCCAACATCTGGATAAATATTCTTGTATCTACCCTTCCTATACTTCTTGTTTTTCTCCTTATATGGTTTTTTGTATTCAGACAGATGTCATCTGAAAGCAGCAGAGTAATGGCATTTACAAAAAGCAGGCCCATAATGCCCGACAAGAAAAACCGTGTTACTTTTGATGATGTTGCTGGATGTAAGGAAGCTAAAGAAGAACTGCGTGAGGTTATTGAATTCTTGAAAAACCCCAAAAAATTCCAGCGGTTGGGTGGTAAAATCCCTAAGGGTATCCTTCTTATAGGACCTCCAGGTACAGGAAAAACACTTCTGGCAAAAGCGGTTGCAGGTGAAGCAGGAACACCTTTCCTGAGTATGAGTGGCTCTGATTTTGTTGAGATGTTCGTAGGTGTCGGCGCCTCGAGAATTCGTGACCTCTTCCGGCAGGCGATAAGGTTGAGTCCCTGTATTATCTTTATTGATGAACTTGATGCTGTAGGAAGACAGAGATTTGCAGGGCTTGGTGGTGGACACGATGAAAGGGAACAGACACTGAATCAACTCCTTGTGCAGATGGATGGTTTCCCCACGGAAAGCGGTGTAATTGTAATGGCAGCAACAAACAGACCAGATGTCCTTGACCCTGCTTTAACAAGACCCGGCAGGTTTGACAGAACCATAGTGATTGACTTTCCGGATATTCAGGCAAGGGAAGAGATATTGAAGGTCCATATGAGAAACAAACCCATAGATGAATCCGTGGATGTAAAGGTGCTTGCAAGGGCAACCGCAGGATTATCAGGAGCAAACCTTGAAAATCTTGTCAATGAGGCGGCTCTTCTTGCAGCGAGGAAAAACAAAAACAAAATAGAAATGACTGACTTTGAAGAGGCAAAAGATAAGGTTCTTATGGGGGTGGAAAGAAAAAGTTTGGTAATAAGTGAGAGAGAGAAGAAAATTATTGCTTATCACGAGGCAGGTCATACACTTATCCAGAAACAACTCCCTGAGGTCTATCCTGTACACAAGGTTACCATCATACCAAGGGGTCAGGCACTTGGTATAACACATATACTTCCTGAAGAAGATAGATTTATTGAAAGTAATGTTTATTATAAAAACTCTATATGTGCGCTTATGGGAGGAAGGAGTGCTGAAAAACTTGTCTTTAATAAAATCTTCACTGGCGGAGAACATGACCTAAAAATCGCAACAGAGATAGCAAAACGGATGGTATGTGAGTGGGGGATGAGTGAGAATTTAGGGCCCGTAAGTTATCATCACAATGAAGCGGTCTTCCTTGGAAGAGACATTGTCAGGCAGAGGGAATACAGCGAAGATACATCAAGGGATATAGACAATGAAATAAGAAGAATTCTTGAAGAAGCAGAAAACAGAGCAACAGAGATACTTAAAAACCAGAGGGATAAATTAGAAAAACTTGCTGAAGCCCTATTACAGAAGGAGACACTTAACTCAGATGAGATAGATGAAATCCTTGAACTGGAAAAGGGAGAAGAGGAAAACAATGAACCAGAAGAAAATAGAAGAGGCAATTAGGTTAATCATAGAGGCAGTGGGAGAAAATCCAAACAGAAAAGGTATAAAAGAAACACCTAAAAGGGTAGCAAGGATGTATGCAGAACTTCTCGGCGGTATAGAGGAAGACCCTGAAAAAGTACTGGGAAAGACATTTAAAGAAAATTTTAATGAACTAGTTCTTGTAAAGGACATCCCTTTCTTTTCGCTATGTGAACATCACCTTCTACCTTTTTATGGTAAAGCACATATTGCCTATCTTCCCGACAATGGAGTTGTTGTTGGGATAAGTAAACTTGCCCGTCTTGTGGATATATTCTCCAGAAGGATGCAACTTCAGGAAAGAATTACAAACCAGATAGCAGATACGATTATGAAGGTGCTAACACCACAGGGAGCAATGGTTGTAATTGAAGCAGAACATATGTGTATGAGTATGCGTGGTGCAAGGAAAGCAGGAACAAAGATAGTTACATCCGCAATGAGAGGGATATTTTTAAGGGACTTTAGAACACGCACAGAAGCAATAAATCTGATTATGCCTAAGTGATAAGGATCCCCACCGCTCCCGTATCGGAAGGAAATGTAACTTATTAGACCAAAAAATTACAACCCATTCTACCCACACATCTTCACCCCTTCTTCTTGTAGGAGGATACCTCTTTGTTCCCCTCGCCCCTTGAGGGAGAGGGTAGGGTGAGGGGTTATAAACTTTGCCTTTGCTATTTCCCCCTCATCTTTTATCTTCTCCCCCGAGGGGAGAAGAAATTATCTCAGTAAGGGAGAAAAAAGCAGTACCACACCAATAATCATAAGAATGATCCCTGCAATAGCAAACACATCAGATATACCCTCTTTCTGGTAGGTGAGTTTCGGCTTGAATGTCAGGTATACCCCTCCTCCTATTAGAAACAATCCTATAACTGCTTGAACAACTGTTTTTAATTCCACATCTGTTCCTTGTTTCGTACATTATATCATAAATGCGGGTATTCAATAATCCCCCTCACCCACACCCTCTCCCCAGAGGGGAGAGGGAAGAAAAAGGGTGAGGGGAGAGGGTTGGGGTGAGGGGCACCTCCCTCGCCCCGCCAAGCGGGGAGTTTTTCAAATTCCTTCCCATATGAAGGAAGGAGAATATAGGCAGGGGTGGAAAGCATTCATAATGAACCAATCACACTACCATTTTTATCATCAATCCCTGTCGCTGATACATAAACAACCTCATTTAACAGCCATTTCCCTTGTATATCAAAAACCTTTACAGGAAGATACTGGGAAGAATATCCCTCCCAGCAATTATCTCTCTTTCTTTCTATAAGAACATCTAAACGTCTGCCTACAAATTTCTCCTTAACCTTTCTGGAAGATATCCTTGCAACTTCTTCTAGTATCTTTTCTCTCTCTTTCTTCACCCTATCAGGGACTTCACCACCGATGGAAAAAGATTGAGTCCCTTCCCTCTTTGAATATCTGAATATATGGACCTTTAAAAACTCTATCTCTTCTACTGCCTTAATACTCAAATCAAAGTCATCATCTTCTTCATAAGGAAAGCCAACCATAATATCGGTTGTAAAGGTAAATCTGTCTTCAACATCTTTCTTCTTTATCTTTTCTATTACACGCGCATATTCTGAAAATGTATATCTTCTCCCCATCAATTTCAGAATTTTATCAGAACCGCTCTGTAAAGGGATATGAAGATGTGGACAGAAAAGCGGATATGAAAGGAGATAATCACAGAGTTTCTCATTAAGATAAAAAACCTCAATAGAACTCAACCGAACCCTTTTTAAGCCATCTATATCTTTTAACTTTTCTAACAGGTTTATAATATCTGTTCCTGTATCCTTTCCATATGCACCTGTATCAATCCCTGTTAAAACAATCTCTTTATAGTTATTAGAACAGAGAGCCCTTATCTCAGATATAATCTCCTCTTCATACCTGCTTTTTACCTTACCCCTCACATAAGGAACGATACAGTATGTACAGAAGTTTTCACAGCCGTTTTCTATTTTTACAAATGCACGGGTATGGTTATAAAAATGGGTTATGGTATTTTTCTTAAGAGGAACATCCGAAAGTATATTTACTCCAGATACAAGTTTTTCTAAAAAAGTGCCTTTCTTTACAGCACAGCCAACCACCCATACATTTTTACCTTTTTCTGCTGCCTTCTTTACAAAATATCTTGCCTCCCTTTCTGCCTTATCTGTCACACAACAGGTATTAACAACAACTATATCTGCATCACCAAAAGAAGATAATATGTAGCCATTTGCCTCTAAATTTTCAAGTAACAACTGGCTATCATACTGGTTTGCCTTACAGCCATATGTCTTTAAAAAAATATTCATATCCCGAAGAATATTTTTGAGTTATTCAGAATTTTTGTAGCACACTTTATATCCATGCCTTTAACAGAAGCAATCATATCCACAATATATTTTACCTTTGAAGGGTCATTTCTTTTACCCCTGAATGGTGAAGGTGCAAGGAAAGGTGCGTCTGTCTCTGCCATTATCATCTCTAATGGATATTCTTTGCATACAGCCCGAACATCTGACGCATTCTTAAAGGTAATGGTCCCTGTAAAAGATATATAAAAGTTCTTCTTTTTACAATAGGTAGCCAAAACCATATCTCCGCCAAAACAGTGGAAGACAACTTTTTCGGGTAGTTTATATCTCTCGCATATATCAATCACTTCATCTCTGCTATTTCTCTGGTGTATTATCAAGGGAAGTCCAAGTTTACCTGCAATCTCAATATGGGCAACAAAAAACTCCTTCTGTTTTTCCTCTGTATCTCTGCCATAGTAAAAGTCCAGACCTGTCTCTCCAATCCCCACAACCTTTTTATTTTTTGCAAGTTTTTCAATCTCAGATATATCAGAAATAGAAACATCCTTTACATCAAGGGGATGGATACCAACAGCAGAATAGACAGAAGGATATTTTTCAGAGAGCGCA
>JAMWCZ010000030.1:16604-17401 GCA_023819225.1 Candidatus Omnitrophota bacterium
ACCACACCTTCTTTTAATGCTTCTTTCACAACCTTATCCCTGTCAGTTTCAAATTCAGGGAAGTTAAGATGACAGTGTGTATCAATATACATAATTCTTCCTTCATTCAGCAATTCCTTCTTTATCCCCCTTATTTTCCCTTTCCACACTTCTCCCCTCACCCCTTTCTTTCCCTCTCCTCTTCACTTTATATTCCCCCCCTTTTGCCCCTCACCTTTATCTTCTCCCCTTAGGGGAGAGGGGTGCCGATGCGATGAGTAAAGAGCATCGTTTGGCACGCCCGCCGAGTTGGTGAGGCGGGTGACCGAAGCCCGTAAGGGCAAGACGGGTTAGGGGATCTCCTTCGCCCTTTTATTTTTCTCTTCTCCCCTCTCCCCGCTTCCCCCTCTCCTTTTCCCTCTCCCCAGAGGGGAGAGGGTATGGGTGAGGGGAGAGGGTTGGGGTGAGGGGGGTACATTTTATTTCAGTGGTGGAGTATCTTCTTAAACATTTTTGGATGAAAGACAACAAGCACAAGCCCGCCTATCACATTCCCGATAGTCACAGGAATAAGGTTCTTCCACATCAGAAGAAACTTACTTATAAAACCACCCTCAGCAATTAGTCCTGCAGGTATAAAATACATATTGGCAATAGAGTGCTCATATCCACTTGCCACAAACGCCATAATAGGAAAATAAATCCCGAATATCTTACCACTAACAGTAAGAGAAGATATACAAAGAATCACTGCTAAACAGACCAGTATATTACAAAGAATTCCTCTTGTAAGTGCCTCAGTCCATCCCAGCGCCATC
>JAMWCZ010000124.1 GCA_023819225.1 Candidatus Omnitrophota bacterium
TACAGGTAAAATGAAAGTATTACAATACCCAAACAACCTCTCCTTTATACCTAACCAAAAAAGTAAAACCGTTGTGAAAAATATCCAGACAAACTTGGGTAGCCCTGTAGGATCTCCAACAATAAAAAAGATAAGAGGAGTAAGAGCAGCACATAAGACAATTCCATAAAGAATTCTTTTCATATTGACTGTAAAGGTAGTTCTGGTATAATATAATACTTCAAATTAAAGACAAAAACAATGGGGATATAGCTCAAAGGGAGAGCGTCCGCCTTGCACGCGGAAGGTTGCGGGTTCAACTCCCGCTATCTCCACTAAAAATCTTCTTTGAAAGGGAGTTGAAGGGAGCGAAGTAAGAAATTGCGACGAGTAGGAGCAATTTCAGCGGGTGGTCAACCAGAGCCGTAGTGGGAGGCGAGGACGCCAACTCCCGCTATCTCTACTAAAAATTTCGGATAAGGGAGATTGTGCCCTACCACTGAAGATTTAGCGAACAGGTTCATTGCACAATGTAACGGTATGATTTATCACACAATTTGTGGCATAGATGCTACCGTTACAAAATATGGTGTAGCGGTCGGATTTATCCGACTAATTATCGTGCTATAAATGACACCGCTACAAATTTCATAGAACCTATTACGAAGTAAAAATAAAAAGGACCTTATTATGATTATTAATAAAAAAGGACCGGTTTCTCTGGTCAAAATAATGGATGAAGACGAGATAAAAAAGGACTTTATTTCACGTCTTAATATAATCAGTAAACCTCTGTTTGTTATCTTTGAAGAACTTATACAGAAAAAAAATTTCCCAGACAGGGAACTTATCTTTTCCATTATGAGAGAGGTGGAAGAAATAGAGACATTCCTTGATGACTATGGTGCTTCTCATAACAAAAAATTTTTCTACTTTAGAGAGTTGATAGGGTCTATAAGATGGATAAATATAACTATATTTCAGGGGCTTCATATCCTTGCAAGAGTAAAAAGTTATAACCTTGATATTTCTGAACAGGAAAAGACCAAATTTATCAAAGAACTGAAAGAGACAATAACCCTTTATCTGGCCGCATTAAAAAACCTTGCAAGGGCATTACAGGAAGAGGCATTAAAAATCGGACTAAAAAAAACCAGAGAAAAATACAGTAAAAAGAAGATGCTTATAGAAATTCAGAAAAAAATTCTACCACCTGATATTGAAGAAAATGTGGTAAAAGAAAAAGAAGAAAGGGCTATCAGTATACTGGTAAAATTCCTAGAAAATGCTGAGATGTTCAATGCTTTTGTATGTGGGATAAAAACAGAGGAAGAGATTACAGAGGAGGTAATGGAGAAATACAGGTCTATATTTAATCAGATTGAATCCCTTTATGACACCTTCCTGAAAAATACAGAGATAGAGAATAAATATCCAGATTTAAAAAAGATAAGGAGTTATGTTGCTTTATCCCTGCATATTTTAGAAATGGGGAAGGCACTTACCCATTTTTACGAGAGGCATAGTGATAAAGTAAGAAAATATTCTTCATCCTCTCAAGTTTCCCGACTAGTACCAGATTTTACAATAAAAGAGACATTAAAGAGATTTATTCTTAACTATTCCATCTATTTCCTTTTTGCAGGTAAATCTACTTCTATAAAGATATTTAAAAAGATGGGTATGGATGCTGATGAGTTTATCTATTCTACAAAAAAACTTATATTATATTCTTACAGAATAGAGGACTTCCACATAAGGCCTGTAATGCCTGTTACACAGATAGCAGGAAAATATACATTAGACACATATCTTTACTATAACAGAAATAAATATAACCTTAAAAGCACTGTGGAAATGATGATAGCCATACCTGATATAAGAGATGTCTTATCAAAAGAAAATGTAGAGATTATGATACAGGGGCCAAGAAAATCAGTTAATGAAATAGCAGAATTTTTAAAAGAAAAATGTGGTGCCTCAGAAAAAGAGATTGTATGTAGTTTATGAAATATCCTTATTGTCAATCGCTTTTTTTTCATCTGATTTTTTATAACTTTTTGTTATTCCCTTATTTTTCAGATTTTTATTTTTGTACACAACCGTTCCTCAGAAGATAAATGAATGGTTTTCATAGAAATAACCTAACAGGATATTTCTAGTTTAAAAATTAGAATAGTATCTTTTATGATTCTATAATCAGTCGACTACGCATATCGGTAGTTTTTTAATATTTTATCTCAGGCCATGGAATTTTCATAACCTTGCCTGCATGTTCGCTTTCTAATGCTTTCACTATTGTAGCTATCCCTGCCCTCCCTTCACGAACTGTAGGAGATATGTTCTTACCATTAAAATGGCCTTCTATCAATGCATCTCTCATTAACTCATCTGCTCCACCGTGTCCAGATATAGATGTCTGTATATTAATACTTTTTGGCTTTCTATCCTTGAATGTAAAAATTTCTATGATATTTTTATATGTCCACGGACCAGCACCTATTTTTAATCGTGCTTCTCCTTTTGTTCCATAAATAAAAAATTCCCACTTATTTTCTGGGGCATAAAAGATTTCGGCGATAGACATTCTTACACCATTTGAAAAATCCACAAGAAGTAAACTATTATCATTAACATCTATGGTCCCATCAAAAACACATCGGATTTCATCCATGGAAGGGTTTGTTCTCCTCCTATCCTTTTTCTTTATAGTAATTGCTGAACCAATGTAGTAATTAAAATCACAACTACTTCCTTCTGGACAACCAGTACATAATCGTCCTATACAATCATCCCTTCCTCCATATAAATCCTGCCCACCACTGGCAAAGACACTTATAGGGTCTGCATCAGCGAAATCAATAGCAAGATCTACCATATGGATTCCTTTTTGAAGTAATGGAGGACTCCCATAAGAACTATGCCTGTACTTCCTACGAAAATAGGTATATCCTCTTTTTTGTGTAGAAACACAAATCCCCATAACAATTTTTCCTATAACTCCTTCTCTAAGTATCTCACGAAATTTAACA
>JAMWCZ010000125.1 GCA_023819225.1 Candidatus Omnitrophota bacterium
GAGGAAATTATGCTTACAGGAGAGAAAAAGATTATAACAGTCCTTTTTGCAGATATCAGAGGATTTACTTCCTATGCGGATACACATTCCCCCGACGAAACATTCACCTTTCTTAACAGAGTGTTGAGTATTATGACAGAGGCGATATTTAAGTATGGAGGTACTCTTGATAAATTTATAGGGGATGAGGTGATGGGTATATATGGTGCTCCTGTTGATGACCCGGAACATTCATTAAAGGCAGTGTATTCAGCGATAGAAATGGTTAAGAAGGTAAAAGAATTTAGTAAATATGTGGAGATAGGGGTGGGGATAAATACAGGTGAAGCAATAATAGGAAATATAGGGACTGTGCAGAGGATGGAATATACAGCCATAGGAGATATAGTGAATGTTGCCGCAAGGATTGAAGAGATTAGTTCTGGTGGTGAGATACTTATCGGGGAAGAGACATACAACCTTGTAAAAGAAAAGATAACCTGTGAATTGGCAGGGGTATTTACTGTTAAAGGGAAACAGGATAAACTTAAAATATACAGGGTGATAGGAGGCATAAATGGTGACAAAAATTAAATTTATTATGGGTTTGATAGCAATATTAGTTATCTTCTGTTTTGCAGGGGATAATCCTGTAGTGCTTGTTGATAGATCTGGCTCTGTATATTACTGGAATACTTCTGCTGGTAGATGGGATGACCTGCCGGTAAAGAGCCGTCTTGGAGAAGGGACGTTTGTAAAGGTTGATGCAGGGAGTAAGGCAGTCATATCTTTTGGAAAGAAGGCAGTAATAACACTTTCAGAAAATACCGCTATCAGGATAGAGCGCTCACTATTTGATGAAAAGGATGAGATAAAAGAGATAAAGGTGCAATTACCAAAAGGGAAGATATGGTCTGTGGTGGAGAAACTTCCATCAGAAGAAAGGAAGTTTAATATAGAGACACCGAATACCATTGCCGGTGTAAGGGGAACCATATTTTCTACAAACTATAACCAGCAATATAATTCCACAACAGTCGGTGTGGTTGCAGGGGAAGTTGGTGTTGCTTCTACAAAGACACCCGGCTATGTAATCCTTAAAGAGAATATGTCAACAGTTGTAATAGCGAATAAGCCACCTGTATCTCCGCAGGCGCTTGAGGAGAAAGAAAAACAGGAATGGGAGGGCTGGAAGAACAGTATTCCGTTCTCTGAGATTGGTATTGTTGGAGGTATTGCTGAGATAAATGCGATGCAGATACAGGAGGCAGCAAGAGTTGTAAGGGAATTGGGTATAGCAAAGAAAGGTAGTGAAAAGGTAACGAAGGACTTTGAGGCAATAGAGAATGCCATAAAACTTTTTTATGCTGATACAAAGACAGTCCCTTCAAAATTGGAAGACCTGATGAAAAACCCGGGAGTAGATGACTGGAATGGGCCATATTTAGGTGCAGGAACAACCTTTATAGACCCTTATGGCAGACCATACCAGTATAAAAGGAAGACAACTCCTGGTGGCAAGGAATACCTTGAACTCTCCACATTTGGACTTATAGGAGCAGCAGGTGATACCTACGGAGAAGAAAAGAAGGTTATATTTATTGATAAGTTGAAAGAGTCCCTATAAAAATGGTTTTAATTTCTGTTAACTGATTTCTCTAACTCTTCCAATTGCTATAATACCAGAAGATTAAATTTTAATTGGATAAATATTTTCGTATAGATTTTTAATGGGGTAATTCGGGTAAAAGAACATGGTTGTGATATAATATAACTGGAACAATGATAAAAAAAGAAAGGATAAGGCATAGTATTGAAGACCTGATAGACAACCTGAAATACAGGTTGATGAAGGAAAGGGATATTGTTTTTGCCTATATCTTAGGAAGTTACGCGGATGGCTGTCCAGGGCCGTTGAGCGATTTTGATATAGGGATATATATTGAGGAAAGTAAAGAAATTTTTGAAAAGAAGTTATACCTGAATTTCATCATAACAGATATTTTAAAAACAGATGAGGTGGATATAATAATTTTAAATACCGCATCTCCTTTCTTCATTCACCATTCCTTGAAAAATGCAAAACTTTTATTTTCAAAGGATGAAAGGACAAGGTTTTCTTTTCTTGTAAAAAATATGAAAGAATACTTTGATATGCAGTACTATTATGTAAGATTTAAAGAATCCCTTTTAAAGAGGATTAGAGAGGGAAGATATAGTGTATAAGGATATTATAATAAAACGGCTTGAAAGGTTAGAGGAAAGTATAAGAAGGTTGAAAAGTAAAATGAATATCTCTCTTGAAGAATTTAAAAGTTCCTGGGAATTACAGGATATAATTTTGAAAGAGTTTGAGACAGGTATTGAATGTATAATTGACATTGGCTCTCATATTATTTCTGAGAAAGGATGGAGGACACCAGAAAAAGCATCTGATATTCCTGATATATTAGAAGAGAAAGGGATAATCACTTTTGAATATAAAGATATACTGAAAAAAATAATTGCTTTTCGGAATCTGATAGTTCATGAATACCTTTATATAGACCTTGAGAAGGCCTACGAAAATTTGAATAGAGTTGATGAGTTAAAGAAATTCGCTGTTTTCATTGAAAGGTTCCTTTCAAAAGAATAAAAAAACAGAGTATTTTAAAACACACAATCTCCCCCTGCAGAATTTGAGATACCTTAGGTAATACCTCCCATATACTTGAAAAGTTGGAGATTCTGTGTGGTAGCATTTACCTCTCACCCTTACCCTTCATCCTCACCTTTATCATTCTCCTTCATATGGGGAGGAATTTAAGAATCTTCCCTTTTCCCTCACCTTTTATTCTCTCTCCCCACACTGGCCCCCTCTCCTTTTCCCTCTCCCCAATGGGGAGAGGGGTGCCGAGTAGAGGAATAAAGAGCCTCTACTGGCACGCCCGCCGAGTTGGTGAGGCGGGTGACCGAAGCCCATAAGGGCAAGAAGGGTGAGGGGTCCCCTCTTTCCCCTCGCCCCGCATAGTGGGGAGAGGGTA
>JAMWCZ010000126.1 GCA_023819225.1 Candidatus Omnitrophota bacterium
AGGGCTTATCATATCTAATTTTACCATTAATCTCGCAAGAAGATAATCAAGATATCTGGTCTTATAAAAAACAAGTAATGGCTTTTGAAGAAGAGCCGCTTCTAAATTAACCGTTCCGCTTGCTGCAAGCACTACAGATGCCTCTTTTATTACAATATGTGGTCTGCCTTCAATAACCTCTATTTCTATATGATATTTTTTAAGTATCCTTTCTTCTATCGTTTTTATAGCCCTATCAGATGCAGAAAGTATCACTTTTACTCTTCTTCTTTGTAAAATAATCTTTACGGTGTGGATGAAGACAGGCAAAAGATATAACACCTCTTCTCTTCTACTGCCCGGTAGAAGCCCTATAACAGGTGTCTTTTTCTCCTCACTGGATATAGTTCCTTCTCCAATAAGGTCCACCACTGGATGCCCGAACCAGAATGCAGGGATATTTTCCTTCTGATATATCTCATTTTCAAAAGGGAATATCGTAATGACCGCCTTGATATATTTTTTTATTATCCTTATCCTTTTATAGTTATGCGCCCACACCTTCGGCGGTATATAGTAAAAACAAGGAAATTTTTTTCCTAATACCTGCGCAAGTTTGAGGTTAAATCCAGGATTATCTATAAACACAATATAAGAAGGATGCTCTCTTTCTACTGTTTCTTTTACTTTTTGAAAGGCACGATAAAAAAGGGATAGATGTAATATCAGGCCAGAAAATCCCATTCTGCCATAAGGACATTCTATAAATAGGTTTGACCTCTTTTTTATTCCTTCTCCACCTGTGCCGATAATAAATACATCCTGCTTAATCTTTCTGAATTCATCAATAAGGAGGGCGCCGTAGTTATCCCCTGACTTTTCCCCTGCAATGACTGCTATCTTCATTTATATGGTGTTATATGAGAATTAAAAACTACTTCCAAATCCTAAAAGCCATATATAACTATCTATACCTGAATTTGGTTCTTTTATATCAGAATTAGATATATGGCGGTTCCTGTATTCAATAAGGAGATATCTATCTTTCCCTATATCAATAGAAATTCCATAGCCGGACTGACTTGCAAAGTTAAACTGTGTGGACTGTTCCTCTGTTTCCTGTGTAATAAATATTATACCACTACCACCTCTTACATACGGCTTTACAGGAAACTTCAAAGGGAAGGTATATTTTATAAAAAAGACAAGCCCAACTTCTGCATTAACATCAGGGGATGAAACCAGAGAACCAAATGGCTCTAACTGGAACTGAAAATTTTTCCAGGGTAAAGGATAGCAGAAATTCATTCCTATTGTATGGTGAACATACTGAGCATTATTTTTCAGATAGTCATCCCAGCCATAGGTAATAAACACCTCTCTGCCAGATGGTTTTCTGATATCAAAAGCAAAAAGTGCACCTGTAAGAAACAAAAAAAATAAAGATATCTGCCACCCTTTTATCTTCATTTTACTCCTTTCTTTTCCCCCTCCTCTATATTTCCCCCTCACCCTATCCCTCTCCCCTCTGGGGAGAGGGATAGGGTGAGAAGATTCTTTTCCTCGCCCCCTTGGAGAGAGTATGGATAAGGGGATTTTTCATCTTCAATTACCCTGTGTAAAAAGATTCTGCTCCTCTTCTTTTTTATTACCTAAATACTCATTCTCCCACAAGGGGTCTGTATACATCCTATACTGTCTATTATATTCAGGCATCTTCCCTTCTTCTATCATTTTGAGGTACTCTTCTGCTCCAGGGTCGGTAGGGATTGCCTCTGTATTCTTTACTATCTTGTAAAACTCCTCAGAGTTGTCCCTGATGGCACAGGGGACAAGTAGATTACCACATTTATGTTTCGGCTGCTTTATCCAGTAGTTGTCCTGCCACTCTCTAATTTTGGTAAAGAGGGGGGATTTAATTGCATCTGTTATGGTGTTTCCGTTTTCGTAAAGTTTATATAAATTACCATACTCTCTATCCTTGAATGGCACAAATACACAGGGGGTAATGGTTCCATCCCACATTATATAGAAGTATCCACCACCCCTTGCTGCTGCCATACACCCATCTGAAGCAGTTCCTGAATTCCAGAAGTCACCAATAAATATCTTCTTTTCTCTTACAACGCTCCATATCCTAACAAGCATCTTATATCTCTGTTCAGGTGTGACCATCAGGTTAAAGTCCGGCTTTCTGCCTATGGGCATATACTGAAAATACCAGCCATATATAGCCCCCTTCTTATTGAAATAAAAGTCAAGAAACTCCTCTGAAAGAAGAAGTTCTGCATTATATCTTGTAGGTGTGGCGGAAATTCCAAAAGGGACACCTGCCTCTTTAAGATTATCCATCGCATCCATAATTCTCTTAAATGTTCCTTCGCCTCGCCTATCATCTGTTTCTTTTTCAAATCCCTCAACAGATATTGCAGGTGTAAAGTTTCCTAACTCACCAAGGCGTTTTGCTACATCTTTTGTTATGAGGGTTGCATTTGTATAAGCCATAAAATAAGCGTCATTATGTGTCTCCAATATATCAAAGAGTGTCTTTCCGCTATCCCTGTAAGCAAATGGCTCTCCGCCGGAGATAACAAAAAAATATGCCCCAAACTGCTCCTTTATCTCCCTTATCACCTTGTCAAATACCTCGTACTTAAGTGTATGCCGCTGGTATATATCACCTGCATAACATCCCTTACATTTAAGATTACAGACATTGGTGGGTGAGATTGTTACAAAAGAAGGGGGTCTAAATCCGTGTTTCTCTGCAAATGAATGCCTCACATATACACCTTCAACCATTACCTTACTGATTAATATATCTGTAAGTGCCTTCATACATTTAGGAGAGATTGCCTTTAACTCAAACGCCCTTTCAATAGAACGTAAAAGCGCACTACCCATATAATATCTTTCTTCCTTTACCTTGTCGGGTCTATCTAAACTTTTGAAAGACATCTTATATGTCGCCCTCTCAAGTGCATCTAT
>JAMWCZ010000031.1 GCA_023819225.1 Candidatus Omnitrophota bacterium
TAACTTTTCAAGTATATGGGAGGTATTACCTAAGGTATCTCAAATTCTGCAGTTTTCAAAACTGATGTTTTTCTGGTATAATCCATTTTATGATTTCCTATAATTTTTTTCTTTCAGGGAAGTTTGCAGGACAAAAAAAGAGGGCGGATAGATTCTTATGGTTTATAAGTATATTTTCTATTGCCGGGATTGCCATAGGAGTTATTGCGCTTATGCTTGTAATAGGAGTAATGAGTGGTTTTTCGAAAGAGTTGAAGAGGAAGATTATAGGTGCATATCCCCTTATAACAATAGAAGGCAGACCGTATATATATAACTATCAAGAGATAATGGAAAAGGTCTCAAAAAATATTACGGAGGTTAAAGGTATATCTCCATATATCTCAACACAGGTGATATATAAATCCCGCAGATATATGATGGGTGGTATTTTAAGAGGGATTGACCCTGCCTTTGAAGATAATGTAACCAATATAGGAAAATTTCTGAAGAAAGGGGAGATGAAAGATATTTCAAAAGGGGTCTTTTTAGGAAGTGAACTGGCAAAGGAATTAGAAGTTGATGTTGGGGATGAGATATGGGTTATCACAGGTATTTTAGCAAGAGAAAAAAAGGTATTTGTAACAGGAATTGTTGAGTCAGGTATCTATGCCTTTGACTCATCAATGGGTTTTTTCTCACTTGAAGACCCGGTCTTAGGTTATGGCGGTCTTGTCCACGGTATAGGAATAAGGATAGATAACATTTATGCGTCAGAGGATGTGGCGACGAAAATCAGAAAATTGATTGAAGGAGAATATACTGTTTCTACCTGGATACAGAAAAATAAGATTCTTTTTGCAGCACTTGCTATGGAGAGAAAAGCAATGGCAATTATACTGGGGCTTATTATACTTGTGGCTTCTTTTAATATTTCTTCTACACTTATGATAACTGTTTATAGAAAGGTAAAAGAGATAGGGATTTTAAGAGCATTAGGGCTTTCTTCAAAAGATATAGAAAAGATATTTATCTATCAGGGATTGATACTTGGATGCAAAGGACTGGTATGTGGACTTATCACAGGTGGTTTTCTTGCATACCTGTTAAAAAGGTATCAGTTTATAAGAATACCGGAGTTTATATATGACCTCTCCCGTCTTCCTATAGAGATTTCTTTATCTGATATATACTGGATTGTAATCTCTGTACTTGTGATTGTTATTCTTGCCAGTTTGTATCCTGCAAGACGGGCAGCAAACTTGAATCCTAATGAGGCGATAAGAAATGGATAAACTTTCATGTAAAGATATTACAAAGGAATATCCTGGCGGAATTACTGCCTTAAGGAATGTTAATGTGGAGGTGAGAAGAGGCGATATAGTGGTAGTGATGGGCCCTTCCGGTTCAGGAAAAACAACACTGATAAATATACTTGGGCTTCTTGATGTCCCTACAAAAGGAAGTGTTTATCTTGATGGAATAGAAATAAATAGATTGAGTGAAAGAGAGAAGTGTGAGATAATGAACCGTTTATTTGGATTTATCTTTCAATTTTTTTATCTAATACCGGAACTTACAGTAGTAGAAAATGTTATGTTGCCACTGTGGATAAAAGAAAGGCATTATAGAAAAATTAAAAGTTATTATGGGGAAGCAGAAAAACTCCTTGGAGAGTTTAATCTTTTAAGGAGAAAGGATGCATATCCATCCCATCTTTCCGGTGGAGAGATGCAAAAGGTTGCTATATGCAGAAGTTTAATATGCAGCCCTGAGATAATTTTTGCAGATGAACCGACCGGCAGTATTGATAGAGAGTCATCAGAGATGTTTTTTAATTTTGTACAACTGCTTAACAAAAAAAAGGGGATGACATTTTTTATAGGGACACATAACGAAAAATTTTTACAGTTTGCCACAAAAGTAGTATATTTAAATGCTGGAGAGATAGAAAAAATAAAGGAGTAAAGATATGGGACTACTTATATATTTTAATGGTAAGTTAATACCTGAAGAGGAAGCAAAAGTGTCTATCTTTGACCATGGGTTGTTATACGGAGATGGTGTTTTTGAAGGTATCAGGGGATATAATGGAAGAATTTTTAAATTGGATGAGCATCTCTACAGGTTATATGCATCTGCAAAGGCAATAATGCTTGATGTTCCACTTGAGTTTTCCGAACTTAAAGATGCTATTGTCCAGACGGTGAGAGCCAATAAATTGCGAGACAGTTATATCAGGGTTGTTGTTACGAGAGGAGTGGGCGACCTGGGACTTGACCCGAGAAAGTGTAAGATTCCAACACTTTTTATTATAGCCAGTAGAATAGAGTTATACCCTGCAGATATTTATGAAAAAGGGCTGGATGTAATAACAGTAGCGACGAAAAGAAATCTTACAGAAGCAGTAAGTCCCGCTATAAAGTCATTAAACTATCTCAATAATATTATGGGAAAGATAGAGGCAAATAATGCAGGTGCATCAGAAGGACTTATGCTTAACCATCTGGGGTATGTAAGTGAATGCACAGGAGAAAATATATTTATCGTTCGTAGAAAGAGTTTAATTACACCGCCTGTTTCTGCAGGAGTGCTTGGAGGAATTACAAGAGAGACAGTGATGGAAATTGCCGCTGAGATAGGACTTGAAGTGAAAGAGATGGATATAACAAGATATGATATATTTACAGCAGAAGAATGTTTTCTGACAGGCACAGCCGCAGAGATAGTCCCTGTTATATCTCTTGATGGCAGAACTATAGGAACAGGCAAACCTGGTGATATAACAAACAGAATAAAAAAAGAGTATTCCTTATTGACAATGTCAGAGGGCGTTCCCGTATACGAATAAATTGGTAAAAATATCTGAAATAAGGTATAATAATAAGGCAAAAGAGCATAAAAGAATTTTTCAGGATATAACTTGTCCTGAAAAAAGGAAAAGAGATGTTTGAACGATTTACAGAAAGAGTAAAAGTCCTACTGGATTCCGCACGGAAAGAGGCGCTTAAATACGGGCATAACAGGATTGAACCTGAGCATATCTTCCTCGCTATGCTTGAAGATAACCAGGGTGTGGGTGTCTCTATTCTGCATCATATAGGGATTGATTTCCCGAAATTAAAGCAGGAAATAGAAAGAAATATGAAGGTAGGTATTCCTGTATATGTAGGGGAAATTCCTTTAAGTCCTCAATCTAAAAAAGTTCTTGAACTGGCAGTTAAAGAAGCACAGTTTTATATGCATACTTATGTAGGCACCGAACATATATTGCTTGGTATTATAGGAACTGAGGAGACCCTTCCTTCCAGGATTCTCAGGGGATGGGGAATTACATTGAAGAACGCCCGTGAAGTATTTGAAGATGTTATTCTTGATACTGGACAGAAATGGCAGGGATATGGTAAGGCATCTTCTACATCTTATCAAAGAACCAGAGTGAGTGCACTTCAAACCTTCGGCAGGGATCTTACAAAACTTGCTATAGAAGGGAAATTAGACCCTGTAATAGGAAGGGGTTCAGAGATAGAAAGGGTAATGCAGATTTTGTGTCGTAGAAAAAAGAATAATCCTGTTCTTCTTGGAGAGCCAGGTGTTGGTAAGACCGCTATTGTTGAAGGACTTGCACGGAAAATTGTTTCAGGTGAGGCGCCGCAGATTCTCAAGGACAAAAAGATAATAATGATAGACCTACCAGGGATGGTTGCAGGGACAAAATATAGAGGTGAATTTGAACAGAGGATGAAGATAGTTCTTGATGAGATAAAAAATTCCGGTAATGTAATCATTTTTATAGATGAGATACACACCCTTGTTGGTGCAGGAGGTGCAGAGGGGGCAATAGATGCTTCAAATATACTGAAACCACCACTTTCCCGTGGAGAGATACAGTGTATAGGTGCAACAACACTTGATGAATACAGAAGATATATAGAAAAGGATGGTGCCCTTGAAAGAAGATTTCAGCCAGTTATGGTAAATCCTCCTACAGTGGACGAAACAATAGAGATTTTAAAGGGCTTGAGAGAAAAATATGAGGCACATCACAATGTGAAAATCTCAGATGGAGCAATTGAATCAGCAGCAATTTTAAGTGATAGGTATATAACAGAAAGGTTTTTACCGGACAAGGCAATTGACCTGATAGATGAAGCGGCAAGTCGTCATAGATTAAAACTTTACAATCCACCTGAAGAGATAGAAAAAGTTACGGAATCAATTAAAAAGGTTACAGCGGAGAAAGAGGAAACCATAAAGAAGCAGAATTATGAGAAAGCGGCTTCTCTTAGAGATAAGGAAAGAGAACTTAAGAATAAACTTGACTATTTGAAGACAAACTGGGAAAAACTTATACCCGATGAGAAAAAGACAATCACAGAAGCAGAAATTGCTGAGGTTGTATCCCAATGGACAGGTATTCCTGTTGCGCAGATATGTAAAAAAGAAAAGGAACGGCTTCTTGAGATGGAGAAAGAAATCCACAGGATGGTTGTGGGGCAAGATGAGGCAATCTCTGCGGTTAGTAGAGCAATAAGAAGGTCAAGGGCAGGGATGAAAGAGAGAAAACGTCCGATAGGCAGTTTTCTCTTTCTCGGTCCTACTGGTGTTGGGAAAACATTACTTGCAAAGGCACTTGCAAAGTTTCTCTTTGGGGATGAACAGGCACTGGTTCAGATAGATATGTCAGAGTATATGGAAAAGTTTTCTGTCAGCCGTTTAATAGGAGCACCTCCCGGTTATGTGGGCTATGAAGAAGGTGGGCAACTTACCGAGAGGATAAGAAGAAGACCTTACAGTGTTATATTACTTGATGAAATTGAAAAGGCACACCCTGATGTATTTAATATACTTTTGCAGGTTTTAGAAGACGGCAGATTAACAGATGGTCTTGGCAGAAGCGTCAGTTTTCAAAACACAGTTCTTATTATGACCTCTAATATAGGAACGCAGATTTTCAAGAACAGGTCAGTTCTTGGATTCCAGCAGGAAGAAAAAGGAATCTATGAAGACTTAAATGAAAGAATAATGGAACAGGTAAGGCATACATTCAAACCTGAGTTTTTAAACAGATTAGATGAGATAATAATATTCCATCCATTAACAAAAGAACATCTATACCAGATTGTGGATATTGAACTTTCAAAGGTAAAGGAAAGAATGCAAGAACATCATATCCTTATTACTGTTTCAAAAAGTGCGAAAAAATTTTTGATTGAAAAGGGGACAAGTCCTGAATTTGGAGCAAGACCTTTAAAGAGGGTGATATCTAAATATCTTGAAGACCCCCTTTCAGAAGAGATATTAAAGGAGATGTATCCTGAAAGATCCACCATTCTTGTTGACCATTCTCATAAAAAAGATAAACTTACCTTTAAACCTATCAAGAAAGGAGAGACCCTTGAAGAAAATAAAAATTCTGCTACTGTGCCTCTTGCTTAATTCAGTCCTGTTATTTTCTCAAAATATTATTAACAGTATAGATGTCTCAGGCAATAAAAATGTAAGTAGAGAAAAAATCCTGATTCTTATGAAGATGAAACCAGGAGGGCAGTTCAACGAAGGAATTTTAAGGGAAGATATAAAGAAAATTGCAGAATCAGGGTTTTTTTCCAGTGTCAGTTATGAAATTGAGAGCAGTGATAAAGGGATTGATGTGAAAGTCATAGTGGTTGAAAATCCTGTGGTTAAGAATATATATTTTAAGGGAAACAATGTCTTTAAGACAAAGGACCTCATAGAATATCTCGGGGTTAACAAAGGGGATATCTTAAATGAGATAAAATTGCTTTCCGGGGTTGAAAAGATAAAAGAGAAATATAAAGAAAAACAATTTTATTTTGCAGAGGTTGATTATGATACTATGGAAAAAGAGGATGGTGTTATTCTTAATGTTCTTATCAATGAGCAAGGAAGAAGGTATGTCTCCAGAATTGTATTTAAGGGCAATAAGGTATTTTCCGATAGCCGGCTTAGAGGGTTAATGAAAATAAAACAGAGAAATATGCCTTTTATAAGGGGAAGTTTCAAACCAGATTTATTTGAAAAAGACATAAGGATATTAGAGAATTTTTATAAAGAAAATGGTTTTCTGAATGCAAAGGTAGGAGGAGTGGTGTCTATTGATACAAAATCAAAAGGACTGAAGATTGAGATATCAGTAAATGAAGGAAACAAGTATTATGTAGGAGATATAAGATTTGAAGGCAATCTCCTTGTGGATGATAAAGAATTAAGAAATAAATTATCCCTTAAGAAAAAAGGGGATATATTTAACAGGAAGTTTGCAGATGAGAATCTAAGGAATCTTTCCGTTTTCTATATAAATAGGGGGCATCTTAAAGTAAAAGTTAGTGAAATACCGATAGCAGGAGAGAAGCCGGATGTTATAGATATAGTTTATTCCATTGAGCCGGGAAATGTTTATACTGCTGGTGAGATTATTGTAAGGGGTAATTACAAAACAAAGGATAAAGTAATAAGAAGAGAAGTAAAGATCTTGCCCGGGGATAAGATAACTTCTGAGAAATTACAAAAAAGTTTTAATAACCTTTTTGACCTTAACTACTTTGATAAAATAAATATTTATCCTGAATTTACAGGAGTAAATACCGCAGATATTGTGGTTGATGTGGAAGAAAAAGAAAAAACAGGAATCTTTCTTATAGGTGGTGGTTATAGCAGTGTTGATGATGTAGTAGGTATGATAAGTATCAGCCAGTCAAACTTTGATATCACAAATCCACCTAAATTTGTAGGGGGTGGGCAGAGTATATCTTTGATGACACAATTAGGAACAGAGGTAGACAGTTATAAATTGAGTTTTACAGAGCCATATTTTCTTGATAAGCCAGTATGGTTTGGATTTGATTTATACAGGATGAGAAAATTTCTTTCTGATTATACTGACCAGAGAACAGGAGGGGCATTACGGATTGGCAGAAGATGGGAAAAAAGTTCATTAGGTTTAACCGGCAGGATAGAGGAAATAACGCTTTCTGATATAGATATCCCTTCCATTACATCACAGGAGGGGGACTACAGGAAAAATAGTATTACAGGGACATTTCTGTATTCTGCACTTGATAGAAAGAGGTCTCCTAACAGGGGTATCAGGTATGAGGTCTCTGTGGAATATTCAGGGGATATACTCGGTGGAGATGTGAATTTCCTGAAACCTGTACTGGAAAATGATATCTATTACCCCTTGGGTAAATGGACCTTCCATAGTAAGACATATGCTGGAGCAGTTGAAGCGATAGGGGATACAGAAGAGGTTCCTATATATGAGAAATTTTTTGGAGGTGGAATAGGAACGGTAAGGGGGTATCAGGAGAGAAGTTTGGGTCCAAAAGATGGTGATTATCCATTAGGAGGGCAAGCGATCTTTGCTCAGAATTTTGAGTTGATATATCCTTTATATCAGGATATACTTAAAGGCGTCTTGTTTTTTGATATTGGTAATGTGTGGGAGGACTGGGATAGTATAGATGAATTACGGAAGGGTGTAGGTGCAGGGATTAAGGTTGTAATTCCGTTTCTCAATGCACCCATTGAGATTTATTACGGATATGCACTGGATAGAAAGGATGATGAGCCAGAAAGTAGATGGCATATAGGTATGTGGTTTGGCTTTTAAGAGAAAAGAGATGCAGAAAAGGAGAGTAAGATGAAAAAAATAATAGGTGTTTGTATATTGCTTTCCGGAATTGTTTTTGGGCAGACAGTTAAGATTGGATATGTTGATGTAAAAGAGGTCTATTACAAGTATGATAAAGCGGTTAAAATGGAAGAGGCGTTTAATAAAGAGGTTGAAAAGGTATCCGAACTGGAAAAAAGTATAAAGAAGATGCAGTCAGAGTATGAGCAAAAAAAGGATATTATGAAGCCCGACGAAAGGATAAAAAAAGAGGCAGAGTTGAAACTAAAGATGCAGGAATATTCTACTACCTTAAGCGAGTTTAAGAAAAAAATGGATGAGAAACAGAAGGAGATGGAAAAGATAGTAGAGGAGATAAAAAAGGAAGTGCAAGCATATGGAGAAAAAAGTAAATATACTGTAATTTTATCTTCTACCAGTATTCTTTATCCAGGGGCAGATGTTGTTGATATAACAGATGAGATAATAAAACTTATGAATAAAAAAGCCGGAGATAAAAAGTGAAACTGACAGTTAAGGAAATTGCAGATATTGTAGAAGGAATAATTGTTGGTAAGGGAGATACTATTATTACAGGAATATCCGGTATAAAAGAGGCAAAAGAAGGTGAGATTACCTTCATAGCCAATAACAAGTACAGGCCTCTTTTAAAATCAACAAAGGCATCAGCCGTTATCGTACCAAAAGATATAAACAATACAGTAGAAGCATCCCTTATTCAGGTTGAAAATCCTTCTCTCGCATTTGCAAAGATAATGGCTCTTGTGGGTCCTGAACCTATAACATTTAATCCAGGAATACATAACACAGCGATTATAGGTAAAAATGTGGTCCTGGGTAAAAATATATCTATCCAGCCCTATGCAGTTATAGAGGACAATGTTGAGATAGGAGATGGCTCTATTATAGGTTCCTGTGTATATATAGGCCATTACACAAAGATAGGGAGGGACTGCCTGATATATCCGCATGTAATAATAAGAGAAAGGGTAAGGATAGGAAACAGGGTTATAATTCATCCTGGTACTGTTATAGGTGGTGATGGATTCGGCTTTGCTACCGTTAAAGGTGTTCATCACAAAATCCCGCAGATAGGAACGGTTGAGATAGGAGATGATGTTGAGATTGGTTCAAATGTTACCATAGACAGGGCAAGGTTTGACAAAACATATATTGGGAATGGTGTTAAGATAGATAATCTTGTACAGATAGCCCATAATGTCTATATCGGAGAGAATACAATTGTAGTGGCACAGGTTGGTATATCAGGTAGCACTGTGATAGGGAAAAATGTAATAATAGCGGGCCAGGCAGGAATTATTGGCCATATTACAATAGGAGATAACTCTATTATTGGAGGAAAAGCGGGTGTAACCAAGGACGTGCCTCCCAATGTTCATGTCACAGGTTTTCCGGCAAGGGAGAAATGGGAAGATATGAGAATACAGGCATATTCAAGAAGGAATCCTGAACTGATGGAGAAGATTAAAAAGTTAGAAGAAAAAATTGAAAAGATGGAAAAGAAGATAAGGGAGATTTATGGAGAAGAGCCAGAGAACAATTGAAAGAAGTGTGGAGATTGAAGGATTAGGACTTCATACAGGAGAGAAAACAAGGTTGATATTCCATCCTGCCCCTGCTGATACAGGAATTGTATTTATGAAAAAGGATGGTTCTCAAAATGGAGTTATAAAACCAGTAATAGAAAACCTTCTTGATACAGCAAAATTTCCACGCAGAACATCTATAGGAGATGAAGGTGTACAGATTCATACAGTTGAACATCTTCTATCTGCTCTTTATTCAATGGAGATAGATAATGTCTTAATTGAAATAGAAGGAAATGAATGTCCTGGACTGGATGGAAGTGCGAGGCCTTTTGTAGAGATTATCAAAAAAGCAGGGATAAAACAGTTGAATAAGAAAAAGAATATTTTTGTAGTGAAAGAGCCCATTTATATTTCAGAAAACAATACACATATAATTGCTTTACCATCAGATGAGTTAAAAATTTCTTATATTCTTGATTATCCCGAGACATCTCTTGGTTCTCAATATGCTTCTTATTCTATCACACCTGAAATATATGAAAAGGAGATAGCCCCTGCAAGGACATTCTGCCTTAAAGAAGAGATTGAACCATTGAAGAAGATGGGGCTGGGGAAAGGGTCTGACTATAAAAATACCCTTGTAATTGATAAGGATAAGGGTCCTATAGATAACCAGTTCAGATTTAAAGATGAACCGGTAAGGCATAAGATAAGTGACCTTATAGGAGATATTGCTCTTTTCGGATGTTATATAGCAGCACATATAATAGGGATAAAAAGTGGTCATGCTATGAATACAAGATTTATTAGAAAGATGAAGGGTCTTCAAGAAAAAGAGAAAATAGATATAAGGGATAAGGTTTATTCAGGAGATGGAGTTCTTTATGCTGAAGATATATGCAAGATTATCCCGCACAGGTATCCATTTTTACTTGTGGATAGGATAGTTGAATTAAATGATAATAAAGCGGTGGGGATTAAAAATGTAAGTATGAATGAATGGTTTTTTCAAGGACACTTTCCTGGAAAACCTATAATGCCAGGGGTTTTAATTGTGGAGGCGATGGCACAGGTTGGAGGGGTGTTAATGCTCCAGAAGGATGAAAACAGGGGGAAACTTGCTTACTTTATGAGTATAGAACAGGTAAAATTTAGAAAGGCAGTAAGACCCGGGTGTCAACTTATTTTGCAGGTAGAGCTTTTGAAATCAAAAGGAAAGGTTGCACGTCTTGAAGGTAAGGCATTTGTAGATGGTAGTGTTGTTACAGAAGGGAAATTTATGTCTACCATAGTAGATGAGTAGTTAGACCTTTCAGAGATAGTAAACACAGGAAAATATCTAAAGATGGCAAGGATACATTCTACAGCAATTATCTCTTCTAATGTTTTTATAGATGACGATGAGACGACAGAGATAGGTCCCTATGCCATTATTGAAGGGAGTGTTATTATCCATAAGGGATGCAATATAGGTCCATATGTTCATATACAGGGCCATACAGAAATAGGGGCTGGCTGCCGTATTTTTACAGGAGCAATTATAGGCAGTATTCCGCAGGACTTAAAGTATAAAGGAGGAAAGACATACCTTAAAATAGGCGAGGGAAATACAATAAGAGAGTTTGTTACAATAAATACAGGAACATCAGAAGGAGAAAGCACAATTATTGGCAACAATAATCTTATAATGGCTTATGTTCATATCGCACATAATTGTGTTATAGGAAATAATGTCATTATAGCAAATGGGGGAACACTTGCAGGACATGTGGTAGTTGATGACTTTGCAATAATAGGTGGACTTGTAGGCATACATCAGTTTTGCAGGATTGGGAGATATTCTATTATAGGTGGTTGTTCTAAAATTACAAAAGATATAGTTCCTTTTGTTATTGCAGATGGTCATCCTGCTGTTCCTCATGGAATTAATAAGATAGGGTTGAAAAGAAAAAATTTTCCTTCTGAAAAGATAGCACAAATAGAAGAGATATATAAAACACTTTTCCGTTCCGGACTTAATGTATCAGAAGCAATGGCAGAACTGGAAAAGATGGACAGGACAGAAGAGATTTCTTGTATAATAGATTTTATCAAAAACTCCAGCCGTGGTATTGCAAGATAACAATATTCTAAAATGAAAAAAGAACGCACAGGACTTTTTATAAGTAATGATGAATTATCTGAATATGTTTATAAAAAACTCAAGAGTAAAGGAATAAAAGTATATCCCATTTCTTTTATCCCCTGTCATTTTACTATATCGCAGACCTTCCATCCAGGAGATGTAGCAGGTATTTTAGGATATCTTAAAAAAGAAAGAATAAAAAAACTTGTCTTTATAGGAAGGGTCCCTCCCGAAACTATTTTTAAAGAAATGCATTCATCCTCTGATGTGTTTTTAAAGGATGGAAAACCTCTCTGTGGTGAAAGAATCCTCAAGGATATGGTCTCTTTTCTTAAAAAGGCAGATGTGGATGTAGAGTCACTCATAGATGTTTTACGAGATGAACTTGCTGAAGAAAGACCCTATACAGATATACCTTTACAGCAAGATGAAAAAGAAGATATAAATACTGGGTTTCAGCTCCTTAACGATATTATAAAATACAGAGCAGGACAATCTGTTGTTGTAAAGAAAGGGGTAGTAGTTGCCATTGAGGGAATAGAGGGAACCGATGAGATGATAAGACGAGCAGGAAGATACTGCAATGGTTTTGTTGTGGTTAAGATGGCAGGGAAAAACAAAGATGAAAGATTTGATATACCTGTTATAGGACCTCATACAATAGAGGTACTTGCAGAATCAGGGGGCAGGGTGATTGCTGTTGAGACAGGGAGAACCATTATATTTAATCATTCAAAGACGGTGTCGCTCTGCAACAAAAAAAGGATAACACTTATAGGAATTAAAGGAGATGTTAGATGATAGTAAAAACAGGTAAAGAAGAAATACTTACATACCTTGAAGATGCTTCCAATTTCCGTGAGGGTAGTGCTGAAAGGTTATATATTCCTGATGATGAGGGAGACCTTATATCTATACTGACTGATTGTGCAAAAAATAATATACCTGTTACCATATCCAGCGGTGGGACAGGAACTGTTGGTGGCAGGGTGCCAAGAGAAGGTGTGATTCTTTCTATGGAAAGATTTAACAGGATAATAAATATAGATAAAAACGAAAAAACATCTACCTTGCAGGCAGGAGTTGTAATAAAAGATTTTCTTGATTTAATAGAAAAAGAGGGCCTTTTTTATCCCCCTTTTCCTACAGAAAGGACTGCTTTTATAGGTGGAAATGTTGCGACAAATGCCTCTGGAGAATACAGTTTCAGGTTTGGTCCCACGCGCAGATATGTAAAGAAAATAAGGATGATTCTTACAAATGGAGATACCCTTGAAATAAAACGTGGATGTCTCTATGAAAAAAACGGGGTGATTGACTACGGAATGTTTAAGGTTCCTCTTCCTTCTTATAGAACTCCTCCTGTAAAATGTTCTGCAGGATATTTCTCTCAAGAAGGGATGGATGGTATAGACCTTATAATTGGTTCTGAGGGAACACTCGGTGTCATTACCGAGGTTAAGGTCTCTCTTATAGATGCACTCCCCCCAAGATTTATTGTTATAGTTTTCTTGAGAGATGAAGAGGGAATACCATTTATTGTGAAGGAAATAAAAAAGATGTGTGGAGATGCTCTCTTTTCTTTAGAATTTTTTGACAGCGGTAGTTTAGAGTTTTTAAAAAATGATTTTCCTGCAATTCCTGAAAATACCTGTGCAATATATGTAGAGAGTGTATCTAATACAGAAGAGATGGAAAGATGGCTGGATATAGCAGAAAGATATAATGCAGTAGATACCTGGCTTGCTGAAGACAGGAAGAACTATGAAAAACTTATTGATTTCAGGCACCGCCTCCCTGAGAATATAAACGCCTATTTCAAAAAGATAGGAATTGTTAAGGTGGCAATGGACATAGCAGTTGGTGAAGATAGTTTTCCTGAAATGTATGGATTTTACAGAGATATGATGAAGAAAGAAAAGATACACTCTATACTTTTTGGACATATAGGGGAAAATCATCTCCATTTTAATCTCTTCCCTGCTTCTGATGAGGAAAAAATAAGGGCAAAAGAGATATATGAAATATGTGTAAGGAAGGCGATTTCATTGGGTGGAACTGTTGCAGCAGAACATGGTATTGGAAAGATAAAACATAAATGGCTTGAAATTATGTATGGAAGAGAAGGGTTGAAGGAGATGGCAGGGATAAAAAAGATATTTGACCCTTACTGTATATTAGGACTTGACAATATATTTCCAAAAGCACTATTAAAATGAAAGGAGAAAAGGATGGTTATAAAGAATAAGCAGAAGATATTATTTATAGGAGACAGTATTACTGATTGCGGAAGAAGAGGTGAATTTGCTCCACTGGGTAATGGCTACGTAAAACTTTTTAGGGACCTTCTTATTGCCAATTATCCTGAGCGCAACATAGAAATTATCAATAAAGGAATAAGTGGTAATACAGTTTTAGACCTTAGGGATAGATGGGAAGATGATGTTATATATCATAAACCTGACTGGCTAAGTATTCTTATAGGGATAAATGATGTCCATCGGGTTTTAAGAAAAGTGGATGGCTGGGAAAATTTTACAGTTGAAAACTTCAAGGACTGCTACGATAATCTCCTTAAGAAAACACAAGAGAAACTTTCCTCCAGGATAATACTTCTTGAACCGTTTTACATAAGTGTGAATAAAAAAGAAGGATGGCGCGGTCTTGTTCACAAAGAACTCACTCCTTACAGAAAGGCAGTTTCGGATTTGAGTAGAAAGTATAAAACACTCCTTGTAAAATTGCAGGATATATTTGATAGACAGTTAAAATACCGGGATAGTGAGACATTCTGCCCTGAACCTGTCCATCCAAATCAGACCGGGCATATGTTGATAGCGAATGCAATCTTTAATATATTAAAAAATGAAAGGAATAATTGATTTTCATACACATACCTTTCCAGATACGCTTGCTGAAAAGGCAATAGAACTCCTTGAAAAAGAAGGGGGGGTTCCTGCAAGATTAGATGGGAAGGTCTCCTCATTACTTGCCTCTATGGATATGTGTGGAATAGAAAAAAGTGTTATATGTTCTATTGCTACAAAACCATCCCAGTTTAATTCAATATTGAAGTGGTCAGAATCCATAGCAAGTGAACGGCTCATCCCTCTTCCTTCTATACATCCTTATGACCCTGAAGCGATTGAAAGGATAGAGATTATAAAACAGAAGGGATTTAAAGGGATAAAACTTCATCCCTATTATCAGGACTTCAATATAAATGATAAGAAGGTGTTTCCATTATATGAAAAAATATCGGAAGAAAATCTTATTTTAGTTCTTCATACCGGTTTTGACTTTGCTTTTGAGAGAATAAGAAAGGCGGACCCTGAAAAGATAATAGAGATAAAGAAAAAAATCCCTTCTATTAAACTTGTAACAACACATTTAGGTGCATGGGAGGACTGGGATGAGGTAAGAAGATTACTTGTAGGGGAAGAAATATATATGGAGATTTCCTATTCCCTTGAATTCCTTGATAGAGATAAAGCAAGAGATATTATTACAAACCATCCTGAGAGATATATCCTTTTTGGTACCGACTCACCATGGACAGACCAGAAAGAAACCCTTGAACTTTTTAGAGCACTTGGACTCCCCCCTTCTCTTGAAAACAAAATCTTAAGAGAGAACGCCCTCTCCTTACTTTCCTCTGTTGATATTGATAAAAATTGCTTCCTGTTATAAAATAACAAGAGATTAACTTATTACTTTTGGTTTATCACTATGAAAATTATTGCCTTCTCAAATCAAAAAGGGGGGACAGGAAAGACAACTGCCTGTGTTAATACGGCGGCTGCCCTTGTTAAGGAAGGAGAAAGGGTTTTACTTCTTGACCTTGACCCGCAGGGTAATGCCACTGTTAGCGTCGGGGTCCATCTCAAACCGGAAGACCTCACAATGGCAGAATTTTTGCTTAATAATGCGAGGATTGAAGATGTTATGGTAGATAGTTATTTATCTGACCTATCCATAATTCCTTCTGATACAACACTTGCCCACATTGAGGTTGAACTTATATCAAGAAGCAAAAGCCAGTTTTTACTGAAAAAAGCACTAGAAAAAAGTAAGGATGTACTTAATTCTTTTGACTTTGTTTTTATTGATTGTCCACCTTCTCTTTCAATACTTACAGTAAATGGACTCTGTGCTTCTGACTTTGTTATAATCCCTGTTTTATGTGACTACCTTTCACTTGAAGGTCTATCCCATATAATAGATACAGTGAGAGAGATAAAATCAAAACTCAATCCATCACTTGAGATATTAGGGGTACTGCCTAATATGATTGACAGGCGTCTCCGTATAACAGAAGAAAGCATTGTCTTGTTAAAAAAAGAATTCGGTAACATTGTCTTCCGACAGGGTATAAGCACCTGTAGCAGGTTAAGAGAGGCACCATCTTTTGGGAAGGCAATCTTTGACTATGCAAAGGGTTCATCGGCTTCAGATGATTTTTTGACAGTTGCTAAAGAAATTAAAAGGAGAATAAAATGAGCAGGTTAGGACCACAGGTAAAGAAGCTTTTTGATTATGATGCTCCCGGCAGGGAAAGAAAAAAAGAAGCAGAGAAGGAAAAGGGTAAAAACAAAAAATACACTTTTATCCTTCCTGTGGACATTATGAAAAAGGTAAAGCACAGTGCTGTGGAGCAGGAAAAAACCATATCTGAGTGGTTAACTGAAGCAATAAAAAAACACCTTTTCGGTTGACATTTATATTATTTAGTGGTAGAATTACAATATGCCGACGAAAAAGGAAGTAATCAATATTATATCAAACATTGGCTTATGGGATAGAAAATCCATACAAGCAGCACTTGAAGAACAGGAAGCAACCGGCAATCCACTAAAAGAGGTATTCCAGAACAGGGGGATGTTGCCATTTGGAGAGGTCTCACCTTCTTTTTATTTTCAGTTAGGGATAGTTCAGAGGGAACTTCCTGCCAGAGAAATACCCACTGACTTATTAACCGCTATTCCTCCTAAGATAGCAAGAAACCACAGGATAGTTCCATGGGACAGAAGAGAAGATGGGAGATTTGTTCTCGTTTCGGATGACCCTATAAATATACTTGCTGCCGACTATTTTAAAAAGATTATAGGTATGGAAGATATAAAAGAAATTGAGGTTATGATAACATTTCCGACAGAAATGGACCAGTTGCTGGAAAAGTACTATGGGAAGGAGACGATGGAGGACCTGAGCCAGATGCTTCAGGAGGCAAGCAGTGCCACGATAGACCTTGAACTACCTGAAGCGGAAGTTGGCGGAGAAGAAGAAGAGACGATTGCTTTACAGGCACCAGTTGTTAAAATATGCAACCTTATCTTTGTTGAGGCACTCAGGCGCAGGGCAAGTGATATACATCTTGAACCACTTGAAAAGAAATTCAGGGTTAGATTC
>JAMWCZ010000127.1 GCA_023819225.1 Candidatus Omnitrophota bacterium
GCAATTTTTTATGTCTATTGAGCGATTTATTTAAAAATTTTTCTTTATTATCCTTTAAATATCTTAATTCTTCTTTTAATCTTTCAATCTTTTCAAATAAAATCCGTTCTTTCTCTTGCATAGATTGATAGTATCACATTGCCCCTGTACCGTTAATCTATCTTCCTTATTTGGCAAATATCACTCCATAAGATTTTTCAGGGCGATGGATTCTTTCAGGAATTCTTCAACAGTCATCTCTTTTATAAAATTCACACCTCTGCTTGCTCTTATTCTTGCATATCTACTTGCTCCAAAAAAGTCCCTGCCAAGGACCCTTTTTATAATCCCCCCTTGCTCTACCAATATCTTTACCGCAAGTTCAGAGAAAGGTCCGTCATACTCATAACTTGGAAAGGAAGCACTTCTCTGCGAGGCAAAACATATATCAAACGCACTTTTCATTATGGCGATGGAATTCATTGAGACAGGAACATATATATTTGCATCAGAAGGGTGGAATCTGTGCCAGATATTTCTATATCCCCAGACAATCATATTTTTCTGTGTCTTTTCTCTATAAATCTTTAATGCCTCAGCGGTTATCTGTAGAACTTTATAGTGTGTATCAGGACCTGTCCCCTCAGGGTCAAAGGCAACTGTTATAATATCTGGTTTTACCCTTTCTAAGATAGAAAGGAATGGCTTCACATCTCTTTCAATCTCTGGTTGTGGAGTGAATATATCACCTGTATAAAAACCCAGCCTCAGATGGAAAATATTATTACAACTGAAACCTAAATGTGCCCAGAGCAGTTCCTCTTCCCACTCTCTTATCATACCTTTCAGTTTTTGGACATCCTGTATATCCTTCTTGCCAGGGTAGGCAGATACTATCTCTTTTTTCAGTGACAGCATTTTTTTAAGTATAAACCTTGGTTCTTGATTACCGGTCAGTTCACATATATTTCTATATGCCCTTCTTGCCTCTGCTTCCTTTTTTATTTCTTCTTTACCACCAGCAATACCATCAAGGTATCTGTATATATCCCTGTTTCTACCTACTGTATTGTCGGATTTAAAATAATCTTCTTCTTTAAACAACCGTTTAAGTTTACCTTCTCTTATATGCTTCTCAAGATTTTCTAACCAGGAAAGTGTATAAGTGTTTGTAATAGAAGTGAAACCACTTGTAAGTGTGGCAAAATAGTGGTGATTTGTTGGTTTCCTTACAAGGTGTAGTATATATGGAAGATAACCAAGCATAATATCATCGTGGTGTGGCGCTGTATGGAGAAAAATCCTGTTTCCTGTCTCCTCCATCCCTTTTTCAACCCTTTGCCTGAATTCTCTGTCTACCCTCTTGGTAAATATTTTTATATCTTTTTTATCTTCCTTTTCTAAAAGGACCTGTCCGTAAATGTCATTTTTAATATCTGTAAGAGATAAATTTTTAATTTTTTTGTTGATTTTATAAGAAATATCTACTAAAATTCTTTCTTTTTCACTATGAGGAATTGGTTTTATTTTATTCAGCCGTTCAAGTCGTCTTCCTGTAAGTAAAGAACTAGCCCCGCTTGTTATATAAAACCTTGTACCTTCAACCTTCTGTAATGCAGTAGCAGGATAAAGTATATCAGGTATATTTTCTATTGCATCCCTTACTACCTTTGCCTTACTTTCTCCTGCAGCCATAATAAGAGCAACAACCGATGGGTTTTTAGTAATTGTAGCAAGTCCTATTGTGATTACTGCTTTATCCCGTGAGTTTTCAATACCACCAAGGTCAGTGGCAGAGGCAGCAGCGGTCTCATAGTTTATTTTAAGAACCCTGGTTGTGGAATTATGGTCAGAACCCCTTATATTAAAGGCAATATGACCATCAGGTCCTATACCACCTAAAAAGAAGCCAATACCACCCATCTCTGTTATTTTCTTTTCATACTCCATTGCGAACCTGTCCATTGCATATATCGCCTTCTGCTGCCTTTCTTCATCAAAATTTTTAGGGCTTCTATATCTAAGAGAAAGGTCAACCTTGCCATCAGAGAATATAGAGCCAAGCGTTTGCCCTTGTTCACATCCTGTAAGCCATGTATCCATAAAAAGTGTTTTATTTGGGTCAAGACCGAAACTATTTATGTAAAACTTTCTTATATAATAATTGAAACTATTTTCTCTCTTAGGGTCCATAGGATAAAATTCATCTATCTGGATAAACCAGTAGTTTCTCATATCCGGCTTGACTGATTTATCTATACCCCAGGATATTAACTCATCTTTCACCTTTCTGGTATCCCAGTTTTTCAGATAAAATTCTGTCCACTTAATAAAATATTCAGGGGTTTTTCCTGTCGGGAGAGATATCACTCCCTCAGGGTTTAACTGTAGCCACTCAATAAACCTTAAAGAGACAAGTTTACCAAGAGAGGGAAAGTTAGGGACTTCTAATGTTTTTATCCGTTCATAAGGATATAAAAGGGCCTTTCCGAATCTTTCAACCGCTATATCCTCTACCTTTGAATATGTATTGTATTTCTTCATAGTCACCAACCGTTCCCATATCTGAATTCGGTTTATTTTATTTATTTCAATAATTTAAGTCAAATTTTATGCACGGGGGTGGGCCTTGTTGTAAAACTCTCTTAACTTCTCTAATGTAAGGTGTGTGTATATCTGCGTTGTGGTAATCCTTTCATGGCCTAATAGTTCTTGCACTGTCCGCAGGTCAGCGCCTCTTTCAAGCATATGTGTTGCAAAGGAATGCCTGAATGTATGTGGTGTAACTTTTTTCACTATCCCTGCCTTTTTAGCATATTTTACTACAATCCGCTCCACACTTCTTGCTGTAAGTGGTCTTCCGTATTTGTTAACAAAGATAATCTCTGTTTTTCCTGATGGCTTGACTTCAAG
>JAMWCZ010000128.1 GCA_023819225.1 Candidatus Omnitrophota bacterium
TTGATGCCTATATGGCAGAAAGGGTAAAGGATCTCACAAAAGGAAAACAGACACCAGTAACAACAAAGCCCAATACAGTGCCTGACTTTCCTGTGGCAGTGAGGTAGAGTTATGCTGAAGGCTTTAACAACATAAAAGAGGTACAACTCTAATTTTATTAAAATAAGAAAAAAACACATTAAGCCTTGCCAGAGAAATAATTTTAGAAATCTTTAGGGAAGAGGTTAAGGTTTATCCTCACCATTATATAGTAATTGACAAAAGCAGCTACTCTTTGCCGACCAGATACAACGACGAGAAGTAAGGGTAAGTCACTTGGTATATACATATTGACCATTAGATTTTAGCATAAGCTTGTATGATGTGAATTTTACCTTGATTTTAGTGGTGCTTGTGGTAGAGTTTAAGTATAAATGATTTTTAATTTTACTGTTTTTTTAGGAGGTTAGAGATGAGCAGATCAATCTTTTTAATATTTTTTATTTTGTTTTTTCAAGTACCTGTCTATGCCAGTATGGTGGTTAGTTCTAAGATTGACAAAGTCACCGTTTTTACTGATTCAGCTCTTGTTTATAGAAAGGCTGATGTAATTACAAAAAAAGGAGAAAACATTTTTAAATTGGAGGGGCTACCAGATAGCATAGTAGATGATTCTATATCAGTTGCTATAATAAAGGGAAGCGGAAAAATTACAGATCTAAGTGTGGAAAAAAGTTATTTAACAGGCAACAAACAGCTGAGGGCTAATGCTCTACAGGAAAGAATTGAAGAATTAGATGAAAAGATAAGAAAATTAAACGGCGAGATGTCAGCGATAAATAGTTATATAGATTTTTTAAGAAAACTAACCCCCTTTACATCTAATGTCAAACTACTCCAGAGTGAGTTTGAAGGATATGCCAAATTCATAGAAACAGGATTTAAAAACAGTTACATAGGTATTGCAGATATTGAAACAAAATTAAATAAACTTAAAGAGGAAAAAAGCAATTTAGAAAAGGAATTGACAAATATTGGGAAAAAACAGGAAAGGGTAAAAAACATAATAATCACACTTTATGGGCAGAAAGAAGAAGAAGTTCAGTTAGAGATTGGGTATCTTGTTAATAATGCCATGTGGACGCCTCAATATGATATTCATGTAGATACATCAAACAGCACAATAAGCTTTGATGTTTATGCAAGCATAACTCAAAATACAAAAGAAGATTGGCAAGATGTGGGATTGATAATATCTACATCTAAACCAGTTGTGGGAAAATTGAAAGAGCTTACTCCATGGTATGTGGACATATATAGGCCAAGGGAGCCCTTTGTGTATAAGAGTATGGAGATTTCAAAAAGTATTGTTGCAGATATGAAAAAAGAGATGTTAGAAGATGCTGAATCAGAACCAAAGATTAAAGAAGAAACGACTTCTTTCGAGTTTATCTTAAAAGATGTAATAACAGTTCTGTCCGATAACCAACCCCACAGGATATTTTTAACATCAAAGATATTGGGCGATAAAGAAAAAAACAGCAACCTATTGGAATATGTAACAATTCCAAAGCAATCATCCTTTGTCTTTATTACTGGTAATTTAAAAAATCCTTTAAATTTTCCAATTTTCCCGGGAAAAATGAATATATATATTGATAAAAGATTCATACGAAGTGAGCAATTATCTAAAATTTTTGTAGCTGGAGAAGATATGCAAATTCCCCTCGGTATAGATGAATCCATAAAGGTTGAAAGAAAGCCAATCAAAAAGTTTACTGAATATACAGGCGTTATCTCGAAAACAGAAAAGCTTATATACGAATTCGAGATAACAGTGACAAATGGAAAATCAAGGGCTGTAGATATTACAGTGAAGGATAACTATCCTATATCCCAGAATGAACAGATTAAGACATTCTTAGAGCATCCATCAGAAAAAGAGGCAGAGATCTCAAAGGATGGCATAATAACATGGAAACTTAATATAGCACCAAAGGAAACGAGGAAAATTACACAGAAGTTCTCGATTGAATACCCAAAGGGATTAAGGATAACAGGTATAGAATAAGTGAGGAGTTTTAGTATATGAAGAGTTTGGTAATAGTTTTTTTAATGTTTTTTGTAATTGTTTCAAATGGTCTTGCTTCGCAATCCACCATTACCGAATCCGAAGGCTATGCCTGTATGGGTGAAGATAGGACGAAAAGACAGACTGAAGAAACAGCACTTCAGGATGCAAAGAAAAATGCAATTGAGCAGGTATCAACATACATTCAGTCTGAAACACAGGTAAAAGACTTTGAGTTCCAGAAGGAAATAATTAATGCCTATGCAAATGCAAAGGTTCGGATTATTGAATCTCATGGTAAATGGGACAATGATCCGCCAAGGATAGGTGATTGCTACAGGTTAAAGATAAAAGCGGAGGTCATACCAGATGAAAATACTATGAGAAAGTTATTAGAATCTAAGGATTTAGATGATCCATCACTCCCTTTGAAGGTCAAAATTTGGACTGAAAAAAGGGAATTTAAGAGTGGAGAAAAAGTAAAGATATATTTTAAAGGCAATAAGCCGTTTTATGCTAAAATAATATACAAACAGGCAGATGGGACTCTGATTCAGATACTACCAAATCCGTTTAGAGAAGAGAACTATTTTCAAGGCGGGGTTGTTTACGAAATACCTTCAGGCCCTGACAGGTTTGAGCTTGAAATTACACCACCATCTGGTGAAGAAAGTATAATTTTATATGCCAGTACATCTCCTTTGGGTAATCTCGACTTAGAAAAAGCAGAGAGTGTCTATCTTGTTAAGAGTAAAAATTTAAGTGAGCTAACAAGGGGTATAAAAATTGTAGGTAAAAATGATCATAAAACAAAGGCTGGAGAGT
>JAMWCZ010000129.1 GCA_023819225.1 Candidatus Omnitrophota bacterium
AGTTTTTCTTTTTCAAGAGGGGTGACTTTCATTCTTTTTATTACCTCACTGAAGAAAAGAATGGTCCTGTCATATGTCTTTCTGTCGACAGGGTAGGGTGTTCCATCTTTACCACCATGTGCAAAGGAATATCTTGCAGGGTCTTTATAAGAAGGATGTGCTCCATATATAACTTCTGCTACTAAACTCAATGCCCTGACTGTTTTTGGTCCCACACCTGCAATAGCAACGAGTTTTTCATAGTTTTCAGGTTTTTGTTGATAGACAGTCCAGAGGATTTTTTCAAGGTATCTGTTGTATATAAACTCTTCATTTAACACGGGATGGGTTTTAAACTCAGTATTTTTTAATTCTAGGAATATAGTTTCAACTTCTTCTGATTTTACTGCAACCATTTTAGACAATTTGTTTGAATGTTTTCTCAGGATTTTTAAGTCCCGTATAAGTTCAATATATGATGTCGTGGCAATCTCTGTTGATATATTCCTGTTTTCCTTGCTTCCTTTTGCTGTCATATTTAAGCAAGGGATTTTTAACATATCTGCTGATATACCTGAGTGTGGCTCACATACAATATCCTTTATATTTTTTGAGAACCAGTGATACCTTCTGGCAGTAGAATTTTCTGTATTCATTCCCTGCTGAACAACCGTCCAGACACCATTTTTGGAGAAGAAAAAGGTGTGATGGTATATATTATAACCATCCTGTACAAGGGAGTTATCTACCTTTGCTGCCATCTTTGAGTTATAGACAAGGTTTTTTACACCTTCTTCAGGTAAAGAAGTATATTCCCCCCAATGATAAATTTCATCAGGTGTCTTAAGAGATGTCTTACCTTTTCCACCGCAGATAAAGATTCCTAATTCTCTTTCTCTCCCTTTTATAGATTCTTTCAATGCAGCAGTAAGTATTGTTGTAAGTCCTGATGCGTTCCAGTCAAATGCGAGAACAGTACCGAGTGATTGAAACCATACAGGGTCGGAAACTCTTTCTATAAACTCATCAGGTCCGTACTCCTCTATAATTACATCTACAAGACATCTCCCAAGTTTTACCATCCTTTCAAATAGCCACTTTGGACATTTTCCTGTATCCAGCGTGAATGTTGCAATTCCTCTTCTTATCATCTGTTTTCCTCTTTACCGTCTATTACAATAAGGGCATGGAAGTCCTGATATAGTGCATAGTCCTTTTTACCCAGTGACTTTTCAAAAAATTCCTGAAGGTGTTTATAAGAAAGTTTATCTGTCAAATTATATCTTTTCACCAGCCGTCTTGTATACTCATCTATAACAAAGACCGGTTTTTCAAAGGCATAGAGAAGAATATCATCGGCTGTTTCTTCTCCTATCCCATTTAATGAGAGAAGATTTTTCCGAATAATCTCCAAAGAGATTTTTTTTGCACTTTCAACTCCGCCGCATTCATTAACGACAAAATTGCAAAGTTCTTTTAGTCGTTTTGCCTTGACCTTATAAAATCCTGAGGGTCTTATAAGTTCCTTTAGTTCATCTTCTTTTATAGAGACAATTTTTTCAAGAGAAAGGAGTCCATTATTTTTAAGGTTAGAGACAGCATAACATACATTCTTCCAGTTTGCCCTCTGTGTCAGGACTGATTCTATAATGACCTGTTCTATTTCTTCTTTTGTCTTTGGCCTTTTACACCACAAAGCCCACTGACCTTTTGGCTTGCCATATTTTTTCTTCAGGTTTTTGTAGAGGAGATATATATCCATTTACTTCTTTATTTCATAGGCGATGATAATTGCTTCTGCTACTTCTTTCATACTCTTTCTATTATCCATACTGAACCTGCGAAGTTTGTTGTATGCCTCTTCTTCTGTAAGATTTTCTTCTTTCATCAAAATTCCTTTTGCCTTCTCTATTTTTTTCCGTGTTTCTATCTCTTCTTCAAGGACTTTTGTCTTTACCATAAGTTCTGTGTTTTCAATAATAATGGCTGACTGGCTGGCTATGGATGTAAGGACTTCTATCTCTCTTTCAGTAAAATGGTGGGGTCTGGCTGTATAAACATTGAGTACCCCAATCACTTTCCCTTTTACAGCCATCGGGACTGCTAACATAGAGACAAGTCCCTCTTTTGTAGCAATATCCCTGTATTTATATTCTGGTTCTTCCCTTACATCTTGAATAATAACGGCTTTTCCTGTCTGCACAACCTTTCCTGCTATCCCTTCTCCTATTTTTAGAGGCGGTTTCTTAAGATATTCATCACTCATCGCCTGTGTTGCACGAATCTTAATAAGTTTATCCTTTTCATCCACAAGCATTATGGAACATATCTTTGAGCCAGTAACCTCGGCTGTAACATTAACAATAAGTTTCAGAATGTCCTCAATATACATATCAGAGGTTATCGCTTTACTGATTTCATATATCGCCTTTATATCGTAGTCCTTCTCTTTCTTCTTTTTATTTCCCATATTTATAAAGGATACAATGAAAAAAGCATTAAAGTCAACAAAACGCACGGATAGGGTACATAGGTGACGCTTTCTCCTCTAATTTTTTTGTTGTACTCCCACCCCCACCTAACCTCCCCCTATTATGGGGAGGAATTTAAGAAACCTCCCTCTCCCTTTTATTTTTCTCTTCTCCCCTCGCCCCGCACAGCGGGGAGAGGGTATAGGTGAGGGGGGCAGTGTGAGGGTGAGCCCTTTCCTATACCTTCCATCCCTACCTATATCCTCCCCTCCGGGGGGTAAAAATTCTTCTTCTCTATCTCTTTACTTATCTATCTTAAATTCTGAACAAGTCCCC
>JAMWCZ010000130.1 GCA_023819225.1 Candidatus Omnitrophota bacterium
GGCGACCTAAAACTCACACAGAATGATATCTTCCAGTTAATCACATCAAAGGCAGCAATAAGAACTGGATGGCAACTTCTCCTTAAGTATTATCCTGTGGACCTGGGAGATGTTAAAAAAGTTTATCTTTCCGGTGGTTTTGGGAATTTCATAGATATTAAGAATGCAATCAAGATAGGACTGATACCTGATGTCCCTGAGGAAAGGATAATAAAGATAGGAAATGGTGCGTTAGAGGGGGCAAGGGAAGTCCTTTTGTGTAAGGATGCCCAGAAATTAAGTGAAGAGATAGCAAAAAAGGTGAAGCACATAAAGACAAATGAAATAGAGAATTCCTTTGATTATATTATGGCAGAGAATATGTATTTTAAGAAAAATTAAACCTTTTTCTATATCTCCCTCACCTTCCTTCCCTGTATTTTATTTCCCTCGCCCCTGTGGGGAGAGGGTTGGGGTGAGGGGATGCAAAAAGCAAGACCTGACCCCATTTATTGGTAGTTTTTTGCCGGGGTATCTGTCAAGATACTCCACAAGTTGTCTTATCTTATTATAGGAGCGGTATGGATCTCCAGTAATCTTCTCTATAAGGATACCCGCAACCATACGTTTGATAGATATATCAAGTTTCCTGTACTCAACCATATTTAAAACATCCTCTTTAACAATTTTCTTAAATGCCTCATAACCTTTACTTATAATGAAAGAAAAATCGTCCTGTATTAAAAAAGACATCTGTGCAATTTTCTTCTTCAACTGTGGATTATATTTTGAAAGGAATGGAATTACTTCCAGTCGGATGCGGTTTCTGAAAAAATCAGTAGAGAGATTTGTCTCATCTTTCCTGTATTCAATCTGTTTCCCTTCCAGAAATTCCATAATATCTTTTTTTTCAAGGCATAGCAATGGTCTGATAACAGTAATTTTGCTTTTTGGAAAAAGATGCCTCTCAGGAGATATACCACCAAGCCCTGCAATTCCTGCCCCTTTTATAAACCTCATAATAACTGTTTCTACCTGGTCATCAAGGTTATGCCCGACAGCGATTTTATTACAGTTTGCCTTTTTTGCTATACTATAAAGTGCCTTATATCTCTCCCTTCTTGCCTTTTCTTCAATCCCTGATTTTCCTTCTATCTGGATATCCCTGTAATAAAAAGGTGCTTTATACTTTTTAGCCAGTAATTCCACAAACTTAAGTTCTTCATCTGCCTCCTTTCTGAGATGATGATGTATATAGGCAACCGAAAATGATATGCGATGAAATTTTTTGAGATACTGAAAAAAGTAAAACAGAAATACAGAGTCAGGACCCCCAGAAACCGCAATAAGAACCCTGTCTCCGTTTTTTACAAGTGCCCTATCTTCTACAAACTGCCTTACTTCTTTTAATATCTTTGCCATCAAAATAAGGTATCTTTGTATTCTTCCTCTTTTATTATCTCTTCAGGTTCAGGTGGTTTTTCATCCTTTTTAATAGGAATGCCTACTAAACTCTCCCTTCCATATACCCTCTCTATCCATCTGCAATATTCACACTCTTCTGATGGAACTGGAATTTCTTTTCTCTCTAGACATCCTATCGCACTTTCAATAATGTCTTTTGCATTTTTCATATCCACAGAGACCTTCTTTATGTCCATACCGAATAAAATATTTCCAGCACCTTCTTTAGGATTAACATTTAATGGATAATAATAAAGAAGGTATGCAATGTCTTCTGTCTTCATACCGTTGCCTTCTAAAAGCATACAGTAAAGTTCCATTTGTAATTGATATGCAGGATGTATATCTTCTGCAACACTTGCCCTTGTCTTAAAGTCCAGAGGAATGTATGTGCTTTTTTCAGTTATAAGACAGTCATCAAGTTTACCTAAAAGGCAATAACCATTCTTTATATCTGTGTAATAAGTGGGTTTAAGTTTTTCTATTAAATGTCCTTCCATTTCATCCTTTAGTTCAGGTGGAAGTTCCTTTATAGAGCGGTAGTAGTCAAAATATTTTTTAAGGACACTGTCCATTCCTGTGGCAATAGAAGGCATTGGACCTCTCGGTCTTTTGATATCATATTTCATATGGAGATAAAAACACCTCGGACACTCTCTATAAAGATTTATTGTGGCAGGTGATAAAAATATTTTTTTCTTCATTATTCCCCCTGTTATTTCTTCTATTATATCATTTTTGTCTACCGTTCTGCAGAATTTGAGATACCTTAGGTACGCATTGGGGGTCAGGTCTTGCTTTTTGCATCCCCTCACCCCAACCCTCTCCCCGCAGAGCGGGGCGAGGGAAAAGCCCCTCACCCTTCTTGCCCTTACGGGCTTCGGTCAACGGGGGGCAGTTCACCAAATTACTGCCCTTGCCATACGATGCTCATTATTCTTCGCATAGGCAATACCATCTCGCCTTCTGTGCTATGTGGTACTCCTTACTTCTCTATCCAGCACCCCTCTCCCCTCACCCTAACCCTCTCCCCTCTGGCAGGGGCGAGGGAACAGAAAGGATACCCCTCACCCTAACCCTCTCCCCTCTGGCAGGGGCGAGGGAACAAAAAGGATACCCATCACCCTAACCCTCTCCCCGCTCAAGCGGGGCGAGGGAATCCCCTCACCCGTACCCTCTCCCCTCAGGGGAGAGGGGAATGAAGGGGAGAGGGAAGAAGAGAAAAAAGCGTGAGATGTGAGAAGGGAGAAGTGAGATGTAGCGGTGCAATTCATTGCACATTGTAGCGGTGCGACTCACCACTAAAGATTTGGCGGGCAGGTTTATCACACA
>JAMWCZ010000131.1 GCA_023819225.1 Candidatus Omnitrophota bacterium
ACCGAAACTTCTGGACATTGACTTCGCTGATATATCCGCTGTAGTGGAGAATGCGGGAAAAGGTATAGTAGGACTGGGTTATGGTAAAGGTGAAGGAAGAATAGAAAATGCAGCAAGAGATACAATCAACGACCCACTTATAGAAAAAAGTGATATAATGGAAGCAAAAAATATTCTGATAAGCATCACTGGAAGTAAGGACCTTTCTCTAAGAGAGTTTGGTGAAGCAATGAGTATAATACAGAGTAAGATATCATCTTCATCAAAAAAATTAGGTGTAACAATAGACCCTGGAATGGAAAATGAAGTAAAAATAACCCTTCTTGCCACAGGTATAGGCAGTAAACAGAAAGAAATACCTAAAAAACACATATCTGAAAAACCTACTGTGGATAGCGGAGAACTACCATTAACAACAAGGCCAGACGATGATATTGACCTTCCACCTTCAATGAGAAAACACAGAGGAGGCGACAAGTGAAGATTGGCATATGTAATGAGATGTTTAATAACTGGGAACTGGAAAAGGTCTTTTCTTTTGCGAAAGAGACAGGGTATCAGGGTATTGAGATAGCACCTTTCACATTAGGGGAAAAAGTGGATAAAATACCTCAAGAAATTTTAAAAAAAATCAGAGAACTCTCCAGTAGATATAACCTTGAAGTTATAGGAACACACTGGCTTTTAGTAAAGCCGGAAGGGCTTTCTGTTTCAACAAATGATAAGGTACTTCGGGAAAAAACAGCAGATTATCTATGTAAACTTGTAGGTTTTACCGCTGATATAGGTGGTTCCCTTATGGTATTCGGCTCACCAAAACAGAGGAATATCGCAGAAGGGCAGACATATGAGGGGGTCAAAGAAAATGTGAAAGAAGTTCTAAAAAAGGTTCTGAAGGAGTGTGAAAAGAGAAGTATTTTTCTATGCCTTGAACCACTTGCAAGGACTGAAACCAATTTTATAAATACTGCTGCACAGGCAATAGATATTATAGAAGAGATATCCCATCCATATCTTAAACTCCATTTGGATGTAAAAGCAATGAGTGATGAACAAAAACTAATACCTGAAATAATAAAGGAAGGAAGAAAATATCTGAAACACTTTCATACCAATGATAAAAATTTGGGAGGACCTGGTTCTGGAGAAATTGACTACACACCTATTATTGCTACACTAAAAGAAATAGGGTATAATGAATGGCTGTCTGTAGAGGTCTTTGATTTTACACCAGGACCTGAAACAATAGCAAAACAGAGTATTGACTACCTTAAAAAATTTAACCCATAAGGAGAAAAAATGTTAAAAAAACGGCTTTTTACACCCGGCCCAACATCAGTTCCAGAAGAAGTTCTGCTTGAGATGGCAGCCCCAATTATGCATCATAGAACAGATGAGTTTATAAAAATTGCCGCAGAGGTCTTTGAAAATCTGAAGTATATATTCCAGACAAAAAATGATGTATTTATTATTGCATCATCAGGAACAGGTGCGATGGAAACATCTGTAGTAAATTTCCTTTCTGAAGGAGATAAAGTAATAGTAATTTCAGGTGGTAAGTTTGGAGAAAGATTTAAAGAGATATCCCTTGCCTATAAACTTAATGTAATACCTGTGGAACTTGAATGGGGCAAAAAGTTAGACACAAATATAATAAAAGACCTATTAGAAAAAAATCCTGATGTAAAGGCGGTCTTTGGAACACTCTGCGAGACATCAACAGGGACACACTTTGATATAAAGGCATTGGGAGAAATTGTTGCTAACTATGAAGATACTATCCTTGTTGTAGATACAATAAGTTCTCTCGGTGCAGTCCCCTGTATGACAGATGAATGGAAGATAGATGTTGTTGTTACTGGTTCACAGAAGGCATTTATGCTACCGCCAGGACTTGCTTTTATATCTGTGAGCGAGAAGGCATTGAAAAAGATAGAGACATCCAATCTGCCAAAGTATTATTTCAATCTCAAAAAGTATAAGAAGACACTCGCCAAGAATGATTTCCCATTTACCATCCCTGTTTCTCTTATTGTAGGCCTCAGGAAATCACTCCAAATAATTAAAAACATTGGGATTGAAAAGATATGGGAAGAACATCACATCCGCGCCGAAGCAACAAGGCAGGCAATGATATCCGCAGGACTTAAACTGCTTTCCGAGAGTCCATCAGATGCGGTAACAGCAGTAGTTCTACCTGAAGGGGTGGATGGTGATAAACTTGTGAAAATTTTAAGGACAAAGTATGGTATGTCTATTGCAGGTGGGCAGGACCACCTTAAAGGTAAAATTATAAGAATATCACATCTTGGATGGCAGGATGAGTTTGATGTCCTTACAGCAATCTGTGGAGTAGGTGTGGGGCTGAAAGATATGGGTATTAATATTGAGACAGAAAAAGCAATCTCTGCAGCCCGCAAGGTTCTATTTGGTTCTTCCCAATAATGTGTTTACCCATTGCCTCATTTAAAATCTATATAAAAATATCCTTGTAGCGGTGTAATTTATCACACGATTCGTAGCATAGAGGTCACTGGTAAATATTTACTAAGCCCTGTTTTATATTTAATTTACAATCTTTTATTCTTTCCTGTCAAGTTAGCGCACAGATAGGGTAGACAAGTAACACTTCTTCATTTAATTTTTTGTTCAAGGGTCCTCACACCCTAAACCCTCTCTTTGCCCCTCACCCATACCCTCTCCCCTGAGGGGAGAGGGTAGGGTGAGGGGAAAATCTATCGG
>JAMWCZ010000032.1 GCA_023819225.1 Candidatus Omnitrophota bacterium
TTGAGGTTATAGGGTTATCCCATGATATCAAAAAGACGGTAGTTACAGGGATAGAGATGTTCAGGAAGGAATTAGATGAAGGTGTAGCAGGAGACAATGTAGGGTTGCTTTTAAGGGGCATAGAGAAGGATGAGGTAGAGAGAGGAATGGTAGTAGCAGCGCCTGGAAGCATCACACCACACACCCAATTTAAGGCACAGGTATATGTATTAAAGAAGGAAGAGGGAGGCAGACACAAACCATTCTTCACCGGATACAGACCACAGTTTTATATAAGGACCACTGATGTAACAGGAGAGATAAAACTACCGGAAGGTGTAGAGATGGTGATGCCCGGTGATAATATAGAAATGCAGGTAGAACTTATATATCCTGTAGCGCTTGAAAAAGGACAGAGGTTTGCTATAAGAGAAGGTGGAAAAACAGTCGGAGCAGGCGCTGTAACTGAGGTGATTAAGTAATTATAAAAAAATTTTGCAAAACAATTTTTTTGTGGTATAATAAATTTTTATGGCTTTTGTAGAAAGGGCGTTAAGTATGGAGAAAAAAAGAATGCGAATAAAACTTAAATCTTTTGACAGCAGGGTATTGGACCAATCGGCTAAGGAGATAATAGAGATGCTGAAAAAGACAGGAGTGAAGGTATCAGGTCCTATTCCTCTGCCGACAAAAAAAGAGATATATACTGTATTAAGATCTCCTCATGTGAATAAAAAAAGCAGGGAACAGTTTCAGTTAGAGATACACAAGAGGATAATAGATGTAATAGAACCGACAGCAAGAACTGTTGATTCTCTGAGTAGATTAAGTTTACCTGCTGGTGTAGAAGTTGAGATGAAACTAAGTTGAAAAGAAGGATGAATTGTTAGTACGCGTAGGCAAAAGTCCTACCTTTTTAATACTCCTCTTTTAAAAAAGAGGGGAGGTAATTTATCAGGGGAACGCAATGAAGATTGGTTTGGTGGGTAAAAAAATAGGGATGACCAGAATATATAGAGAAAGTGACGGTTCTGTTGTGCCCGTAGTAATAGTAAAAGCAGGACCATGTTATGTCACAAGTATTAAGAAAACAGTAGATAATGGATATACATCTATTCAGATTGGTTTTGAAGAAGTCCTGGAAAAAAAATTGAATAAACCAATGCTTGGATGTTTCAAAAAATTAGGATTACCTCCAATGAAGGTTTTAAGAGAGTTACGGCTGAAAAATGATGATGAAATTGCTAAATTTGATATCGGACAAAAACTTACAGTTGATATATTCAAAGAAGGCGAATATGTTGATGTTACAGGGACATCTATTGGTAAAGGATTTCAAGGAGTTGTAAAAAGGCATAAATTCACAGGAGGTCCTGCAACCCATGGCTCTATGTCTCATAGAGCCCCTGGTTCAATAGGGGGGACAACGCCTCCGAGAGTTCTTAAAGGAAGACGTATGGCAGGACATATGGGAAACAGAAGAGTAACAGTGCAGAATCTTCAGATTGTTAAAATTATCCCTGAAGAAAATATTATACTTGTTAAAGGACAGGTACCAGGTTCTTCTAATGGATACATAATCATAAGGAAAGCTCTGAAAAAATGAAAAAGATAAATGTATATAATATGGCGGGTGAAATAATAGGGGAAGAAATGCTATCAGAAGAACTTGTAGGCGGTATACCAAATCAGGATGTGATTTATTACTATATCAAGGCATATCTGGCAAATCAAAGACAGGGTACTGCATCTACAAAAACAAGGGGAGAAGTTTCAGGAAGTGGTAAAAAACCATGGAGACAGAAAGGAACAGGACGCGCAAGGGTGGGTTCAATAAGAACCCCTTTGTGGCGCCACGGAGGAGTTGTATTTGGGCCTAAGCCAAGGGACTACAGACAATCTATTCCTAAAAAAGTTAAAAGAACAGCATTAAAAGAAGTTTTGAAATGGAAGATACAGAAAGATAGTTTTGCTCTTTTTATCCCTGAAAAGATTGAAATCCCAAAGACAAAGATTTTTTCTGAGTTTTTAAAGAAAGCCGGTTATACAGGACAGAAGGTTCTTTTTGTATTGAATAATGACAGGGAAAAAAATGCTGTAATTATAAAATCACTAAAAAACATAGATTCTATAACCTACGATTTTATGGATAGATTAAATGTATATACTATTCTTAACTCTGATAAAGTAATTGCTGATAAAGACGCTTTTAATTTTATAAAGGTTTTTTTAGGAGGAGACAATGAAAAATGAATGTTTTGATATTATAAAGTTTCCTCTTGTTACAGAAAAAGCAACGGAAGCAATCGCAGATAACAAGTATACTTTCAAGGTTGATAAACGGGCACGAAAAACGCAGATAAAAGAAGCAATAGAAGAAATTTATAATGTAAAAGTAGAAAAGATAAATATAGTAAATATGCATCCCAAAAAAAAGAATTATAGATTTAGAATTGAAGGATATAAATCAGGATATAAAAAGGCAATAGTAACATTGAAAGAGGGGGATAAAATTGCCATTACGTAAATTAAAACCTATAACGCCTGGACAGAGACATACGGTAATCTCTGACTTCTCAGAAATTACACGAGACAAACCAGAAAAATCACTTGTCAGAGGATTGAAAAAAACAGGTGGAAGAAACAATCAAGGTGTTATTACTGCACGACATAGAGGTGGAGGTCATAAAAGACGTTACAGGTTTATTGACTTTAATGGACGGCAAGGAATTCCAGGCAAAGTTGTAAGTATAGAATATGACCCCAACCGTTCAGCGAGAATAGCACTTGTTCATTATTATGATGGAATAAAACGTTATATTGTGGCACCTGTCGGATTAAATCCCGGGGATATTATAAAATGTGGTGAAGACGCAGAGATAAAACCGGGGCATAGATTACCTCTTAAAAATATTCCAGAAGGTATTCAAATTTACAATATTGAGATTGTCCCGGGTACAGGTGGAAAACTTGTAAGGTCTGCAGGTACACTTGCCACACTTATGGTTAAAGGGGAAAGATATGCACAGGTACACCTTCCTTCTGGTGAGGTTCGCCTTTTTGATATAAACTGTATGGCTACCATAGGACAGGTAAGTAATCCTGAATATAAATATATATCCATAGGGAAAGCAGGAAGAACGAGATGGCTCGGCAGAAGACCGATTGTAAGGGGAGTGGCAATGAACCCTGTAGACCATCCACATGGTGGCGGTGAAGGCAGGGGTAAAGGAAATATATCTCAGAGTCCAACAGGTATCCCTTCAAAAGGATATAAAACAAGAAACAAGAAAAAACCATCAAGCAGTAAGATATTGCAGAGACGGAGATAAAAATGAGATCCAAGAAAAAAGGTCCTTATGTAGATGAAAATCTACTAAAAAAGGTAACAAAAAACAGGGAAACAGGAAGAAAGGATATTATAAAAACATGGTCAAGGTCTTCGGTAATAATCCCTGAATTTGTTGGCTATACATTTGCTGTACATAATGGTAGAACATTTATAAATGTATATATCACGGAAAATATGGTGGGGCATAGATTTGGAGAATTTGCCCCTACAAGAACATTCAGGGGACATGGAGCACATACTGAAAAAACCAGAGAAAAAACATAAAAAGAGGTGTTTAGATGGAAGTTGTGGCAAAAGCTAAATATGTAAGACACAGTCCAAGAAAAACAAGGGAGATAGTGGAACCTCTTATAGACAGGGAAGCCAATGAAGCACTATCTATTGTAAGAAACATACCAAAAAGGGCAAGCAAGACATTAGAAAAAGTCATAAAATCCGCAATATCAAATGCAGAAAAGAAGGCGCCCGAGAACGAATGGAAAATAAAGAGTATAATAGTAGATGAAGGACCTGTATTAAAAAGATTCCGTGCAGCCACGATGGGTCGCGCGGTTATGATAAAAAGAAGGACAAGTCATATCACTGTAGTCCTTGAAGAAATTCAACGGAGAAATAAATAAAATGGGACAAAAAGTAAATCCGGTAGGGCTTAGAATAGGAATTGTGGAAAAATGGAAAGGAAACTGGTTTGCCGGCAAAAAGGAGTTTAAAGAGTTATTGAAAGAAGATGTGGCTATAAGGGAATATCTGATTAGAAGATTCCCAAGAGGTACTATAAGCAAGATAGATATTGAAAAGACAGACAAATTGATAATAAAGATACATACTACAAGACCAGGAGTGGTACTTGGAAGGAAAGGTTCTGAGATTGATATGGTAAGAGATGAACTTTATCAGATATTTAAAAAACAGGTAAGTATAGATGTTCTTGAAGTAAATCCTCCAGGAATGAGTGCCCAATTTCTTGCTGATTCAATAGCAATGCAATTAGAAAAGCGATTACCACACCGGCAGGTAATTAAAAAAGCAATGGCACTTGCCATACAATCAGGTGCTCAGGGTATTAAAGTAAGAATAAGTGGCAGGATAGGTGGTGCTGAAATTGCAAGGTCGGAACTATATATGGAAGGCAAGATTCCTCTTCATACATTAAGAGCTAAAATTGACTATGCTGTATCTGTAGCATTTTTAAGATCCGGTACGGTAGGATTGAAAGTATGGGTTTATCTCGGAGAGGTTCTGGAGAAGCAGGAAACAGAAACAGAGAAGGAGAAGAAAGATGCCGTTAATGCCTAAAAGGGTTAAATACAGGAAGGCACAGAGAGGAAGAACAAAAGGGAAGGCAAGTCGTGGTAATACATTGTTCTATGGGGACTATGGACTACAGGCAATCTCACCAGGATGGCTTACCAATACACAGATTGAAGCAGGGAGAATCGCTATTACCCATCATTTGAAAAACCGTGGAAAGTTATGGATAAGGGTTTTCCCTGATAAACCAGTTACAAAAAAACCCGCAGAAAGCCGTCTGGGAAAAGGTAAAGGAGATGTATCACACTGGGTTTCTGTAGTCCTGCCCGGCAGGATTCTATATGAAATAAGTGGTGTTCCTGAAGATATGGCGGTGGAGGCATTAAAAAGAGCATCTCATAAGATACCATTAAAGACAAAAATAGTTAAACGACTTTTAATTAAGAAGGAAATAGAGGAAGAGATTTAAAGATGAAAAAAGAAGACCTTAAAAAGTGGAGAGAAGCAACAGTTGAGGAGATAAACTCAAGAATATCAGAACTGCAGAGTCAGTTATATAAATTAAGGCATCAACTGCGAATTGGACAGATGAAGGATTTTTCCATTATTAGAAAGAATAGAAAAGAAATAAGTGTCCTTAAAACTCTTATTGGGGAGAAAAATGGAAGCAAGAAAAAAGGTAAGAGTTGAAAAAACTGGTAAGGTTGTTAGCAGTAAAACTGAAAAATCAAGGATTGTGCTGATAGAAAGGAGAGTTCAGCACCCGATTTATAAAAAATATTTCAGAAAAATCAAAAAGGTAATGGCTCACGACGAGAAGAATCTGTCCAGGGAAGGCGATATAGTGAGAATTGTTCAGTGCAGACCTTTAAGTAAACAGAAAAGATGGAAGATAGTTGAAATTTTAGAGAGAGGAGAAGAGAGATAAGATGGTCCAATTAAGATCAATTCTAACGGTTGCAGATAATACAGGTGCAAAGAAAATAATGGTTATAGGAATCCCTGGATATTCACATAAAAGATATGCAGATGTCGGTGATATAATTGTTGCCAGTGTCAGGGATGCTATTCCTGATGGTATTGTAAAGAAAAAAGAAAAGGTTAAGGCAGTTATTGTAAGAACAGTAAAGCCAATAAAAAGGCCTGATGGCTCCATAATTAAATTTGACCATAACTGTGCTGTTATAATAGACAATGAGAAAAACCCAAGAGGGACAAGGGTTTTTGGTCCCGTACCTAAGGAATTAAGAGAAAAACAATTTACTAAAATTATATCTCTAGCACCGGAGGTACTGTAAATGAATTATAGAATCAGGAAAGGTGATTTTGTACAGGTTACAAAAGGTAAGGATACGGGGAAAAAAGGCAGGGTAATAAAGGTTTTCCCGAAAGAAAGGAAAATTCTTGTTGAAGGGGTGAATTTTGTTCATAAACATACGCGACCTAAAGCTGTTGATAAACAGGGCGGAATTATTCAGATGGAAAAACCCATATCTTACTCCAATGTTATGTTTTTCTGTATGAAGTGCTCAAAGCCAACAAGATTAGGTGTAAAAATTCTCCAGGATGGAACAAAAACAAGATACTGTAAGAGATGCAATGAAATTGTAGAGGTAAAGTAATATGGAACCACGACTAAAAACATATTATAAAGAAACTGTTGTCCCTGAAATGATGAAAAGTATGGGTTATAAAAATCCATATCAGGTGCCAAAACTGGTGAAGGTTGTTTTGAACGCAGGTATAGGGAAAGATAATAAGGATGCAAAACTTATTGAATCCGTTCAAAAGGAAATAGCACTGATTACGGGTCAGAAACCCATTATTACAAGAGCACGTAAATCTATTGCGGGTTTTAATTTAAGAAAAGGAGATATATGTGGTATTACGGTAACTCTGAGAGGCAACAGAATGTATGAGTTTATTGACAGGTTGATTACTGTTGCTTTACCGCGTGTAAGGGATTTCAATGGTTTGCCTGTAAATTCAACAGACAATAGAGGTGGTTATACTATAGGAATTAAAGAACAGGTGATTTTCCCTGAGGTTGACTATAACACAATATATAAAGTAAAAGGAATGAATTTAAGTATTGTAACAACTGCTAAAACCAAGGAAGAGACAATAATATTTTTAAGAAAATTAGGATTTCCTATAAGGGAGGAATAATTGGCAAGAAAGTGTTTTTTTGAAAAGATGAAGAAGGAACCAAAGTTCTCTGTAAGAAAGAAAAATAGATGCTGGAGATGTGGTAGACCAAGAGCATATTATAGAAAATTTGGAATATGCAGGATATGTTTTAGAGAACTTGCCTCAAAAGGGGAAATCCCAGGCGTAAAGAAAGCAAGCTGGTAGGAGGAATAAGATGACAATGACTGACCCTATAGCAGATATGATTACAAGAATAAGGAATGGAAACTTATCCAATAAGGATTATGTAGTCATTCCGCATAGCAGTTTTAAAGAAGAGATTCTCAAAGTTTTAAAAGAAGAGGGTTTTATAAAGGATTATATATCAACAGAAGAAGGTAAGGCAAAATATCTTAAGGTGTTTTTACTATATTCAGGTAAAAGAAAAGCAATAACCGAGATAAAGAGGGTAAGTAAACCGGGAAGAAGAATATATGTAAATAAAGAGGAGATACCTGAAATTAAATCTGGCTATGGAATAGCAGTACTTTCTACTTCAAAAGGAATTTTGAGCAGTAAAAAAGCAAAAGATAATGGAATAGGCGGAGAACTTCTTTTCTATGTATGGTGAGGTTAAAAATGGCAAGATTAGGTAAAAAACCAATTTTAATACCTGAGGATGTAAAAGTTAAGCAGGAAGGTAAAGTCCTTTTTTTTGAAGGAAAAGCGGGAAAACTGGAACAGGAAATCCCTGCTGGTATAGAAGCAGTTCTCGCAGGAAATTCTATCACGTTAAAAAATCTTGTTTCCCCTGATAACAAAAAATTATACAGAAAGACAGAGGCATTACAGGGATTGTTAAGAAGAATTATTATGAATAAGATACAAGGGGTAAAGACGAAATTTGAAAAAGTGCTGGAGTTACATGGTGTAGGATATAAAGGAGAGGTTCAGGGTAAAAAACTGGTTTTGTCCATTGGATTATCAATCCCTGTGGAGGTTAATATTCCTGAAGGTATTGAGGTAGAAATTCATAGAAACACTATGATTTTTATCAGGGGTATAGATAAACAACAGGTTGGGGATTTTGCAGCAAGTATAAGAGATATATTTCCACCGGAGCCATATAAAGGCAAAGGGATAAGATACCGTGGTGAGTATGTCAGACATAAAGCAGGAAAAACAGGAGTAGGAGCAACACAATGAAGATTACAAAAGAGATAAGAAGGGAAAAAAGGCATTTAAGAGTAAGAAAGAAAATATCTGGCACATTAGAAATTCCCAGGGTTGTTGTTTTCAGAAGCAATAAGCATTTATATGCTTCCCTCGTTAATGATGATGAATCTCCATCCAGGGTCTTATTAACTGTTTCAAGTTTATCTCCTGAGCTCAGGGAAAACAAAACAGATAAATTAAAAGGATACAATGTTGAAGGAGCGAAAAAGGTGGGTGAACTCTTTGCAAAAAAATGTATAGAGAAAGGCATAAAACAGGTTGTTTTTGACAGAGGTGGGTATAGATATGGAGGAAGGGTAAGGGCTTTTGCTGAATCCGCAAGAAAAGGAGGGTTGAAATTTTGATGAAGGAACAATTACTTGATGCAATTGAGGAAAAACAGGTTGTTGTGGAGATTAAAAGGGTAATGAAGGTTACAAAAGGTGGGAAAAATCTTAACTTCAGGGCACTGGTAGTTGTTGGTGATGGTAAAGGAACTGCTGGATTTGGAACAGGTAAAGCAGCTGAGGTTCCGGAAGCAATAAGGAAAGCAACTCAACAGGCAAGAAAAAATATGATAACAATACCTGTTAAAGAAACAACAATACCCCACGAAGTCCATGCTAAATTTGGTGCCTCTCGTGTGATTATTAAACCGGCGGTTCGGGGTCATGGAATGGTTGCAGGAAGGGCAATGCGCGCATTTTTTGAGGTTTGCGGTATAGCAGATATTACCTGTAAGTCCTACGGTTCCACAAATCCTTTAAATGTAATAAATGCTACAGTAAAAGCACTTTTGAAACTTAAAAGGAAGGAAGATGATGAAACCAGAAATGATTAAACCACCCGCAGGAGCAGTGCGCAATAGAAAACGGGTTGGAAGGGGCGATGCTTCAGGACATGGAGGAACCTCTACGAGAGGTCATAAAGGACATAAAGCACGGAAGGGATTTTCTCTTCCCTATAATTTTGAAGGTGGACAGATGCCCCTGGTTAGAAGATTACCAAAGCACGGCTTTACACATTTGAAAAAGGTTTATCCAGAAATTGTCAATCTTGAAAAGATAGATAAGATATTTGATGAAAACAGCGTAGTAACTCCTGCGATTATGAAAGAAAAGGGTATCGTAAAAAAGGGTGCCTTTGTAAAAATTTTAGGAAAGGGAGAGATGAAGAAAAAAATTGAAGTTCAGGCACACATATTTTCAGATAAGGCAAAACGAAAAATAGAAAGAGCAGGGGGCAGTGCTGTTGAAATTAAGGAGAAGAAGTAATGTTAGAGGGATTCAGAGATAGTTTTAAGGTTCCTGACCTTAGAAAAAGGATTTTTATATCAATATTGCTTTTAACTGTCTACAGGTTGGGTTGTTATGTGCCATCTCCTGGTATAGATGGGAAAGCCCTTGCAAAGTTTTTTGAACACATACCTAATACACTTCTGGGACTTGCAGACCTTTTTTCAGGAGGAGCACTGAGTAATGCCACAATCTTCGCCTTGGGAATAATGCCATACATAAGTGTTTCTATCATTCTTGAACTGTTAACATCCATTATCCCTTATTTTGACAATCTCCGTAGAAGTGGCGTTGAAGGGAGAAGAAAACTCACACAGATTACAAGATTTGGAACAGTAGGACTCTGTATATTTCAGGGGCTTGCTATAAGTATGTGGCTTGAAAATCCTGCACATTTCGGTGAAATAGTTATTGTCCCTAATCCAGGATGGTTATTTAGATTTACAACTGTAGTTACACTTACTACAGGAACAATTTTTCTTATGTGGCTTGGAGAACAGATAACAGAAAAAGGTATAGGTAACGGTATTTCTCTTATAATCACAGCAAGCATCCTTTCAAGAATGCCAGTTGCATTTCATAGGGTCGCGCAGTTAGTTGCGGCAGGAGAAATTAGTTTCCTTGCTGTATTGATTATGATAATTCTAATTTTTCTGGTTGTCGCCTTTGCAATTATAATAAATGAAAGTGAAAGAAGAATACCAGTACAGTATGCCAAAAGAGTAGTAGGAAGAAAGGTCTATGGGGGACAGACAACATACCTTCCAATAAAACTTAATCAGGGGGGAGTCATACCACTTATATTTGCTATATCAATCCTTACTTTCCCCGCCACCTTTCTGGCTTTTTCCACAAACCGGATATTACAGAAGATCGCTTCTTTATTATCTCCTACAGGTGGGGTGGGAATGTTACTTTATGCAATACTTACAATATTTTTCTGTTATTTCTATGCCAGTATTATCTTCAATCCTGATAATGTTGCTGATGACCTTAAAAAATACGGTGGATTCATACAGGGAATAAGACCGGGAAAATCAACAGCAGTATATCTGGAAAAGATTCTAAACCGTTTGACCTTACCGGGTTCTTTAATGTTAACAGGTATTGCAATTTTTCCTTATGTTATTATGCATGTTTATAAGAGAATTCCTTATATAGTAGCAAGTTTATTCGGTGGCATAGGTGTCTTGATTATTGTTTCTGTTCTTATAGAAACATTAAGACAGGTTGAAGCACATCTTCTTGTAAGGCACTATCAGGGATTTCTCAAAAGGACGAAAAAATAATGAAAAAAATACTTGTTTTGCTTGGACCTCCCGGTGCAGGAAAAGGTACGGTAGGTAGTATTCTGAGCAAAGAATGGGAATTACCTCTAATCTCATCAGGAGATATTTTGAGAGAGAACCTTAAAAAAGAAACAGAGATAGGTATAAAAGCAAAAAAGTATGTGGAATCAGGAGAACTTGTTCCTGACGAGATTGTTATGGAAATGATTGAGAAGGAGTTATCTAATTTTATTTATAATGCCGGCTTTATAATGGATGGATTTCCAAGAACTATAGAGCAGGCAAAGATGTTTGATAAATTAACTGATAGTAATGATATAAAGGTAATTTATTTAAAAGCAGATGATGATTTTCTGGTAAAACGGCTTTCTTTAAGACGTGTATGTGAAAATTGTGGAAAAATCTATCATCTTGTGAACATCCCGCCAGTTAAAGAAGGTATATGTGATGTATGCGGTGGGAAACTTATCCAGAGAGTAGATGATAGAGAAGATGTGGTAAGGAGGAGATTAAAAGTTTATAAAGAACAAACAGCCCCTTTGATAAAATATTACAAAGAAAAAAATATACTTTTTATGGTTAATGGTGAGGAAAATCTCAAAAACACTTTATCTGAGATAAAGAAAATTACTGAATGGTAAAAACACAGAAAGAGATAGATAAGATAAGAACTGCTTGCAGGATATGTAAATCTATACTCATAGAATTAGGTGAGATGGTTAAAGAAGGAATAACCACATACGATATAGAAAAAAAAGCAGAAGAACTCTTTAAAAAAAACAGTGTATCTCCTGCTTTTGAAAATTATAGAGGTTATCCTGCTATACTATGTGTATCAGTAAATGAAGAAGTAGTTCATGGCATACCATCAAAAAAGAAGGTATTGAAAGAAGGAGACATTGTCTCCATTGATATAGGCGTTATATATGATGGATATTATGGGGATTGTGCAGATACCTTTCCTGTTGGAAAAGTAAAGGATGTACATAGAAATATGATAGATGTGGCTAGAAAATCTTTTAAAGAATGTCTTTATGTAGCTATACCCGGTAAGAAAACCGGAGATATCGGAGCAACTATAGAAAATTTTGTAAAACAGAACAAATTCTCTGTAGTAAGGGAATTTGCAGGTCATGGGATAGGGAAAGAACTACATGAGTATCCAGAAATACCTAATTTTGGAGAAAATGGAACAGGAGAAATACTGAGAGAAAATATGGTAATTGCTATAGAACCGATGATTATTGAGCATAGTTCTCCTGTAAAAATTCTGAAGGATGGCTGGACAGTTGTAACAAAAAATGGTAGTTTTTCCGCTCATTACGAAAATTGTATATTAATAAAAAAAGAAGCGCCTGAGATACTAACAGAGTGAACAGTTATGGAGCAGAAGGAAGAGAAAATAAGAGTAGAGGGAACTATTACACAGGCATTACCAGGAACAGCATTTCTGGTAAAACTGGATACAGGACATACAGTAACTGCATATTTATGCGGAAAGATGAGGATGTATTATATAAAGATAATCCCTGGTGATAGAGTAATGGTAGAAATCTCACCATATGACCTTACCAGGGGAAGGATAATAAAAAGATTATAGATTTCCGGAAAGGATAAGAAAATGAAGGTAAGGGCATCTGTAAAAAAGATCTGTCCAAAGTGTAAAATTGTAAGAAGAAAGGGGAAAGTATTGGTCATTTGTAGCAATCCCCAGGATGGGCAGAGACATAAACAAAGACAGGGTTGATTGTACAGAGATTAATAAGTATTAGGAAAAATGCGAAATATAATAAAGGAGAATGGAGAAAATGGCAAGAATATTAGGAGTAGAGATACCGGATAATAAAAAAGTAGAAATCTCTCTAACCTATATATATGGCATTGGAAGGACAACTGCAAAACAAATATTGATATCCACGGGAATTGATGGTAATAAAAGAGTTAAGGATTTAAAAGAAGAAGAGATTGGTAAGATTGCATCTTTCTTACAGAAAAACTATACCATTGAAGGTGACCTGAGGAAAAAAATTGCAGAAGATATAAGAAGGTTAATAGAGATTAGTACTTACAGGGGGATAAGACATCGCCTTTCTCTCCCAGTTAGGGGACAGAGAACAAGGTCAAATGCAAGAACAAGAAAGGGACCGAGAAAAACAGTAGGTGTTATAAGAGATAAAACAGCAAGAAAAGCAATTAAAGCGCAGAGAGAAGAAACCAAAAAAGAGGGATAAAAAATGGCTGAAAATAAGAAAAAATATGTGAAGAAAAAGAGAAGAAATATTGAGGTATCTAAAGGAGTAGCACATATAAAAGCGACATTTAATAATACTGTAGTAACCATTACAGATATGGATGGAAGAGTGCTTTTGTGGGGCAGCGGAGGAACAGTGGGTTTTAAAGGGACAAGAAAGGGTACTCCTTTCGCAGCACAACTCATAGCAGAAAACATTGCTAGAAAAGCACAGACAATGTTTAATATGAAAGAGGTAGATGTATTTGTTAAAGGCCCTGGACCTGGAAGAGAAACCGCTATAAGAGCACTGCAATCTGCTGGCCTTGATGTGATATCCATAAAAGATGTTACCCCTATACCTCATAATGGATGTCGACCACCAAAACGTAGAAAAGTATAAGAAGGGAGATTAAAGGAGAGTGAAAATGGCAAAGGTAAGTAAACCTTTATGTAAAATATGTAGAAGATATGGAGAGAAGCTATACCTTAAGGGTAGGAGATGCGAAACAGTTAAGTGCCCTCTTAGTCCAATAGAGGGTAAAAAAAAGAAGGGTGTTTCTTTTATAAAAAGGAAAAAGCTGTCCGAATATGGACTCCAATTAATGGAAAAAAACAAGGTAAAATTTTACTACGGCGTTTTAGAGAGGCAGTTCTATAGATATTTTGATATGGCTAAAAAGAAAAAAGGAGTAACCGGTGAAAACCTACTTAAACTTCTTGAAAGCCGTCTGGATAACGTAATATATAGAGCAAATTGGTTTTATTCTAGAAGGACGGCAAAACAGGTAATAACACACGGGGCAATAGAGGTTAATGAAAAGAGAGTAGATCGCCCTGGTTATATTGTTAAACCAGGTGATGTGATAAAGCTTCATTCTAATAGTAAATATATAAAAACAGTGAAGGAATGTATTGAAGAATATAAAAATCATATAGTTCCTTCCTGGTTAAAAGTGAATGGAGAAAATCTTGTCATAGAAATTGTAAGAGAACCAGAAAGAAGTGAAGTTACATTACCTATAAATGAACAATTGATAGTAAACTTTTATTCTAAATAATTCAAGAACTCCAAAAAGGAGAAAAAATGAAAGAATTTATATTTCCTGAAAAGGTCGTGTGGGAAAAAGAGACATACAGAGATAATTATGGAAAGATGATAGTTGAACCTCTTGAAAGAGGATATGGTTTAACACTGGGTAATGCATTAAGAAGAGTTCTCCTATCATCCATTGAAGGAGTTGCGATAACCGCCATTAAAATTGACGGAGTGTCTCATGAATTTACAACTATAAAAGGGGTTAAAGAAGATGTAGTAGAGATAGTGATGAATTTGAAACAGGTTGCGTTGAAACCAGTAATTTCTGAATTTCCGCATTTAACACAGGAGATAGAAATAAGAGATAAGGAAGAAATATGTGCAGGTGATTTAATAAACGATGGTAGCGTAGAAGTTCTAAATAAGGATTTGCATATTGCGACTTTAACACCAGGAAAGACCTTTAAATTCCATATTGAAATAAGTAAAGGACGGGGATATCTCCCTTATGAAAAGATGAAATTTATAAGACCTGCTCCTCCAATAGGTACCATCCTTATAGATGGGCTTTTTTCCCCCGTAAGAAAAGTGTCTTTCAGTGTTGAAAATACACGGGTAGGACAATTTGTGGACTATGAAAAATTAATAATTGAGGTGTGGACAACAGGTGCCAAAAATCCTCAGGCGGCAGTAAGGGAAGCAACTTCTTTGATGAACCGTCATTTTTCTATTGTTGAGGGACAACAAAGATTTGGAGAGGAAGAAGAGATAGAAGAAAAAGTATTAGATGTAGAGAAAAAACAATCCATTGACCTCAACAAATCTATATCAGAGCTTAAACTTAACACAAGGATACTGAATGGATTAATATCAGCTAAAATAGAGACATTAAAAGATTTACTCTCAACACCGAAGGAAAAACTTGAAGAGATTAAAAACTTGGGGAAAAAATCCATTTCTGAACTGGAAGAGGTTTTAAAAGATATGGGTTTTAAACTAAAAACAAAAGAAGAACTGTTAAAACAAAAGGCGGAAAAATGAGACATAAAAAAGATGTAAGAAAACTTGGTAGAACAAAATCACACAGGAAGGCAACTATAAAAAATATGGTTATCAGTTTTTTCCAGTACAATGAGATAGAAACCACTGAATCAAAAGCAAAAGAATTGCAAAGAACCATAGAAAAGATAATAACACTTGCAAAAAAAGGTGACCTTGCAAGTTATAGAAGGATAAATACTATTGTTAATCATCCCCCTACACTGAAACAAATAAAAGAGACAGCAGAGAGATATAAAGATAGGAATTCAGGATACACAAGAATAATAAAAATGCCTCCAAGAAGAGGAGACAATGCAGAGAAAGCAATTATAAAACTGGTATAAAATATGAACAGAAATCTTAAATTACTTGACAGATTTGACAAAAAAGTTAACATTTATGAGTTGATATGTAATATGGCTAAAAGAGTACATCAGATATTAAATGGGACACCTGTATCTGTTTCCACAAAAGAAAAAGACCCTGTACAGATTGCAATGGAAGAATTTTTAGAATCTGGAGAAAAGAAGTGAATGATTTTTTTGAACTATTACGACTTATGAAGGAACTGGATGCATCAGACCTGCACATAAAATTTGGAAGAAGGCCTATTCTACGTATAAGAAAAGACCTGAAAATTGT
>JAMWCZ010000033.1 GCA_023819225.1 Candidatus Omnitrophota bacterium
GATATTTACAGTGAATGGAGAAGTTATAATCACTGATATAAGAACTGCATTTAGTGATTTTAAAGTATTTGTGAGCGAACTATCCAAACTTGAATTTGTAAAGTCAGTCAATATAAACTCCTGTGAGATTGGTCCATCAAAAGAAAAACTTCAATTTTCTTTACTGGTGGAAATAAAATGAAAAAGATAAAGAGTATTTTAAAGAGATATTCTCTCTGGCTCTCATTAGTAGTGGTTATAGGTATAATGGTAGCAGGGTATTTTTTAACCGAAAAAATGCGTACAGAGATAAAGGGATTAGAAAAAGAAATAAAAGACAAATATTCCCAGATGAAAGCATATGAAACAGGTAAAGAAGAAGCACCATCTCCAGAATTGATAGCACAACTTACAAGAGAAAAAGAATATCTGGATAGAAAATTTAATTTTTTTATGAATAATTTTTCCACTACCTATCCAGTAGTTCCAGAATTCACCTTTTATCCTTCAGTTGAATATAAAGAGTTCCTTTATTTTTCACAGGATAGACTTTATAAGAAAGCAGAAAAAAGAAATGTTTTATTGCCGGGATCCCTTGGTTTTCAAACAACAGGACTTGTCCCTCCCGAGCAAATTCCAAAACTTACATTACAGTTTGAAGTTGTAAAAGATATCATAGGGCTTACTATTGATGCCGGAGTAACAGTGGTAGAAAATATAACGCCGGGCGAACCTCAACAGGTGGCTTTCTATCAGGTATTACCGGTAAAACTTGGGATAAAAGGAACGAGTAATGAAATTGTAAGGTTTCTTAAATATATTGAAAATCCATCTTCCTATTTTCTGTTAAAAAACTTCTCGGTTACAAAAGAAAGTGAAGGATTATTCAGGATGTCTGCGGGGCTTAATGCTGTGATTATAAAGAAAACAGAAACAAAGGGAACTGAAGGATAAAAAGATGGAAGAAAGAAAAAAACATAGTGATGTTATAAGAGAAGAAAAGAAAAAACAATTGTTGAAATTTATTGAAAGAAAGAAAACACGAATTATTCCTTTGGAAAAAGTAAGAGCACCTCTGTATGAAAACAGAAAGGAACAGGTGCCTCCGGTAAACGAAGAAAATGTACCGCGAGAAACAGAAAAGACATATATTGAAGGGAGTAACAGGCGTAAGAAAAGAAGAGAAAAACTTCAAAAAATAAAAGAAAAAAGGGATGAGATAAAAAAGAAACGTGCATTAGCAATCCATGAAGAAAGGCAGAGAAGGGAAAAGGAAAGGAAACATAGAAGAGAAGAGCAGCAGAAAAAGAAGTTAGAGGTATTAAAGAAGAAAGAGGAAGCCAGACAACTAAAAGAGGTAAGGGAAAAAGAGGCATTAGAGAAAAGAAAAGAAGCGATTAAAAAACGTGAAGAAGCAAGGTTATTACAGGAAGCGAAAAGAAAGGAAGAAGCAGAGAAAAAGAGAGCAGAGGCACTTAAAAAACAGGAAGAAATCAGGCAGTTAAAGGAAGCAAAGAAGGAAGAAGCATTATTACTGAAAGCAAAGAAAACTATACCTGTTAAAAAAGTTATTCCCGCTAAGGAAATACCATCTACTACTTATGCTAAAAGGAAGGAAGAACTACTGGAATTTCTCAGGACAAGAAAAATCCTTTATGAACAGGAAAATGAAAGAAAGAAAACACTCAAACAGATATCTATAGAAAAGAAAAAAATTAGTGTAATATCTCCGATAGATAAAGAAAAGGTCAAGATTCCAGCAAAGACAGTTGAAAAAGTTAGAAAGGAAATATTACCCGCTGCTGTTACTGCAAAAATTTCTGCTCTTTCTAAAGAATCTAAAAGAACGGAAAAAGAGGCAGAAGATAGTGTTTCTATTTCTTATAAAAAAATAAAACATTTTATTTCCACATTCACAAAGGAGAAAAAAGAACGGATTGAAAAACCGGTACCCGTCCCTGAGAAAAAACCCATAGTTAAATATAGAGAACCATTCCTTTTAATGCCCTTTATAAGAAGAAATATATTTAAGTTTGTTTTTCTCATCCTTTTGATAATATGGCTTTATGAGATACTCTTTTTTATGGGAAGATTTCAGGACCCACAGAAACGTCTATCAGATATAGTTGGAGAAGATGTTACAAAAGAAGAATCAGTTTATTCTGCTCCAGTCAAAGAAGAGAAATTACCTGTGACTGAAGCAGAATTTAAAATTGCTTTAAAGAAGGAAAAAATTGATATTGAGGGAAAACGTGACCCATTTTCTCCAGGACGTCTAACTATGGAGGTTTTTGAAAAACCTGCGGCTACAAGTATAGTCCTTGCTTCAAAACCTGATGTAATATCCATTTTGAGACCCTCACGGGTTGTGAGTATACTAAGGGAAGAAAAAAAGATGGAACCTGAAAAGGTTGCTTCTATCTCTAAACCACAGACACCTTCTTATCAACCTATTATAAAAGAAAAGGCGCCATCCCCTATACAGGCAGTAGAAGAAAAAGTAAAACCAGCGGAAATATCTTCGCTTATTATGCCAGAGAGAAGATGCGATTTGATATATAGAGGGCGTTTGGTAATAGAAGGTGTTGAATACCTATTTATAGAAGGGAAAAATAAAACATACAGGGTAACTATTGGTGATGTAGTAGAAGGATTCAGAATATTGAAAAAGGAAAAAGACAAGATTTACCTTTCCAAAGAAGGAATTATATATGAAATCCCCGTTGATTAATAAATTTTTAAGGTACTTAAAACTTGATTTTACAATTTGGAAGGGGTATTATATCTAATAAGGAGGAAAAAGATGAAATTGAGAGGTATACAGTATGGATTATTACTTTTGATTTTCATATTTTCTTTTACCACTACTACTGGAATTTTAAATGCTCAACAAACAAGGTCTGACCTTGACCTTATGTATATGAAAGCATTGAATGCTTATTATGCAAAAAACTATGCTGAATCAATATCTATCTTCAGGTCCATACAGGGTATGGACCCAAATTATAGGTCAACGCAGATAAAAAGATACATCAGGGTAGCTGAAACACAGTTAGGTAAAGGTGGAGTCAAACAGACATTTAGACCGGCGGAGGAAAAAACCACAGAAGTTGAAGTATTAAAGGAAGGTGAACTTGAAACACTTGCTATGGTATCTCAAAAAGCCCTCCTTGATGCCTATGAATATCTTGACGAGATGGAGAAGAAACATCAGATACCGGTTTTTGAAATGACTGAGCCCAAATCTACAATGGCAATGGCAAAGAAGGCATATGAAGATAAACAATTTACAGAAGCAATACGCCTTGCAAATAAGGCACGGCTTCAGATAGACCAGATTATACAGAAAAGAGCAGAGATAGAAAAACCGGTTCTCGGAGAGATAGGGAAAACACCCATTACGCTTAATCTTAACAATGCTGACCTTGAACAAACCCTCAAGTTGATTTATGACCTTACTGGTGCGAATATTGTAATGAGTAAAGGTATTACAGGAAGGGTTACAATTAATATACAGGACCTGCCTTTACAGAAGGTTCTTGACCTTATATGTGAGGCAAATAAACTTAAATATTTAGAAGAAGATAAAGTAATTAAAATAATGAATGAAGATGAATATAATGCGAGAACAAAGATAATAAAAGAAAAAAGCAGACGGGTATTTAATATCTTTTATGGAGATGCTGCCCTTATTGCAAAATCATTAAGGGAAACATTCAAATTAGATACAATAGTGCATGACCCCAGAACAAATTCTATTCTTGTTGATGTCTATAATCCAACATTGCTTCAACAGATTCAGGATGTTATATCATCTCTTGATATGCCTATCTCTCAAGTACTCCTTGAAGCAAAAATAGTTGAAATTGCCCTTTCAGGAACAAACTCATTCTCTATTGACTGGCTTATAAGTTCAAGGTTAGTAGATGCAATAGATGCGACTCTTACAGGACCGAAGTTTGGTGATAACCCCTCTTATATACCCGGTATAAGTTCATCTTTACCATCAGGAGGATTTTCTTTCGGATTATCAAACAAGGATGTTAATACTCTCATCAGTGCACTTGCTACAAAAGGAGAGGTTAAACTTGTTCAAGCGCCCAAGATTATGTGCCTTAATGGGACTACTGCTCTTATCCGTGTGGTTCAAAACTTTCCTTATATTATACCGGAATATGAACAAACATATAATCCAACAACAGGAGCAGTTACAGGAACAAGACAGACAGTAACTGTCTATGAAGAAGATGTTGGTACAGAATTTGAAGTTACTCCTATAATACAGAGAAATAGAACGGTCTTTCTTACTATGAATATCTATGATTCCCGTCTTGTAGAAGTAAGAAAACTTACTGCTGTTGCAGCAGGACTTACTTATAGTACTGAACAACCAATAATATCTACAAGAGAAACGACACAAAATGTAACCCTGTTTGATGGACAGACCCTGGTAATAGGAGGTATGATACAGCAGAGACAGGAAAAATCAGAGACAGGGGTCCCTTTTTTAAGAAGAATTCCTCTGCTTGGATATCTATTTAAAAAGCCGACTTATACAACATCCAACAGTGAACTGGTATTATTCCTGACCCCTTATATCGTAACTACCTATCAAGAGGCAGATATCATAAGCAAACCGGAGATAGAAAAGTCCAACAAGGAGATTAAGGGTGGTTTACTTGAAAAATTCTGAATGTTTCTCTTTAATGGATAAAAAGGTATAATATAAACAAAAGGAAAGTTAAGCAATAAATGAGGGGGTGGAAGATGAAAAAAATTATTAATCTTTCAATTTTAGGTTGTTTTATCCTTTTCCTTTCTTCAGTTTATGCCCAGACATCAACATCAGGAACACGGTCAAGCACAAGAAGTTCCTCATCTACATGGAGACAGGAACGAAAGGAAGAACAGAGACAAGGCGCGGTCAAGGACTTTGTAATGGCTGTTATAGGTGGAATGTTAAGGCATCCAGACCCTGTAGTTAGAAAACAGGCAATCCAGTCAATCTCTATCGGTATGGTAGGAGAGGAAGCCACAGGAGGTTCAAATGAAGGTGGAGTAAGAAGCTTATTTGCTGTCTCTAATGAACGCAGTGGTGGCCAAGATGATACATCAACAGGGATTGGAGGAGCAGTATTTATCCCTGACCTTTATGTGTTGCTTTCAGATCCAGACCCTGAAGTAAGGGATATTGCTTCTGTAGGACTTGATATGATATTCGGAACTGACTCTACCTTACTGAGGTTATTACAGGACAATGACCCGCTTGTGAGAAAGTATGCCACTCAGATTTTTGCCAGAAAGAGGATCTCCATATCTGAAGAAGGCGGAGGGAGAAGTAGTGAGGAACAACTGGCTGAAGTAAGGGACCTGCTTGCTTTAAGAACGATGCTTGTCCGTCTTAAATATGAAAAAGAGCCAGAGGTAAGAAAGGTAATCCAGGATACTCTTGATTGGTATATAAAATATGGTGGAGATACGAGAAACAGGGGTGGCAGAGGAGAATATGGAGAAGATTTATTTGGTGTAAGTGCTACTCTTTCTCTGGACTATATCAATGACCCTGACCCTGAAATTAGAAAAAATGCAATTAAAACCATTGGGTTAAGAGAATCGTCTGATGATATAATGATAAAACTTCTTGAACGACTCAGGGTAGAAAAGGATGAGTCAGTAAGACAAGAAATTCAAACCGCCTTAGATAATATACGGACAAGACAGACATACGACAGGGAAGGCAGAGGAGGTGGGGCTGCCGGGCTAATTCGTTAAAGTATTTAATTTCCAGATGAAAAAAAACACATTTATTATATTAATAGTGGTACTATCTTTCTTTATACTGGAATGTTCAGCCAGAAATTTTGTCCTTAATCTCAACAATGTAGATATCAAAACATTTATAAAATTTGTCGGGGACTTCACAAAAGAAAACTATGTTATAGACCCAAATGTAAAAGGTACTATAACTGTATATGCTAACAAATCAGTACCTGCAGAAGAGATAGACAAAATTTTTAAAACCATACTCAATCTTTATGGATATTCAGTTATCAAAAAAGATAATATTTCTCTTATAATCCCTTCATCAGAAGCAAGAATAAGAATGCGCGAGATAAATGTAGGTGATGTCCCTCCTGATAAAATGGAGGATTTTATTATTCAGATAATACCTTTAAAGTATTACCCACCAGATATACTTGCCCAGATACTTACTCCTTACATTACCAAAAACGGACAGATTACAGTAGATAGTAGAACAAATTCTCTTGTCATTTCCGATACGGGTGCAAATATTGCTAAAATTCAGGAGATAGTTGCCAGGATAGATACTCCAGCGCCTCCTGGTAGAGATGTTCTGAAAATCTATCGCCTTGAAAATGTAGATGCTGAGGAAGTTGCCAAAATTCTTACTCAACTGCTTACCAGACCAAGGCAAACAACAGTCAGACGAGGAGAAGCACCTCCAGTTCAACCCTCTGTAGTCGCAGCAAAAGCAACAAATTCTCTCATTATCAATGCTGACCCTGATGATTTTGCAAACATAGAGAAAATAATAAAAGAACTGGATGTATTAACACACCAGGTTCTTATAGAAGCACTGATTGCTGAGGTCTCTTATGAAACCACAAAAAGGATGGGTATAGAATGGGCGGCAACAGAGACATTTGATAATAACAGATTTACAGGAGGAGCAGGGACAAACTTTGGTTATATAGAATCATACGCTTCTACAGGTATTGCTCCTGAAGGCCTTTCAATAGGCGTTTATAAAGGTGCCCTTGCTTATCCATTAGATGTTGGGGCTCTTATTAATCTCTATTCAAAAGAAGGTGAGTTTAATATTCTTTCTACACCCCAGATAGTAACAAGTGATAACCAGGAAGCAGTTATCAATGTAAGTGAGAATATACCTTATTTAAAAGAAACGAGATTTATTCAGAGCACATCAGGTTCTACAGGCGATATAATAAAAAGTTATGACTATAAAGATGTTGGTATCACCCTTAAAATCACTCCACAGATAAGCCAGGATAGATATGTCCGCTTGAAAATTTCTCAGGAGGTAACAAAAGTTATTGAAGGGGGGCTTGCTGAAGCACCAACAACAGCAAAAAGGTCTGTTGATACAACATTGATTGTACCAAATAAAAAAACAGTGGTTTTAGGCGGTCTGGTCAGGGATGATACAGAAAACACAGTGAAAAAAGTTCCTTTTTTTGGTGATATTCCTTTACTGGGAAATTTATTCAGATATAACTCTAAAAAATCAACCAAAACCAATCTTCTTATATTTATCACACCCCATATTATGACAACTTTTGAAGAAGCAGAGGCCATCAAGGAAGGAAAAGAAAAAAGTATTATAGGAGATAAAATTAAAAGATAAGATGGAAAGTAAGTCAGTTCTCTGGATAGAAAATCCTGAAGAGATGGTTGACCCTGAACTATTATCTTCTTTTTCTTTCTCCTTTTTGAAAAATAACTGTATATTACCTTTAAAAAACGAAAAAGGTGAAATAATCATTGCCACGGACGACCTTTTAAAGATAGATATAAGCGAAATTAAAACCCGTCTCAATAGAAATGTTAGAATTGCTCTTACATCTGCAGATAGTATACACAGGTGCCTTGATAAGTATTATTATCATCCCACCACTTCACAGAAGGTAATAGATGACCTTAATTCTGAAGAAATGACACATCTTGAAGAGGATATTGATGTTGAAAGTATGAACCTTCTTGACCTTGCAAATAAGGCGCCTATTATCCGGCTTGTTAATCAGATTTTATATAAAGCCATATCAATGAGGGCGAGTGATGTACATATACAGATTGGAGAATCAGTACTAAAGGTTAGATACAGAGTGGACGGTGTTTTACATGATATCTTTGTTCTCCCCAGGAAATTCCATCCCGCCATAGTAACAAGAATAAAAATAATTTCTAACCTTGATATTGCTGAAAAAAGAATCCCCCAGGATGGAAGAACATCCATAAAAGTGGACAGTAAAAAGATAGATATACGTGTTTCTATCATACCCACATTTTTCGGAGAATCAGTTGTACTGAGGTTACTTGACAGAAACACATTTCTCTTTGGCCTCAATGAACTCGGATTTTCTGAAGATACATATAAAAAATTTAATGAACTTATACATTTAGACCATGGTATAATTCTTTTGACAGGTCCTACAGGAAGTGGAAAAACAACAACTTTATACGCAGCTCTTTCTAAAATAAATTATCCAGGTATAAATATTATTACACTGGAAGACCCTGTTGAATACAATATAGAAGGAATAAACCAGATTCAGGTTAATCCTAAGGTGGGACTTACATTTGCCAATGGCCTTAGGTCTATATTGAGACACGACCCAAATATTATAATGGTAGGAGAGATAAGGGATAGAGAGACCGCCGAAATGGCTATCCAGGCATCTTTAACAGGGCATCTCGTATTTAGCACACTTCATACGAATGATTCAACAAGTGCCATTATACGGTTAATTGATATGGGAATAGAACCATATCTCATTGCATCTTCTCTTGTAGGTGTGATGGCACAACGGCTTGTCCGTCTTAATTGCCCACAATGTTCTGAGTTGATCTCACCTCCATTAAAAGAACTACAGCAGATTTTCCCTGCGGGAGAAGATTTTTCAGCGATAAAATACAGAACAGGCAAAGGTTGTGAACTCTGTTTCAATGAGGGGTATTACGGAAGGAAAGGTATTTTTGAATTGTTTGTAATTGACGAAGAGATAAGGAATATGATATCTGAAAAAATTTCTTCCACGGAAATTAAAAAGGCAGCATTGAAAAAGGGACTTATAACATTAAAAATGGATGGGGCAGCAAAGATAAAAGAAGGGTTGACAACAATATCCGAAGTTTTAAGAGTTACTCAAGAAGTATAGTTCTGGGATTATGCCTTGCTTTTTACATATCTACTGTATATGGTAAAGAAACAGAGGTAGCAAAATATAAATTTTGTAATCTTTCAATTATGTAAGAGGTATGGTAAACTATAACCCAGTGATTTCAAATCTCAAACAAATAAGTTTATAAATTTTAAAGTTTGACTTTTTGAGTTTGAAAGGTAATAATATGCCCGGTGGTGTAATGGTAACACACCGGCCTTTGGAGCCGAGGTTCGAGGTTCAAATCCTCGCCGGGCAGTGTTTCGTAAAGTTGAAATCTTAAGGCGCGGATTTGAAGGGAGCGGTAATAATAGCGGTGCGACCCACCATTAAATAATTGGTAGGTATTGCGGGTAGGTTTATCGCACGATTCGTCGTATAAATGCGACCGTTACAAAATTTGGCGGCCAGGATAGAGAGAAGGAAGAAAGGCGTGAGAAGTGAGATGTGAGAAGGGCGAAGGGAGTTTCCTTAAATTCCTCCCCCTCGGAGGGGGAGGATATAGGTGGGGGTGGAAAGCAAAACAAAGGTTTCACCCTCACCCTGCACCCTCTCCCCTTGAGGGAGAGGGAAGAGGGAGAGGGGGATATTGTTATAATATGTAGCGGTGTGATTTATCGCACAATTCGTCGTATAAATGCGACCGCTACAAAATTTGGCGGGTAGGTTTATCATACTATAACAAGGAACAATATAATGGATTCAAATCTTGTAATAATTATACTTGCGGCAGGACAAGGTAAACGACTTGGCGGTGAATCTCAAAAAGTAGTAAGAGAAATCCTCGGTAAACCAATGCTTTTATATCTCTTTAACACGATAGAAAAACTCAAGCCATATAAAACAATTGTAGTGGTAGGTTATAAAAAAGAAGAGGTTTTTGAACAATTAAAGGATAAAAATGTAGAATATGCAGAACAAACATCATTAAAAGGAACAGGAGATGCGGTTCTGCAGACAAAAGGACTACTTACAGATTATAAGGGCGATATACTTATTCTATGCGGAGATGTACCTTTTGTAACAATAGAGACGCTTAATAAACTTATTACTACCCACAGGGACCAGAAAAATGATGGTACAATTCTTACCGCTTTTGTAGATAATCCAACAGGTTATGGTAGAATAAAAAGGGATGAAAAAAGAAAGGTGCTTTCAATCGTAGAAGAATTAAATGCATCTCCCGGAGAAAAAGATATAAAAGAAATTAATGCAGGAATATATATATTCAAAAAAGAACCTGTTTTTGAGGCGCTTTCAAAAGTGAAACCTGATAAAATTAAAAATGAATATTATCTGACAGATGTTGTCAAAATCCTTTCTACAGAAGGTAAGAAAATAGGGACATATACTACAGAGACACCCAAAGAATGCCTTGGTATAAATAGTATAAAAGATATAGAGGAAGCAACACATTTTTTATTGACGTACAAGGAGAGAGAAAATGAATGACTGTCTTATATTCTCAGGAAATGCAAATCTTGAACTTTCCAGAAAGATTGCTGAACATTTAGGTAAGGACTTAGGGAAAATAAACATATACAGATTTATAGATGGAGAGATATGTTTACAAATAGAAGAAAATGTGAGAGGTAAAGATGTTTTTATTATCCAGCCCACTTGTCCACCTGTAAACGAAAATCTTATGGAATTGCTTATTACTCTTGATGCTTTTCGGAGAGCATCTCCCAAAAGAGTTACTGCCGTTTTACCTTACTACGGCTATGCCAGACAGGATAGAAAAGATAAACCACGTGTTCCTATAACGGCAAAACTTGTTGCTAATCTTCTTGTTTCTGCAGGTGCAGACAGAATATTAACTATGGACTTACACGCCCCACAGATACAGGGATTTTTTGATATTCCTGTAGACCATCTATTTGCAGCACCTGTAATAGTTAACTATCTAAAAGGAAAAAATATTAAAAACCCTGTGGTAGTAGCACCTGATGTTGGAGGAGTAAAAACTGCACGTGCATTTGCAAAACGACTTAATGCTAATCTTGCGATTGTAGATAAAAGGCGGATAGGTCCGGACCAGGTAGAGACGGTTCATGTAATAGGCGATGTAAAAAATTGTGAAGCAATTATCATTGACGATTTAATATCCACAGGCAATACAATGATAGAAGCAGCCCATAAATTACTTCATGAGGGTGCTTCTTCTGTCTATGGCGCTTGTACACACGCTGTATTTTCAAATAATATAGCCCAAAAACTCAACACTTCTATTTTCAAAGAAATCATCATCACCGATACTATTGCTACCGGCTTTCTTCCCTCTCACTTTGTAAAACTCTCCGTATCCGGGCTTCTGGCTGAAGCAATCAAAAGAATCCATTTAGAAACTTCTGTCAGTTCACTTTTTATCTAACTGACTTTCAACCCATTGTAGGTCTCTTACGATGATTTGCTTTTTTAGAGCGCCATTTCAATTTTCTCTTCTTTCTTCTCATTTTCTCTTCTTAGCTGTTTTCTTTACTGCTTTTTTCTTTGCAGCCTTCTTTGCAACTTTTTTTGTTGCTTTTTTTGCTGCACATTTTTTAGCCATTTTTGTCACCTCCTTCTTTCTAAATTTTACTTCATTTAAAAACATATTTTTATTTTTGTCAAATTTTTTTTTTATAATATAATAATAAAAGAGAAGAAAAATGAAATATCTAATAACAGGTGGATGTGGATTTATCGGGTCTCATCTTGCAGAAAAACTTCTCTATTCTGGAGAAGAAGTTTCTGTCATTGATGACCTTTCTACCGGGTCTCTTGATAATATAGGAAATATCATAAGCAACAAAAAATTTCACCTCTTTATTGAAACTATTTTAAATTCGGCAATTCTTGAGGAATTGATAAAAAATTCCGATTTTGTTTTTCATCTCGCTGCAGTTGTTGGTGTGAAAAGGGTAATGGAAAATCCTGTTGACTCAGTGATAATTAATGTTGAAGGCACATATAATGTTCTAAGGTATTGTGCAAAATATAACAAAAGGATTTTTCTGGCATCTACATCTGAAATCTATGGGAAAAATGAAAATGTTCCATTTAGAGAAGATGCTGATATTGTTATAGGGACGACAAAAAAGAAAAGATGGAGTTATGCCTGTACAAAGGCAATAGATGAGTTTTTAGCATTTGCCTTTTATGAAGAAAAAAATCTGCCTGTGATAGTTGCAAGATTGTTTAATACAGTGGGACCACGCCAGAGTGATAGATATGGTATGGTTATACCAAGATTTGTAAAACAGGCACTTAATAACTTACCCATAACTATTTTTGGAGATGGCACACAGACAAGGTGTTTTATCCATGTGAAAGACATAGTAGATGGAATGATAAATCTTATTCAGAAAGATGAAGCATATGGATATGTTTTTAATATGGGCAGCGAAGAAGAAATTACTATAAAAGACCTTGCATTAATTATAAAAGAGATGACAGGTAGTTCTTCGGATATTATCTTTCTTGACCCACAAAATATTTATTCAAAAGGTTTTGAAGATATGGCAAGGAGAGTTCCGGATATCTCAAAGGTTAGAAACCTCATAGGTTTTTCCCCAAAATTTACCATAAAAGACATTATCAAGGACTGTATAGAAGATGTCAAAAAAACATCAAAAAAAGCCACATAGAAAAAATTATCGGACAACTAAAATCCTGCTTGGTATAATCTTTCTTACAGGTTTTATCTTAAGATGTGTATATCTTTACTACTTCAAAGATTCTGTCTATTTCAATCCTTTCCTTATGGATGGCTATGACCAGAAGACATTTATACTCTGGGCACAGCAGATTTTAAAACACCCCTGGTATGTAAATGGCGAGCCATTTTATATGGCTCCACTTTATGCCTATTTTCTTGCTTTATGTCATATTATATCAAGAGGAAACCTCATTATAATATCAATCATACAACTTACTATAGATATTTTTCTCTGTTTCCTACTATACTACATAGGGAAAACACTCTATAATGAATGGACAGGAATTATTACTGCAGGGCTTTCAATGTTTTATAGAACATCTATTGTATATGCTGCAACAGTTCTGAGTGATAGTTTAATATATTTCCTGTATATTTTTTTTATTATGCTTGTATATTATTCCATCAAAAAACCGAACTTTATATGCTGGGTTATTACAGGCATTATTCTTGGACTCTCTGCACTTGCAAAACCAACTATTGCCATATTTCTTCCTTTCCTCTTAATTGGTCTTTATCTATATCCTGAAAAAAAACTTCTGCCTGTGGATATAAAAGAAAAACTTCAACCGTTAATTATCTTTTTTATAATTTTAATTATCTCCGGGTTGGTTATACTTCCCATTACGATAAGGAACTATTATGTAAGTGGTAAATTTGTCCCTATCTGCACAAACGGTCCAGTAAACTGGAGGATAGGTAATAGTGCTGATTCTATAGGTCTTTTCCATTATCCTGAAGGTAATCTCTTAAGTCCATTATCTCTTCCTTTCTGGAAACTTTTCTTCAGAAAGATGAATTTTTTCTTTACCAGTTACGAATGGCCACAGAATCTGAATGTTCATCTTATAGAAGAAGTTATCCCTGTATTAAAAATTGCCTTTGTGAAATTTGGATTTATTGTACCAGTAGGATTTGCAGGGCTGCTTGTAATGTTCAGAAACTGGAAAAAAAACTTCCTCTTCATAACTTTTACCATTTCCAATGTTTTGTGGGTAGTACTTTTCTTTATAACTGACAGATACCGTTTACCTGCAGTTGGTTGTTTTACTGTATGTACAGGTTATTTTATTATGTGGACACTTGAAAGAATAAAAGATAAAAAAATTCTACAACCGGTTTTAGTGTGGCTTATTACAGGTATCTTTGCTTTTTTCTTCAATGCAAAACCGGGACCGTTAATTCCGGATGTCTCCTGGAAAGGACTTGCTAACCTTAGCATAAAAAACATCCAGTATAACATTCAACAAAATAATCTAAAGAAAGCACACAAACAAGCATTGACATACTACAAAATTCTCCCTGGTGATTTCAGGTCAAGTTTTCTCCTTGCCAATACATTTTTCCTTCAAGGAGATATAAAAACATCTATTGCCCTTTTACAACAAACACTGAAAATTAACCCTGACTTTACACCAGCAAAAGATATGTTAAAAAATATTGCTTCTTTTGGTGAATAATGTTAAAATGACACATAGAGAAAAACAATGAATAGATGGAAGAACTGGTATGAACAGGGAAAGAGGGATTTTGAAAAGGCAAAGATTGACTTTAATAATATATACTATGAGTGGGCATGTTTTTTCCGCTCAACAATCAGTAGAAAAAGTTGTTAAAGCCACAGGATTAAAATTAGAACTTGTCTTATGGGACCATTCAATAACAGAGATGTTAAATATTCTCTCTGAAAAAATAGAAATACCTCAGAGTATAAAAGATGCGGCAAAACTACTCGACCTGTATTATATTCTACCAATGTATCCGAATGGATTTCCTTCAGGCAAACCGTCTGACTATTTTACAGAAAAACAGGCAAAAGAGGCGATAGATGCGGCGGATAATATCATCAGGTTCTGTGAAGTGTATATCAATAGATAAAGAGGCACTGTTAGAAAAACTAAGAAAAATATCTACAGAAGCAGTAAAGAAATTCCCTGAAATAGAAGATATAAGGATATTTGGTTCTATTGCTAAAAATAAGCAAACTGGCTTGAGTGATGTAGATATAATTATTATTTCAAAAACACACGAGATGCATCCAATTGAGAGGATAAAACCCTACTTTAATTTTTTTTCAGAACACCTTGATATTGCAATTGACCTACTTGTAGCAAGACCAGAGGAATTGAATAATTTTAAAGATATTCTTAAGGAGAGTTTCTCTTTATTAAAAGAGTAATATTTTTATTCCAATGGATATCAGAGAAAAATTCATAGAAACTATAGGAAATTTAGGTGAAAGCATAGGACTTAATAGAACTGTCTGCCAGATATACGCCCTTCTTTATATTAATCCTGAACCACTTTCTCCAGCAGAGATAGGAAGGACTCTTGGCGTAAGTAAGGGTAATATCAGTATAAACATAAAAAAACTGGAAGAGTGGAATGCAGTAAAAAAAGTATGGAAAAAGGGATATACCAGAAGTTTCTACACAGCGAATGCGGACATAGAAGGAATTATCTTTGAAAAACTGAAAACAGGACTTACAAAGAGAAACCGCCTTTTAATAGAAACAATAATAGAGATGAAGAAATCCATCAAAACAACTGATAAGAAAGTTAAAAAGTATTATTCTACCCGGCTATTACAGATTGAAAGTTTATTAAAACAATCAGAACTATTCACCAAAAATATAGATATTCTCAGGTCATTTCTTAAAAAGAAATAAAATCCAATAGATACTTAATATAAAGGAAAAGGGCTTTATTATATATAAAACTTATAGATTTTCTTCCTCCTTGCGAAATTTGAGATATATAGGTAATACCTCCCACATTCTTGAAAAGTTAGAAGATTCTGTGCGGTAGCATTTATCCCCCTCACCCTTACCCTTCATCCTCAGCTT
>JAMWCZ010000132.1 GCA_023819225.1 Candidatus Omnitrophota bacterium
TAGAGAATATGATTGAAACACTTATCCATATTGCAAAAGTGGTGGAAAAAGAGGATATTACAGTCCTTCTTGAGCCATGGAATACAAAGATAGACCATCCCTATAACTTCTTATCAGACCCGGATGTCGCATTGGATATAATAAAAACAGTCAACCATAAAAATATAAAAATTCTCTATGATATATACCATATGCAGATTATGAAAGGAAATATTACACATTTCATAAAAGAGAATATCCAGTATATAGGGCACTTTCATATAGCAGGTATACCGGGAAGAAGGGACCCATTAGCAAATAACGAACTCAACTATCCTTTTATCATCAAGGAGGCAATAAAGGCAGGATATAAAGGTATTTTTGGACTGGAATACTGGCCTACAATGAAACCAGAAGAATCCCTTAAAGCAGTTATAAAATATCTTAACTCTTAAGTTTTTTCGGAGGAGATATGGAACTTCAGAAACTTTCTGTTTTATCAGAATCTGAAATTAAAATGATACATAATGCATCTATGGAAATTTTATCAAGTACAGGTGTAAAAATTCTAAATAAGCGTGTACTCTCTATTTTGAAAGATAAAGGGTTGGAAATATCAGAAGAAAAACTTATAGTAAAATTTACAAAAACAAGTATTGAAGATTCATTATCGTCTGTACCTCGTAAATTTGATGTCTTTGACAGGAATGGGAAATATGCTTTTACCATAGGAGATGGAAACCCACATATCGGAGCAGGGCACAATGCTGTCTTCTGGAAAGATTCAGAAACAGGAGAGACAAGACCATCAAGGACTGCGGATGTTGCAAGATTTGCTCATTTATGTGATTATCTGGAGGAGATAGATATCATAGGGATTCCTGTAATGCCTCAGGATGTAAAAGTCCCTTCTGCTACTTTACTATATGGAGTTAAAGCAACTATTGAGAATAGTAGAAAACCGGTTTATTTTTCTACTGATAGCCCGCAAGTTAATCAGAAATGTATAGAACTTATTAAAACTGTTTTTCAAGGTGATATAAAAAAGCGACCCTACGGCATCTGTCAATTTTCACCCACAAGCCCCCTCTTCTGGGAAGGGCCTGTCCTTGATGCCCTATATGACTCTGCAGTTCAAAGAATACCTATAGTAATACTACCTGAACCTAACACAGGAATTTCTGCTCCTTATACACTTGCAGGACTTCTTACAGTACATAACGTTGAATGCCTTTCAGGTATAGCCATCACACAACTGCTCTCCCCTGGTGTTCCTGTAATGTATGGAAGTTCTTGGACAACAACAGATATGCGAACGGGCTCTGCACTTGTTGGCTCTGTAGAAACATCTTTATGTCGAATTGCAGGTTCACAGATTTCTAATTTTTATAATATTCCTCACCATACCACTGCTCCTAATTCTGACAACCACGCATATGATGAACAAAATGGATGGGAAAAATTACTAAGCTTGCTATGTGCAGTTGCATCTGGTGCCGACCTTATAATAAACTGTGGAATGTTTGCTACAGGGATGACATCCAGCCATGAGCAACTTATTATGGACAATGAAATGTCATCTATTGTGAAGAGGATGGCAAGAGGTATCCTTGTAAACGACGAGACAATTGCAAAAGAAACCATCGTAGAGATAGGACCTCAGGGCGGACAGTATCTTACATCAAATCATACACTGAAATGGTTACGCTCTGATGAACATCTTCATACACAGGTATCAGTAAGAGAACCATTTTCCCTCTGGAAGTCAAAAGGTTTAAAAGATACAGAAAAGATGGCAAAAGAAGTTATGTATCAAATAGAGAAAAAACCAGTAAATTCAATACCAGCGGAAATCAAAGAAAAATTAGATAGTATAGTTTTGCTGGCCACAGAAGAAAATTAATTTAATAAAATGAGAGGACTATATGAATAAAGATGAAATACAATTTACTGTCTTTACAAAACCATGGAACATACCTGCGGCAGATTTGGCAAGATATGTTAAAAGTTTGGGATTTGATGGAGTGGAACTACCGGTAAGAGATGGTTATGAAGTAACCCCCGAAAACATAGAAAAAAAGTTGCCCGAGGTGGTTAAAATTTTTACGGATAATGGATTAACCATTCCAAGTATAGCCCCTTTGCCCCCTTTCCAAGAAAAGGTTATTGCAGCCTGTGGAAATGCAAATGTAAAGATTATAAGACAGTGTGTCAGAATATCCCTTGAGATAGGATACATGAAAACAATGGAACAACTCTGGAAGGAGTTTGATAAATTAGTTCCTGTTTTAGAAAAATATAATGTGAGTATAGGTATACAGAACCATTGTGATTTATTTATCCCCCATGCACTTGGTGTAAGATACCTTATTGAAAGATACAGTCATAAACATTTCTGTGCAGTGTGGGACCCGATGCACTGTGCTTTGAGTGGAGAAGACCCACGCCTTGCAATTGATATACTATGGGACTATTTAGTTATGGTAAACCTAAAAAATGCTTACTGGAGGAGAACAACAGGAACAGAAGCAGAATATGTGCAATGGGAACACTATATGACTTCAGGAAGACAGGGACTTGCCTCATGGCCACTTGTTG
>JAMWCZ010000133.1 GCA_023819225.1 Candidatus Omnitrophota bacterium
TCCCCGTTGGGGAGAGGAGAAAGACCCCTCACCCTACCCCTCTCCCCTCTGGGGAGAGGGAAAAACCCCCTCACCCATACCCTCTCCCCCAAGGGGAGAGGAAAAAGGTGAGGGGGTGGGAAAAAGAAGAAAAAAGAATGGGGAGAGGGGAAGAAAAGGATATAGTAGTCACACCCTTCAGAGTGCGATGAAAAAGACGCACAGGATAAAGACCTACGGTTCCCCAGAACTCCTTGCCTCATTCCTCAACCATCAAGAGAAAAAAGCGATTTGAAATATTACCTTATGTACCATCTTCATACAAAATTACCCGAGATAACCAGAGATATGCTAAAATTTAATATGCACAAAATAAAAAAATTTTTTATACTTATATTATTCACCTCACAGATATTACTTTCTGCTGAAAAAGAAAAGTCCCACCCTTTTACTGTTCTTGTCTTAAGTGGTGGTGGCGCAAGAGGTATCGCACATATAGGTATTTTAAAGGTTTTAGAAGAATTACGCATTCCTGTGGATATGGTAGTAGGGACAAGTATGGGAGCAATTGTCGGGGGACTTTACGCTGCGGGATTGTCCCCTTCTGAGATTGAAAAAAGGATGCTTGAGGTTGATTGGGATGATATCTTCTCCGATAATCCTAAACCACTAAAACAACCATACAGATTGAGAAAAGAGGCATCCAGGTATATGCAGGGAGTGGAGATGGGATTTGCAGTTGACGAAATTCAAATCCCTAAAGGTATTATAGCAGGCCAGAAACTTATTATAGCGCTGAACAATATTCTCCTTCCAGTACTGACCGTTGACAATTTTGACCATCTACCCATACCTTTTTGCGCAGTTGCTACAGACCTTGTCACAGGAGAAAGGGTAGATATTTCTTCCGGAAGTTTAACAAAGGCGATAATGGCAAGTATGGCAATACCGGGTATCTTTGCACCTGTTGAGATAGATGACAAAATCCTTGTGGATGGAGGAGTTGTGGCAAATCTCTCAATAGAAACTGCAAGAAAACTCGGTGCTGAAAGAATTATAGCGGTTGATGTTAGTTCTCCTCTTTCATCTAAGGAAGAACTAAAAACACTTGTAGATGTAACAAAACAGGTTCTTGCTATATATGGAAGGAGAAACCATCTCTATCAACTTTCACTTTTAAAAGAAAATGATATACTCCTTACCCTTAAACTTGAAGGATTTTCCAATACACAATTCAAAAAGGCAAAAGCAATTATAAAAGCAGGGGAATCTTTTGCCATTCAAGAAAAAGAGAGATTGCTTCCTATGGCAGTATCCGAAGAAGAATACAGAGAGATAAAAAATTATGTGACTTCAAGAAAAAGAAAAGGTGATATGGTTGTGGACTATCTGGAGATAAAAACCCCTAAAAAGATACCTTATCCGCTTATAGAGAAACGCCTGAAGATATCCCCTGGAGATAAGTTAGATATTGAGAAGTTGGAACAGAATATAACAGATATATATGCAACAGGACTTTTTGAAAGGATTGACTATAAGATTACACAGATGAACGAAAACTACGGATTGACCATTGAGCCGGTGAAAAAATCATGGGGTCCAAACTACCTCTATCTTGGTGCACAATTTGATAGCACACGGGACTTTAATCCACTTCTTAGGTACCGTATGACTATGATGAACCAGCATGCAGGAGAACTCAACCTAAAACTAAAATTAGGATTGGAACACTATTTTGAAGCAGAGTTTTATCAACCGATTGACTATGGAGACCATTTCTTCTTAGCACCCACTTTTTCATATCAACAACAAAATATTGACCTTTTTGAAGATGGTAACCGCTATGCCCGTTATAGAACCCGTTTTATTTCAACAGGGCTTTTTGGAGGAATAAATATAGGTAATGAAGGACAGTTCCGTATCGGAATAGAAGGAGAAAACGTTACAAGCAACCTTTCTATAGGAGATAGTTCACTGCCTGACTATGAAGATAACCTGTTTTTATTAAGTGGCTCTTTCAATATTGACCACCTTGATAATCTGCTGTTTCCAAAACAAGGGTGGTATATAAACATTAATTATAAATCGCCTTTCCCATATTTTGAAGAAGATGAGTTTAAGCAGTTGTCTTTCAGAGGATTAACAGTATGGAATAACTCAAATAATACCTTCACTGGTTATATTGAGGCACATACATCTCTTGATACAGAACTTCCTATGTATAGAACATTTAACCTTGGTGGATTTCAGAGGATGAGTGGTTTTGACCATTATGAGTTAAGTGGAAGCCATACGATACTTTTCAGGTTGTCTTATATAAGGGACTTTGAAAAATTACTTCCTTTTAATATCTCTGGATATTTTATCGGCTCATCAATTGAAACAGGAAATGCGTGGCAAGATATAGATGATATCTCTTTAGAAGATATGCAAATCTCCGGCTCTATATTTGCAGGGATAAAAACACTATTAGGTCCTGTTTATGTAGGGTATGGTATTCGCTCTCTTGAGAAAGGTATATTTTATTTCTATCTGGGACCTGTTTTTTGAACACAGCGTACATTTAATTACAGAATTTGAGATACATAA
>JAMWCZ010000134.1 GCA_023819225.1 Candidatus Omnitrophota bacterium
TTATCCTTACAAAAAACATCGTCTCCCTCAACCAGTTCTTTATTATACCTTTTTCAATCTTTTTCCATGCATAGACCCCCATAATGAATGTAAAGATAAACCATACAATAATCTTTTTCCAGTAAGGGCCTTTCTGAACAAGATAGTTGGGCATAAGTAGTGAAAGAAGAATTAGTATAAGGAGAACTATATATGTTTTCTCTATAATCTTTTTTTGACTACCTTGTTCCACTCTAAAGGTCTCAATCTGTTCTTTTCTGAATATAAAACTCATTACACTTCCGACAACAAACGCCATAATTAGAGAACTTATTACCCTTGCTGCAACAATTTCCAAACCGATGATATTGCCTGTATAGATTAAAGAAAGGATATTAGAAGATGGGGCTACCCATAACACTATAAAAGCAGAACCGATTCCTGCACCTGTATAGTAAAGTCCACTGGCAACAGGAATAACTGTGCAGGAACAGGCAGCAATTAAAAAACTTGAGATAGATGATATTGAAAATGACTTTAGTTTGTTTACCTTCTCTCCTAAATAGTTTATTATGGTTTCTTTATTTATAAAACTTACCATACCTCCAGCGAGTAAAAAGGCAGGGATAAGGCAGGTTAGAACATGGACTGCAATATATTCCTTTAAAGCAAGAAATCCACCTAAAATAACCTCTTTCAGCATTTTTTTCTCCTCATTCCGATGACAGGTTGTCCATCTTTTCTTAAACTCAGCCTCTGGTTTAAACATTTAATTTCTTTTCTAAAATCTGCAGTGGGTATACTTTCTACTGCTTTAAACAATAAACTCATGAATTTCTCTCTATGTAGAGATAGGGAATACATTACCCACCTTCCTTTTTTGTTTTCTTTTATTACTCCGGCATATTTTAAAACCTTTAAGTGTTTTGAAACATTTGTTTGAGTTTCTTGTAAGCAATCCATTATCTCGCATACACAGAGAGGGACATTTGCTTCCATCAATAACTTGATTATCCTTAATCTTGTCCGTTCTCCTAATGCTTTAATTATCTCTGCATATCTTTCCATTTTAATTTCTCATATGCCCATATGTTCATATATTATACCCTCAAAAAATTTTCTGTCAATACATATTTTATAATTTTTCAAGGATAAGGGAAGATGCCTCTTTACCTGAAAGAATCATCCCTCCGAATATAGCACCCATTCTGTGAGAACCAGCGACAGCATTAGCGGCCATGCCACATACAAAAAGCCCCGGATATACCTCTTTTGTGTTTTCAAGGAGTGCTCTCTCACCTTTTTCTGCCCACATTGACCTTTCTCCTGTGACTTTGAAATTATCACCTGATTTCTTTTCTACTATCCTGCATATTTCACTATCATGTCCTGTGGCATCTACAACTACCTTTGCTTTTACGCCAAGTGGGTCAACATGCAGGTGGGCAATGTCAACAGCACTCCAGTTTATAACCACACCTGCTATCTTTTTCTCCCTAATGATAACATCCTCAACACTGATAAGATTAAATATCTTTGCCCCTGCCTTTATTGTTTTTAAGGTAAATGCAGAGATTGTTTCTATTGCATCGGCGGTGTAAAGGTTCCCTGTATACTTTTTAATACGTATTCCAAACTCTTTCATAATATCTTTTGCTTCTTCCTGAACCACTATTCTGTTAAACATCATACCACCAGCAGGCATACCACCACCTATCTTAAGATGCCTCTCAAATATGGCAACCTTTTTTCCTGCAGAGGCAAGATAATAGGCACAGGTAAGTCCTGAAGGACCTGCACCTGCAATAGCAACATCTACATCAAGATGGGAAATCAGTTCTTTTATGTATGTCTCAATAATTGCCTTTGATATGATATGCTCTTCCATTATTTTATATCTCCTTTTCAAATGGGCTTTTTATATTATCAGAAATGTAGTTTTTTTACAAGTTTTGCAATTCTTTTTCCTAAACGTTTACATTCCCTTTCTACTCTACTATCAGGCGCTCCGATTGAGACAACACCGTAATGTCCGCCTGAGGGGTCTCCTTGAATTACCATCCCGTGAATCAATAATGCGTTAAGTATATCTATAATTGTTGTCTCATTCCCTCCACCTATGTTAGCGGAAGAGGAGAATGCAGCGCCTACTTTTCCATCTAATTTACTGTGGATTGCAACACTTTTATCAAGAAATTCCTTTATAGGTGCTGCCATTGTTCCATAATAGGTAGGTGAGCCGATGATAATTCCATCTGCATCCAGCATATCCTCAAGGCCTGCTTTTTCTACCTCCTTTACCTTAACATCTACTCCTTCTTCCTCTGCTCCTGTTTTTATAAAGTATGCCATCTTTTCTGTATTTCCTGTTGAAGAGTAATAAATTATAAGTATTTTAGTTGCCATATCTACCTCCTTGATAACATTTATGGTAAGACACTTTTTAAAATTATTCAAGTAGTATAAGATATAGACAGTGAAGATGGAATATATATCTATATTTTTAGTATCATTTACTGTCGCACTTACAGGGGCATTGGCACCAGGTCCTCTTTTAACCCTGGTTGTAGCAAAAAGTTTGAA
>JAMWCZ010000034.1 GCA_023819225.1 Candidatus Omnitrophota bacterium
AAAAAGGACAGAGGTTTGCTATAAGAGAAGGTGGAAAAACAGTCGGAGCAGGCGCTGTAACTGAGGTGATTAAGTAAAAACTGGAGTGTAAAAATGCGAGAGATAGTATCTTTAATTTGTTCAGAGTGTAAAAGAAAAAATTATTTTACTACAAGAAATAAAAAAGGAAAAAAAGAAAAGATTGAAGTGAATAAATATTGTCCATCCTGTCATAAACATATTCTTCACAAAGAAGGGAAATCGTAAAAAAAATCTATTTGTTGATTTTGTTTCAGATTATGATATAATATTTAATTTTAGCACATGTTTTAGGCCTGTAGCTCTAACTGGCAGAGCAACGGACTCCAAATCCGTGGGTTGGAGGTTCGAATCCTCCCAGGCCTGTGGAGTGAAAATAACATTTGGAATATAGAAACGCTTAGCGGTGTTTAAAAATATGAAGAAAAAAATATTGAATTTTCTATCAGAGGTAAGGATTGAGCTTGAAAAAGTAACATGGCCTGAAAAAAGAGCATTGAAAATTACAACGGGTGTAGTTGTATTTTTGATGGTTATGTTTGCATTTTATATTGGCGTAGTAGATATAATTTTTTCAAAAGTTATTGCACTATTTTTGAGGTGAGAAAAAATGGGTAGATGGTATATACTTCATGTTAGAACAGGGCAGGAAGATAGGGTAAAGAAGATATTGCTTAATCAACAGGAAGAAACAGGCACAATAAAACAGGTTATTATACCAAAAGAAGAGGTTTCTGAAATATATCAGGGAGAAAAAAAGATAAAGACCAGAAGATTCTGGCCGGGTTATATACTTATTGAAATAGATGAACAACAGGAAAATGAAATTGTCTGGCATAAGATAATAAAAACACCAGGTGTCTTAGGATTTTTGGGAGCAGGTCAAAACCCTGTTCCTCTTTCTCAGGAAGAAGCAGAAAAGATACTAAATGAACTTGAAGAAAAGAAGAGTAAACCTACACCAAAGGTAGAATTCAATGTCGGAGATAAGGTGGAGATTACTGATGGTCCTTTTATAAACTTTTCTGGTATTGTTGAGGAAGTGTATCACAATACTCAGAGATTAAAAGTCAGTGTATCAATATTTGGCAGGGCAACACCTGTAGAGTTAAGTTACTGGCAGGTAGAAAAGATATAAATGGAGAATAATTATGGCTGAAAAAAAAGTGAAAGCAGTTATAAAATTACAGATTCCAGCAGGACAGGCAACACCCGCTCCACCAGTAGGACCTGCTCTTGGACAGCATGGAGTTAATATTATGGAGTTTTGTAAGGCATTTAATGCTGACACAAAAGGAAAAGAAGGAACTCTACCTGTAATATTAACAGTATACGAAGATCGCAGTTTTGTATATAAAATTAAAACCCCGCTTACTGCGGAACTGATAAAAAAAGCAGTGAATATAGTAAAAGGTTCTGGAGTACCCAATAGAGAAAAAGTAGGAAAGATTACTAAAAAACAGATTGAAGAAATTGCGAAGATAAAAATGCCCGACCTTAATACAAGAGACCTTCAAAGTGCTATAAAAATAGTTGAAGGCACTGCTAGAAGTATGGGGGTAGAAATAACTGATTAAGTTTATTATAAAAAAGGGAGTTATAAAGTGAAGACAAGAAGTAAAAAATATAAGGAACTGGTAGAAAAAAAACAAGACACGTTGTATGGAATTGAAGAAGCAGTTGATGAGTTAAAGAAAATGTCCAGTAAAAGAAAATTTGACGAAACAGTTGATATGGCAATCCATCTTGGAATTGATGTAAAAAAACTCCAGCAACCTGTGAGGGGTTCCATAGTCCTACCCCACGGTTCCGGAAAATCCGTAAGGATTCTTGTCTTTGCTACAGGAGAAGATGTTGAAAAAGCAAAAACATCAGGAGCTGATTATGTAGGAGGAGAAGAATTGGCAGAAAAAATAAAAAATGGATTTCTGGATTTTGATAGTGTAGTAGCAACACCTGAAATGATGAAAGTAGTATCACCTTTAGGTAAAATTTTAGGCCCTCGCGGTCTTATGCCAAATCCCAAAAGTGGAACGGTAACAAAAAATATAAAGGGCATTATAACAGAACTTAAAAAGGGAAGAATAGAATTTAGAATGGACAAAGATGGCAATTTACATATTCCTGTGGGTAAGGCATCATTCGATAAAGATGCCTTGATAGAAAATATAAAAGCAGCTTTAAAAGCAGTTTTTTCAGCCAGACCTTCTACGGTAAAAGGTAATTATATCCGTACTGTAACTCTTTCTTTAACTATGTCACCTCCTTTAAAGATTGATACAGGAAAGATATTCAAGGATGTTGAAACAATTTAAAGCATGGAGTTTAAAAAATGAAACGACTTACTAAAAAGAAGAAAGAAGAATTCGTAGAGAAGATGAGTGATGAAATACAGAAGAATAATTTAAACCTCATTGTTGGTTTTTCAGGCCTTTCCGTCCCTGAAATGCAAAAGATAAGAGAAGAATTGAAAGATAAAGGATGCAAAATGCAGGTCGTTAAAAACACCCTGCTGGAAAGGATATACCAGAAAATTAATTTTGGAGATATTTGCAAACATATAGGAGGACCTGCATTTATTATCTGGGCAAATGTGGATGATGAGATAGATATTGTGAAAAAGATTTATGACTTTCAGAAACAGTTCAGGAAAATGGATGTTAAAGCAGCACTTGTTGGAAATAAACTTTTTTCTTCGGCAGAATTAGCATTAATAGAAAAACTCCCCAGAAAGAAAGAAATACAATCTCAAGTCGTATGGATTTTGAGAATGCCTGTGAGAAGAATTATAAATGCATTAAATTCCCCTCTGTTAAGAGTAATAAGTGATTTCAAACAGATAGCAGAAAATAAAAGAAAGGAGAGAAAAAATGGAGAAAGTTGAAAAAAACGTATTGGATGAGATTGTAGAAAAGATTGAAAAACTTTCTGCTCTGGAACTTTCTGAACTTGCAAAAAAATTGGAAGAGAAGTTCGGAGTAGAAGGAATGATGGCTCCTGCGGCGATAATGAGTATGCCGGCAGGTGGTGCTGGAGTAGCGGAGGAAAAGAAAGAAGAAAAGACCACATTCGATGTAATATTAAAGTCAGCGGGAGCAAACAAGATACAGGCGATTAAAGTGGTAAGGGAAATAACAAACTTCGGATTAAAAGAAGCAAAAGAATTTGTAGAATCTCTTCCAAAGCCACTTAAAGAGAAAGTAAGTAAAGAGGAAGCAGAAGAAATAAAGAAAAAGATGACTGCTATTGGTGCAGAAGTAGATGTTAAATAATAAATAACTCCTTAAAAGGAGAAAAAATGAGAATAGAGATTCCAGATTTGTTAGGGGTTCAAAAAACCCCATATTTAGAATTTCTCCAGAAAGACATAAATCCTGAAGAGAGAAAGAAATCTGGACTTGAGGAACTTTTTCACAAAGTTTTTCCTGTAGAAAGTGAAGATGGGCTTCTATCACTGGAGTATGTCCATTATGTCTTAGAAGACCCTATCGAAACTATTGAAGAATGCATTGAAAGAAAAACAACCTATGAATCACGTTTAAAGGTTAAATTCCGGGTTGTTGTAAAGGAGCAGGATAAACAGACACAGGAACTAAGGATTAAAAGTATAAAAGAACAGGAGATATATATAGGCAGTATCCCGTTGATGACAGAGAACGGTAGTTTCATTATAAACGGGATAGAACGAGTGATAGTCAATCAACTTGAAAGATGTCCTGGTGTATATTTCAGCAGAGAAGAAGAAATAGGAATTCAGGGACCTGTATATTCAGCCAGGATATATCCTGCCAGAGGTATGTGGGTTGAATTGCATATTGATACCCATAACCTTCTTGTAATTAATTTAGGCAGACGAAAGATTCTTTTATCAACATTTTTCAGAGCATTAGGATATGAAGACGAAAAAATTCTCAGGATGTTTTATGATGACCCATCAAAGATAAAAACAGATGCCGTACTACCAACAACCATTGCAAGAGACGAAACAAAGACACGCGAGGAAGCGTTAAAAAAGATTTACTCAGAGTTACGACCGGGGTACCCCTTAATTATTAAAGAGGCGGAAAATTATTTTTATGGGCTACTTTTCACAGAAGAAGGTTACGACCTTTCAGAAGCAGGAAGGGAGAGGATAAATAAAAAATTAGGACTTAATTTTAAAGAAAGGCACCTCAGAGAAGAAGACATAATAGAAACAACAAGGTATCTTCTGAATCTTGTAGAAAAAGGTATAGGAGAAATTGATGACATAGACCATCTCGGTAATAAACGGGTCCGTGTATCTGCTGAAATTATAAATGAATATGTCTACGAAGGACTTATCCGGCTTGCAAGATTTTCCAAAGAGAAAATGGTAATGGTAGATAAACGGAAAGCCAGTAATATAAAACCTCAAGATATAGTAAACGGCAGGGTCTTTATGACCGTCGTCAACGACTTCTTTGCCAGAAACCAACTTTCACAATTTCTGGATAAGATAAATCCCCTTGCGGAAATAACCCATAAGAGAAGAGTTGCTGCTATTGTTAGAGAGAAGAAAAGAGCCGGTTTTGAAGTGAGAGATGTCCATTATACCCATTTTGGACGGCTATGTCCCATAGAAACACCTGAAGGAGCCAATATAGGGCTTATAAATTCACTCACTGTATATTCTCAGATAGACAATTTAGGGTTTATAAAAACACCCTATTTTAAAGTAGAAAATGGAAGAGTAACAAATTATGTAGAATATCTTTCGGCAGATAAAGAAGATGAGTGTATAATTGCTCCCCCTGATACTCCGATAGACCCGAAGACAAAACTAATTATTCCCGAGGAATTAACAGTTAGAACAAAAGGTGGTAATTTTGAAGAGGTGTCACGAGAGAAAATTGACTATATTGGCATATCACCTGTCCAGATACTAAGTGTAAGCGCATCGCTGATACCTTTCCTGGAACACGATGATTCCAACCGTGCCCTTATGGGTTCAAATATGCAGAGACAGGCAGTTCCACTTATTAGAAACGAAAGCCCTCTTGTGAAAACAGGTATGGAGAAGTATGTCATAAGAGATAGTGGTGTTGTGGTGAAAGCAAAAACAGATGGTATTGTAAGTTATGTTGACGGTGAAAAAATAGTGATAAAAAAAGACGAGAAAGGTTTTTTCCCATGGGAAGAAGAAGATGTATATCTTCTTAAAAATTTTATCCGGACAAATCAGGATACCTGTTTCCATCAGAGACCTGTGGTAAGTATAGGGGACAGGGTGTTAAAAGGACAAATAATTTCAGATGGTCCATCTGCCTCAAAAAATGGTGAACTAGCACTTGGTAAAAACCTGCTGGTAGCGTTTATGCCATGGCAGGGTTATAACTACGAAGATGCTGTTATCCTGAACGAAAGGGTATTAAAAGAAGATATGTTCACCTCCATACATATAAAAGAGTTTGAGATTGAAGCAAGAGAAACAGAACTTGGTTCCGAAGAGATAACTTCAGACCTTCCCAATACTCCAGAAGAACGGTTAAAGAATCTGGACGAAAATGGAATTATAAGGGTCGGTGCTGAAGTAGAACCGGATGACATACTTGTAGGAAAGGTAACACCAAGAGGAGAGTCAGAACTCACTCCAGAAGAGAAACTATTAAGGGTAATATTCGGAGAGAAAGCAAAAGATGTCCAGAATACATCTTTAAAGGTCCCCCCTGGAATCAAAGGAACGGTTATCAATGTAAGAAAATATACCCGCAGGGAGAATCTTTCAGAGAAAGAAAAGGCAGAAATAAATAGAACAGTTAAAGAGATAGAAGCTCGTTACAAAGCAAAAGAATCTGCTGTAAAAAAGGTTGTTACTGAAGAGTTAAAGAAACTCACAGAAAAAGAAAAAATAAAACATCGGGTATTAGCAAGTCCAGAAAGCTGGGAAAAATTTATAAGTAAATTAACAGGTAAGCATAGAGAAATAGCACAAAAAATTGTTGATATAGGAAATACAGAACTTAAAAATCTTGAAAAGAATCTTAAAAATGAAATATTCAAAATAAAGAAAGGACATGAACTTGACTCTGATGTTATAACCAAAGTGGTTGTGGAGATTGCGGTTAAAAAGAAAATAGATGTAGGAGATAAGATGAGTGGAAGACATGGAAACAAAGGAGTGGTTTCCAGGATACTTCCAGAGGAAGATATGCCATTTCTGAAAGATGGAACTCCTGTGGATATGATTTTAAATCCCTTAGGGGTCCCTTCAAGAATGAATATAGGACAGGTATTGGAAATTCACTTAGGGAAAGTGCTAAAAGCATTGGGCTATGATATGAATGTACCTGTATTTGCAAGCATTACAGAATGGGAAATAAAAGAATTGTTCAGAAAAGCTGGATTGTCTGAAGATGGGAAAGATCTATTATATGATGGTAGAACAGGAGAACCATTTGACCAGCCGGTAACTGTTGGTTATATGTATATGATGAAACTGAAACATCTTGCTGATGAAAAGATACACGCAAGAAGTACAGGCTCATATTCTCTTATAACCCAGCAGCCATTAGGAGGTAGAGCACAGTTCGGAGGGCAACGACTTGGAGAGATGGAGGTCTGGGCACTGGAAGGTTATGGAGCAGCACATATCCTTAAAGAGATGCTTACTGTTAAAAGTGATGATACTGAAGGAAGAAAATTGATGTATGAAAGTATTGCAAAGGGTCTGAATTATACAGGAAATAATATACCTGAGTCCTTTAATGTCCTTAAAAAAGAGTTGCAGGGATTGGGACTTGACTTGCGAATTGAAAAAATAAAAGAGAACGGTAAAGAAAAAGAAATTGCTACTATAAAGATTACCACTCCCACCACAATGCGTCAGTGGTCTCATGGAGAGGTGAAAAAGGCGGAAACATTAAACTATAGAACATTTAAGCCAGAGAGAGAAGGACTATTCTGTGAAAAAATCTTTGGACCAGTAAGGGAATATGAATGTTCATGTGGAAAGTATAAGAAGCAAAGATATAAAGGAATAATATGTGATAGATGCGGCGTAGAAGTTACCACAGCAAGAGTCAGACGGGAAAGGATGGGGCATATAGAACTTGCCACACCTGTATCTTATGTATGGTTATTCAAAAGCACTGCCAACTGGATGGGACTTCTTCTTGATATGGCAAGGTCTGAACTTGAGATGGTCCTTTATTACGAAAGATATATAGTTATAGATGCGGGAAATACTCCTTTAAAAGAGAAAGAACTCCTTACGGAGAAAGAATATCACGACAATCTTGAAAAATATGGGAACAAATTTAAAGCAGGCATAGGTGCAGAAGCAATACAGGCACTACTTAAAAAAGTTGATTTGCATTCTATGGAAGATGATATCAAACAGCAACTGCGGAAGAAAAAAATATCTTCTTCTTATGGGACAAGGCGCAATCTTGTAAAGAAACTACGAATGGTTCAGGGACTTATTAAAACTGGAATACATCCAGAATACTTCATTACCAGTATTATTATGGTGATACCTCCGGACCTAAGACCACTCCTTCCTCTTGATGGCGGAAGATTTGTTGCATCCGATTTGAATGACCTCTATCAGAGAGTAATAAACAGAAACAATCGTCTTAAAAAACTCATTCAACTACAAGCACCGGATATTATTGTAAGAAATGAAAAAAGGATGCTCCAGGAAGCAGTTGATGCTCTGTTTGACAACGGGAAACACGGTAATCCTATCCTTGGTAAGGGCAGAAGACCACTTAAATCACTTGCAGATGCCCTCAGAGGCAAACAGGGCAGGTTCAGACAAAATCTGCTGGGAAAACGGGTGGATTATTCAGGCAGGGCAGTAATTGTTGTTGGTCCAGAGTTAAAACTTAATGAATGTGGAATACCTAAAGAGATGGCTCTGGAGCTTTTTGGACCATTTGTTCTAAAAGAGTTGAGAAAAAGGGAGTATTTCCATACACTGGGAAGTGCGAAAAAAGCCATCAGAGAAAACAGACCTGAAGTTTGGGAAGTTCTGGAGAAGGTCAGTAAACATCACCCGGTATTGTTAAACAGACAACCAACACTTCACCGTCTCAGTATCCAGGCATTTGAACCGCGACTTATAGAAGGTAATGTAATAAAAATCCATCCGCTTGTATGCCCTGCGTTTAACGCTGATTTTGACGGTGATACTATGAGCGTCCATCTTCCACTCACCCCTGAAGCATGTCTTGAGGCAGAACTTCTTTTAAAATCCACAACTCATATATTATCACCCGCAAGTGGTAAGCCCATCGTTTCTCCTACAAGAGATATTGTTATGGGTTGTGCTTACCTTACAGTTATGAGTGAAGAAGAAGAGTATCCCCGCATCTTTTCAAGTTTCAATGAAGCAATTTATCTGTATGAACTCGGCTATATTGAATTGCACAGGCCTATAAAGGTCAGATGTGATACTGGAGAGATTATAACAACCACAGCAGGAAGAATAATATTTAATGAGATTATCCCTCCAGATATTTCTTACAAAAACGAAGTATTTTACAGTTCCGACTTGGAAAAGTTAATAGAAGAGATAATGAAAAAATGTGGATATGAAGCAACCGTAAAATTTCTTGATAAGGTTAAAGACCTGGGATTTATATTTTCCACCAAGGGTGGTATAACCATAGGAATAGATGACCTCAAGATACCTCAAATCAGAGATACCATCATCTCAGAAGCAGAGAAAGAAGTATCAAGGATAAAGAAAAACTATCAGTCAGGGATTATCTCTGAAGGGGAAAGATACAATAAACTGGTAGACCTCTGGACTTCTGTTACGAATGAAATACAGCAGGCAGTAGTTTCAACATTGAGAAAGGATATTTCTACAAAACCATTTAGAATAAATCCTATATTTTTAATGGTATCTTCTGGAGCAAGAGGTAATAAGTCACAGGCAAACCAATTAATGGGAATACGGGGACTGATGATAAGACCTAAAAAGGTTACAGGAGAAATAGGAGAGATTATTGAAACACCTGTAAAAAAGAATTTTAAGGAAGGCCTTTCTCTTCTTGAATATTTTATATCTGTACATGGAGGAAGAAAGGGACTGGTTGATACTGCTCTCAAGACATCTGATGCCGGATATTTAAGCAGAAAACTGGTAGATGTATCTCATTCTGTTATTATTAGAGAGGAAGATTGTGGTAGTATGGAAGGAATTCTTATCAGTTCACTTACACTCGGAGATGAAGAAATACTTTCATTAAAAGATAGAATTAAAGGAAGGGTTGCTCTGGACAATATAGTTGATATTGTAACTGATACAGTTATTGTACGTGCTGGAGAGGTTATAGATGAGGAAAAAGCACAGGCAATTATTGAAGCAGGGATAAATAAAATAAGGATAAGGTCTGTCCTTACCTGCCGTTCAGAAAAAGGTATCTGTGCTAAGTGTTATGGATGGGACATTTCAAGAAAGAAACTTGTAAATATAGGGGAGGCGGTTGGAATAATAGCCGCTCAATCAATTGGTGAACCTGGAACACAGCTAACACTGAGAACATTCCATACAGGCGGAGCGGCATCAAGAAGCACAGGAGCTTCTTCATATAAAGCACCCCAGGACTGTATAGTAAAATATCTTGAAAATTTGAAGGTCGTTAAGAACAGAAAGGGCAGGGATGTTGTTATCCAGAGAGAAGGCAAGATAGGACTTTATGATGAAAGAGGAAGGGAGATAGAGACATATACCCTTAGAGTTGGTGCAGAAATTCTTGTAAAAAATGGACAGAAAGTTGAATCAGGAAAAGTAATTGTCCACTGGGACCCATATTCAATACCTGTGATTTCAGAGTATGAAGGAATTGTTGAGTATAAAGATATAACGGTAGGAAAGACAGTAAAAGAAGAGATAGATCCTACAACAGGTATCAGAAGGAAAATCGTCATAAAGCATAAAGAAGAAATGGACCCACAGATTATTATACTGGACGATAAAGAGAATAAATTAGGGGCATATCATATCCCGGAGGATGCCCATATTATGGTAGAAAAAGGAGATAAGGTCTATCCTGGAGATATACTTGCAAAGATATTCAGAATAGAAAGAAGGGTACAGGATATCACCGGCGGTCTTCCCAGAGTTACAGAGTTATTTGAAGCCCGCACACCAAAAAATCCCGCTATACTAAGTGAAATTGAAGGAAGGGTAGAGGTACTCCCGGGAGAAAGAGGAACAAGAAAAGTTATTGTCTATAACCCTGAAACAGGTAGCCGTAAAGAATATGATATACCACCTGGCAAGCATCTTCTGGTTGGTAGTGGAGATATTGTAAAAGCAGGAGAGAGAATTACAGACGGTCATGTGGTTCTCAAGGATATACTGAAAATTGAAGGTGAGAAGAAAGTACAGGAATATCTATTGAACGAAATCCAGAGTGTCTACCGAGTTGAAGGAGTTATGATAAATGATAAACATATAGAGATAATAATCCGCCAGATGCTTTCAAAAGTTAGAGTGGAAGACCCTGGAGATACCTATCTACTTGAAGGAGAAGAAATAGACAGGGTGAAGATACAAAAAATTAATGAGTCATTACCAAAGAATAAAAAACCGGCTACTTTCAGTCCCCAGATTTTAGGAATTACAAGGGTAGCTCTCTCCAGTGAAAGTTTTATATCAGCAGCATCCTTCCAGGAAACAATGAAGGTCTTAACCAATGCCGCAATATTAGGTGCAGATGACCATCTTGAAGGACTTAAAGAAAATGTTATCCTTGGAAGATTAATTCCATCAGGGACAGGATTGTTCACAAAAGGAGAGTTAGAAACATCTGTTTCTGAACCGGTTTTTGAAGAAGAAACACTGAAAAAATAGGGGAGGATATATGCCTACTTATAATCAGCTTTTAAAAAAGAAAAGAAGGGCAAAACAAAGAAAATCAAAATCAACAGCACTTGAGAGGAATCCACAAAAACGTGGTGTCTGCCTTTATGTAAAAACAGTAACACCCAAGAAACCCAACTCAGCATTAAGAAAGATTGCAAAGGTAAGATTAACCAACGGGAAAGAGGTAATTGCATATATACCCGGCATTGGTCACAACCTTCAGGAGCACTCAATCGTTCTTGTGAGAGGGGGAAGGGTAAGAGACCTGCCAGGTGTTAAGTACCATATTCTCCGTGGCATCCTTGATGCAGGAGGAGTAGAAGGAAGAAAAAAATCACGGTCAAAATATGGAGCAAAGAAACCATCGGAAAAAGATGAGAAGAAAGCAGGGGGTTAAAAATGCCAAGACGGAAGAGAGCAGAAAAAAGAGAGTTGAAAGGAGATTTTAAATATAACGATCCTGAAGTGTTCGCTTTTATAAATGTGCTTATGAAAGATGGGAAAAAAAGCGTATCATGTAGACTATTTTATGATGCAATGGATATAATAGCGGAAAAGACAAAAGAAGACCCGCTATCTGTTTTTAAAAAGGCATTAAACAATGTAAAGCCAAAACTTGAAGTACGGCCGAGAAGGGTTGGGGGGGCGACCTATCAAATTCCTGTAGAAGTACCTCCAAGAAGAAGTCTTGCTCTGGCAATAAGATGGATAATTGAAGCTGCAAGGTCAAGAAAAGGTAAGAGTATTGCAGAGAAACTTGTAGATGAATTTCTTGAGGCGGCAAAAGGCGAAGGAACAAGCGTGAAGAAAAAAGAAGACACCCATAAGATGGCTGAATCCAACCGCGCCTTTGCCCATTACAGATGGTAAGTTCAGGCACAAAGTTATGAATACTATAAAAAAATTCCAGATTCAAAATAATTAGTTATTTAGAGTTTGGAATTTATAGTTTTAGGTTTATAACTCTGTGCCTGTTTTATTTCTTTATAAAGTTATGGATGAGATAAAAAAAATAAGAAATATTGGGATAATAGCACACATAGACGCGGGTAAGACAACTACTACGGAGAGGTTATTATTTTACACTGGTAAAACCTACAAAATAGGAGAGGTGGATGAAGGAACAGCGGTAATGGACTGGATGGACCAGGAGAAGGAACGCGGTATAACAATTTTTGCTGCCGCGACCACCTGTTACTGGAAGAACTATAGAATAAACATTATTGATACTCCTGGACATGTTGATTTCACCGTGGAAGTAGAAAGAGCATTAAGGGTTCTGGATGGTGCCATAACAATTTTTTGTGGGGTAGGAGGAGTTCAACCACAGTCAGAGACAGTATGGAGACAGAGTAGCAAATATAACATACCACGACTGATATATATAAATAAGATGGATAGAACAGGGGCTGATTTTTTCAGAGTAATAAAAGAGATTGACCAGAAACTTCACGTCAGTCCATTAATTCTTCATCTGCCTGTGTTTTCAGGAGATGATTTTCAGGGAATAGTTGATATTGTAAAGGGTAAAACTATTTTTTACCCTTCTGAAGATGAAAGAGTGGTTATAGAAAAAGAAATACCTGAAAATATAAGAGAGGAATTTATAAATCATAGAAATATACTTATTGAAAAAACTGCTGATATTGATGAAAAAATTATGAAGAAGTATCTTGATGGCGAAGATATAAATACCTCTGACTTAAAATACGCCATAAGAAAAGGAACGCTGGGATGTAAATTCTTCCCTCTTTTCTGTGGAGCATCACTGAGAAACAAGGGAACTTTGCTGCTTCTGGATGCTATAGTGGACTATTTACCATCTCCTGTTGACAGAGGGCAAATAGAAGGGATAAATCCATTGAATGGAGAGCGAACAGGTAGATTTCCTTCGGAAGAAGAAAAGCTTTCTATGTATGCATTTAAAGTTTACAATGAACCACATAAAGGGAGGATGGTATATACAAGGGTCTATTCAGGGATATTAAAGAGGGGGTACAGTGTTTATAACTGGACGAGAAACTGTAAAGAGAGAATTATGAAAATCTTTGAGGTCCATGCAGATAGATATTATGAAAAAGAAGAGGCAATAGCAGGGGATATTGTTGCTATTGCAGGGCTGAAAAAAAGTTATACAGGTGATACAATTGCGGACAAAGATAATCCAATCCTTTTTGAAAAGTTGGAATTCCCTGAACCGGTAATATATGTATCTATAGAACCAAAAACACAGTCAGAACAGGATAAGGTATATGGTGCTCTTTTAAAAATAGCAGAAGAAGACCCAACCATAAAAATTAAAGTAGATGAGGAAACAGGGCAGACAATCCTTATGGGAATGGGAGAATTACATATAGAGGTTATAGCAGAACGATTAAGAAGGGAATATAAACTTAATGTCCGGGTAGGTAAACCTGAAGTAGCATATAGAGAAACTATTACCATTGTGGCAAAAGGAGAAGGGAAATTTATCAAGAAAGGCACAGAAAAGGATAGAGGGCATTACGGACATGTTGTTCTAATGGTGGAACCGCTTCCCAGGGGAGAGAAATTTGCATTTGAAAATCTTGTAGGCGAGAGCAAAATTCCTGCTCAGTTTATCACTCCTATAGAGGAAGGTATTTATGAAGCAATGGAATGTGGTGTGCTGTTAGGAGTACCTGTTGTAGATGTAAAGGTTAAACTTATAGACGGTTCCTACCATCCTGTTGATTCCAACGAAATCGCCTATAAAATTGCTGCTTCAATGGCTTTCATGGACGCATGTAGAAAAGCTGTACCTGTTATACTTGAACCCATAATGAAAATAGAACTTTCAGTGCCAGAAGAATTTCTGGGAGAGACACTGGCTGACTTTAATATCAGAAATGGCAAGATAGAACAGATTAAAACGCATAGTGGTTTTAAAATTGTAGATGGATATGTCCCTTTACGAAATATATTTGGATACGCAACTGTATTGAGGTCATTGACACAAGGAAGAGGAAGTTATATAATAGAACCTTTGTATTATGAAGTTGTTCCAGAAACAGAGATGAAAAAAATAATAAGCAGGTAAGATATAATACTGTTTCTGGATGAGAAGATTTCAGAAAAAGACAACGAAACAAATTAGAAAACAAGGAGGAAAAAGAAATGGCGAAGGAGAAATTTGTTCGGAGCAAGCCACATGTAAACATAGGGACGATAGGTCATGTAGACCATGGTAAGACGACACTGACCAGTGCTATAACTATGGTATTAAGCAAGAAGGGGCAGGCGAAGTTCACCAAATATGAAGAGATAGACAAGGCACCTGAGGAGAAGGAACGGGGATTAACAATCAACATATCCCATATAGAATATGAGACAGAAAAGAGGCACTATGCACACATAGATTGTCCGGGGCATGCTGACTACATCAAGAATATGATAACTGGTGCTGCGCAGATGGATGGAGCAATACTTGTAGTTAGTGCTCCTGATGGACCTATGCCACAGACACGGGAGCATATATTACTTGCCAGGCAGGTAGAAGTTCCTGCGATAGTAGTATATATGAACAAGATGGACCAGATGGAGGACAAGGAACTGGTGGAACTTGTAGAGATAGAGTTAAGGGAATTATTAAGCAAGTATGGGTTCCCCGGTGATGAGATTCCGATAATAAAGGGTAGTGCTTTAAAGTGTTTAGAGTGTGGTTGTGGTAATCCTGAGTGTGACAAGTGTGGTAGTATTTACCAATTGATGGATGCGGTTGACAGTTATATACCTGAGCCGCCCAGGCCTGTTGACCAGCCATTTTTGATGGCTGTAGAGGATGTATTTTCCATTACAGGTCGTGGGACTGTTTCAACAGGCAGGGTAGAGAGAGGCAAGGTAAAGGTAGGGGATACTGTTGAGGTTATAGGGTTATCCCATGATATCAAAAAGACGGTAGTTACAGGGATAGAGATGTTCAGGAAGGAATTAGATGAAGGTGTAGCAGGAGACAATGTAGGGTTGCTTTTAAGGGGCATAGAGAA
>JAMWCZ010000035.1 GCA_023819225.1 Candidatus Omnitrophota bacterium
TTATTCTTTCCTGTCAAGTTAGCGCACAGATAGGGTAGACAGGTAACACTTTTTCATTTAATTTTTTGTTCAAGAGTCCTCACACCCTAAACCCTCTTTTTGCCCCTCACCCATACCCTCTCCCCTGAGGGGAGAGGGAAAAGGGAAGGGGTCTCCTCTCTTTCCCCTCGCCCCGCGCAGCGGGGAGAGGGGTAGGGTGAGGGGTTTCCTCTTTCCCCTCGCCCCGCGCAGCGGGGAGAGGGGTAGGGTGAGGGGTTTCCTCTTTCCCCTCGCCCCTGCGGGGAGAGGGTATGGGTGAGGGGTTTCCTCTTTCCCCTCGCCCCTGCGGGGAGAGGGTATGGGTGAGGGGTTTCCTCTTTCCCCTCGCCCCTGCGGGGAGAGGGGTAGGGTGAGGGGTTTCCTCTTTCCCCTCGCCCCTGCGGGGAGAGGGTATGGGTGAGGGGAGAGGGGTGCCAATGCGATGAGTAAAGAGCCTCTACTGGCACGCCCGCCGAGTTGGTGAGGCGGGTGACCGAAGCCCGTAAGGGCAAGAAGGGTGAGGGGAAAATCTATTGGTCTTTGACGGGGTTCAGTAAGGATTTACGAAAAAATGGAGATAATATTCTATCCCATTTTTTATCTGCACCTGTTTTTTAATAATTCTATCAGGTGGCAGTTCTCTGTAAATATCTGATATATCTTCTCCTTTTTCTTTAAGCAGATAGCAGAATTGAATTGGGGTTAATCTATCGCCCTGTTTTATATTTAGCCGTTCGCACCACCTCCTGTCAATCAATAGATTCCACTCGTTCTTTGATTTCGGGGCTTTCGGTCTGAAAGATGTATCTATAATATCATCGCAAATACCGTTTATATTGTGAATACAGGGATTGCATATATCATCTATACCTAATTCCATAATCAGTATTATCTGTTTTTCAGTAAAAATCTTCTTTGCAATTATATGTTGTGCATGTCCATATTTATGTGGTGAAAATATCTCTTTATTGTCAAAGGAGGCAATGATATCAATAAAATGATGTGGCTTTATATGTATTATATCTCCCATAAATTTCTCCTTGTTGCAAAAATAATCATTTTACCCCTTTATTTTATCATATCCTCTGTCTTTAATATATCATATTTCTGTGTTCAATCAACATCTTGACATATTATAAAGTTTAAAATAATCTTATACGGGTTGGCATAAAATACTGGAAAGGAGAAATAATGAATATAGGAGTGATAGGATTTGGGAGAAGGGCAAGAGGAGTTATATATGGTGCATTAAAAGAGGTGGAGCCGGATATCCGTATAACAGGAATTGTTGACCCTGATGAAAAAGGTGTAAGAGAACGGCTTTCAGAGGAGGACAGACAAAGGGCTGTGTTTTATAAGACACTTGATGAGATGATAAGGAAGGCAAAACCAGATGCTCTTTTTATAGGGACAAGATGTAACCTTCATACCCCTTATGCAATACAGGCAGCAAAATATGACATACCCCTTTTCCTTGAAAAGCCGGTTGCTATTGATATGAAACAGGCAGTTGCACTGGAAAAGGCATTTGAAAATTCAAGATGCAGGGTGGTCGTGAGTTTTCCTTTAAGGGTTTCTCCTCTATGTGTTTTTACAAGGGAACTGATAGAGAAAGATGGGATAGGAGAGCCGGTCCATATTATGGCATGGAACTATGTACCATATGGTGCTGTTTACTGGGAGCAGGGGTACCGTAACTATAAAATCACACAAGGACTATTTCTTCAGAAGGCAACCCATGACTTTGACTACATAATGTACCTTATGGATATGCCGATTGTAAGGATAGGAGCAATGGTAACATTCCAGAAGGTATATGGCGGCAAAAAACCATCTGGCTTGAGATGTTCACAGTGTAAAGAGACAGAGACCTGTCTTGAAAGTCCTGAAAACAGGAAAAGGAGTAAGTCATACCATGGGGAGGACCATCCCTGTGTCTTCAGTATTGACTGCGGGTCTATAGAAACAGGAACAAATGAGGATACTTCCAGTGCTATATTTGAGTTTCCATCAGGTGCACATGGGATATATACGCAGGTATTTTTTACAAAGAGGGATGCAGGTGCAAGGGGTTCAACTGTAAGCGGATATATGGGAACTGTAAAATTTGATTGGTATAAAAACCAGATTGACTATACAAGGCACCACAAACCATTTTCTGATGTTATTAAACCTGACCCTGCAGGAGGCCATGGGGGTGGAGATATTGAACTTGCAAGGGACGTTGTGAAACTTGTAAAGGACAGCAGATACAAATCCCGCACACCTATAGAGACAGGACTGGCGAGTGTCTATACCTGCCTTGCTGCAAAGGAGTCATACCAGAAAGGGAAGTTTGTAAAGGTGAGACAGGTGGGACAGATAAGATAATTCGTGATCAAACTTATGATTTTACACTATAAAAAAGCCATAACTTTTTCCACTCTTTAAGGAGTTTTTTTGCTGTCTCTTTGTCTTTTATTATCAAGAGGCATTCTGTATTTCTTCTTGCAGAAGCAGTAGGATTGTAAGAACCAGTAATAACTATTTCGTCATCAATAATAAATAGTTTGTCATGGAGAAAGCCAGCCCTATTGCTTTTCTTTAATCTGCAGCCATAGTCAAGAAGTGGATAGAACACAGAGTAGGGTTCTATACTGGATGGTTCTACTATCCCATAAATATCTACCCCGGATAGTTTTTTTCTTATTATAACTTTTGCAATCTCCTCTGATGTGAACTGGTAGTGGATGAAGTGTATGGTTTTTTTAGCATTTGATATATTCTGAATTATGATGGACTCACAGTTTGTTTCAGGAGAAAAATATATCTGGTATAATCTATCCTTATATACTTCGGGTTCTTCTGCAGGTTTATCATCCCACCAGGAAAGGAATTTTTTGTTGAAAAAGTCCGCCATATCTCTGTCCTTTATAAGTAAAAAATGGTTATGGTGGAGATATATACCATCATCTGTGAAATTACCGGAACCGATAAGCACGTATTTTTTATCCACCACTATAAACTTTGGATGGAAAAGTCCTGGCTTGCTGTATATCCTTACAATATCTTTAAAGATCCATTTTGTTTCTCTATCTGTCAAAATCTTTATATCTATATTCTCTTTTTTCCTGTTCAGCAGTTCTATCATCTTTTCCCACGATACAGAATACCCTGCGATATATATTGAACTTTCCGCACCTTCAATAAGAGAGATAATTATTTTGTCTGTTTTGCGGTTTGGGGTAAAATAGAGAGCGGGCAGATTTCCAGAGAAGGATGGAGGTAGAAAAACAAGTAATAAAAATAAAAATTTTCTCATAAAAATATTTTACCATAACAAAAGGGAGGAATATGAAAGCAGCGGTATATTACGGGATAAAAGATATAAGGGTTGAAGAGATTAAAACACCTGCCTGCGGGAACAATGAGATAAAGGTAAAGGTCCATTACTGTGCTATCTGCGGGACTGATGTAAGGATATATCTTTCAGGGCATAAGAAGGTTATTCCTCCTGCTGTGATAGGGCATGAGATTACAGGTGTGATAGAAGAGATTGGAGAAGATGTAAGGTATCCCGAGCCAATAAAGATAGGGGATAAGATAACGACAGTGACATCTATCGGTTGCGGGAAATGTAAGATGTGCAGTAAAGGGTTTTATAATCTCTGCCCTGATACAAAGGCGATAGGATATTTCTATCCAGGTGGCTATGCTGAATACCTTATAATACCCGCCCCCGCAGTGGAACAGCAGGCAGTGATTAAACTACCGGAGAACCTTTCACTGAAAGAGGGCGCCCTTATAGAGGCACTTTCCTGTGTAATCAACGGGCAGAACTATCTTAACATAGGGCAAGGGGATACAGTAGTTATATACGGTGGAGGTCCTATAGGGTTTATGCATGCTGTCATTGCTCAGGCAGAGGATGCAACAAAAGTTATAATGGTAGACCCTGCATATGAACGGCTTGAAAAGTTCGGGAAAAACTTCAGGGATATTATCCTGCTTAATCCAAAAGTGACTAATGTAAAAGAGGAGATTATGCGACTTACAAGTGGCTATGGAGCAGATGTTGTCATTACCGCCTGCCCTGCAAAACAGGCGCAGATTGAAGGACTTGAAATACTCGGTTCAAAAGGAAGGATTAGTTTATTTGGAGGGCTTCCTAAGGATGATTCATTTATCAATATAGATGCAAACATTATACATTATAAGGAACTCTCTGTATTCGGCGCATTTGCATCAAATAGAAGGGATTTCGTTAAAGCAGCAAAACTTATTTCAGAGAGAAAGATAGAAGCGGAAAAATTTATCTCCCGCATTGTTCCTTTAGAAGATATAAATCAGGGTATAGAGATGGTAAGAAGTGGTGAAGTACTTAAGTGTGTTGTGGAGATAAATAAAGAATGAGAGAGTATAAGAAGTTTATAAAGGAAGCACTGAAACTTGCTGAAAAAGGTAAGGGTTTGGTCAGCCCCAATCCTATGGTAGGGGCAGTGATAGTAAAGGGCTCACAGATTGTGGGAAAGGGCTGGCATAAAGCATTCGGTATGCCTCACGGTGAGATAGAAGCACTTAAAGAGGCAGGAGATAAAGCAAAGGGTGCAACCCTTTATGCTAATCTTGAACCGTGCTGTCATTATGGGAAGACGCCGCCCTGTACAAAGGCAATTATAGAAGCAGGGATAAAAGAGGTTATATGTTCAATTGAAGACCCAAATCCGCTGGTAGCAGGTAAGGGGATTAAAGAGTTAGAAAAAAATGGAATTGCTGTAAGAACAAATATTTTGAGAGAAGAGGCAGAGGTATTAAACAGACCATATATCACATATATTACTAAAAAAAGGCCTTATATAATCTGGAAGTGGGCACAGACAATTGATGGAAAGATAGCCACTTGTAAAGGTAGTTCAAAATGGATTACGGGTCAAGATACGCGGGACTTTGTTAAACGCTTACGGTTTGAGGTAGATGGTATTGTGGTTGGTATAAAGACAGTAATAAGGGATAATCCATCTCTTGATTATATAGCACCCGCCTACCAGACGAAGAAAGATATCCTGAATAGGAAAAGATACTGGAAGATAATAATAGATCCCTATCTTAAAATCCCAGAAGAGGGTAAGATATGGAAAAACCATAACAGTAAAATTTTGCTTGTGGTTTCAGAAAAAGTGGAAGAGGAGAGGATAAGATATTTTATAGGGGAAAGAGGATGTGATGTAGTAAGGGTTCCAGAGGAACAAGGCAGATTGAACCTGAAGTTATTGATGGAGGAACTTTACAAGAGAGAGATAGGTATCATTATGGTAGAAGGTGGAAGTTATACCTTTACATCATTCTGGGAAGAGAAACTCGCCGACGAGGTAATGGTATTTACAGCAAACAAAATACTCGGTGGAAATACCTCTCTTTCTCCTATAGCAGGTAAAGGAAGGGAATGTATCTCTGAAGCGGTAAAGGTAGAGTATTATGAGACAAAGATGCTCAGGGATGACTTTTTTATAAGGGGCAGGATATGTTTTCAGGGATAATTGAAGAGGTTGGAAGGATAAGAAGGATTATTTCTTCAGGTGGAGTGAGTGTCTGTGATATCACAGGAGATAAGGTTTTTGAAGACCTGAAAGAGGGTGATAGTATCTCTGTCAATGGTGTATGCCTTACAGTAGAAAAGACAAAAGATAATGTTTTTACAGTTTCTTTAAGCAGGCAGACACTGAAAGAGACGAACTTTTCAGATGCAAGGGCAGGGGACTATGTGAACCTTGAAAGGGCTATGAGGTTAGGGGAGAGGATAGGTGGGCATATGTTAACAGGACATATTGACTTTAAAACACCTTTACAATATCTGCATAGAGAAAAAGATAGCGCTATCCTTAGGTTTTATATCCCTGAAAAATTCCAAAAGTATGTAGTTTGCCGTGGTTCTATCGGTATTGATGGTATCTCTTTTACAGTTGCAGAAGTTAATGGGAGAGAAATAAAAATTTTTGTTATCCCTTATACAATGGAGCATACAAATATAAAACACAGAAGACCAGGGGATATTGTCAATATAGAACTGGACATTATGGCAAAATATGTAGAAAACATGAACAAAAACCCTTAACTTCTTACCACGTCTCTCTGTTTTATGGAGAGAGAGTAGAAAGGAGAGGGATATAAAAAGGAAAAGAGATGAGTAAGGTTTTTAGCACAATAGAGGAAGCGATAAAAGATATAAGAAAAGGGAAGTTTGTTATTATTGTTGATGATGAGGCACGGGAAAATGAAGGTGACCTTGTAAAGGCATCCGAAAAGGTTACTCCTGAAGATATAAACTTTATGGCAAAGTATGCCCGCGGGCTTATATGTGTCGGGCTTACACCAGAAAGGATAGAACAGTTAAAACTTCCTCCAATGAGTTCAGATAACACTGCACTCCACAGGACTGATTTTACTGTTTCTGTTGACCCTGCAAAAGGTGGCTCAACAGGTATCTCTGCATCAGATAGGTCGCTGACAGTAAAACTTTTGATAGATAAGGATACAAAGCCAGAAGACCTTGCAAGACCAGGGCATATATTTCCTATCAGAGCAAAAGATGGAGGTGTCCTTGTAAGGGCAGGCCATACAGAAGCAGCAGTGGATATAGCAAAACTTGCAGGGCTATATCCTTCAGGGGTGTTATGCGAGATAATGAAGGATGATGGGACAATGGCACGCGTTCCAGCCCTTATAAAGTTTGCAAAAAAGCATAGATTGAGGATTATTACGATAAAGGACCTGATTGAATACCGGAGGAAAAGAGAAAAGTTAGTAGAAAGGGTTCTATCAGTAAATCTTCCAACTAATTTTGGCAGGTTTAAACTTGTGCTTTACAGGGATAAGATAGAGGGTAATCCGCACCTTGCACTTGTAAAGGGGAACCTTAAACTGAAAGATAAAAATGATAGTATTCTTGTCCGTGTCCATTCACAGTGCCTTACAGGTGATATTTTCCATTCTTTAAGGTGTGACTGTGGGAAGCAACTGGAAAAAGCACTGCAGATGATAGAAAAGGAGGGTAGAGGGGTGCTCATATATCTCCCACAGGAAGGGAGAGGCATAGGACTGGAAAACAAACTGAGGGCATACTACCTTCAGGAAAGAAAAAAACTTGATACAGTTGAGGCAAACCTCCATCTTGGTTTTCCAGAAGACCTGAGGGACTATGGTATTGGCGCGCAGATTCTTACAGACCTCGGACTCACAAGGATACGGCTCCTTACAAATAACCCAAGAAAGGTTGTAGGACTTGAAGGATATGGGATAAAAATAGTAAAAAGGGTACCGATTGTGGTAGAATATACTTCTCACTGTAAGGGATATATAGAAACGAAAAAAAGAAAATTGGGGCATATTATTATATAGTAAAGGGAGGTGGATATGAAGATAAAGGAAGGAATTTTAGATGCAAAGGGGAAAAAATTTGGAATTGTTGTCAGCAGATTCAATGAGTTTATATCAAAGCATCTTCTGGAAGGTGCGATTGATTGTATTAAGCGGCACAATGGAAGTGAAGAGAATATTGATATTGTATGGGTGCCCGGTAGTGTTGAGGCGGTCTTTGCTGTCTCAAAGATGGCTGAAAGTGAAAGATATGATGCTGTTATATGTCTGGGGGCGATAATAAGAGGGGAGACCCCACACTTTGAGTATGTCAGTTCCCAGATAGCACGGGCGGTAGCACAACTGAATATGCAGGGTAAGACACCTGTATCTTTCGGGATTGTTACAGCGGACTCAACAGATCAGGCAATAGAAAGGGCAGGGACAAAGATGGGAAACAAAGGATGGTTTGCAGCACTTTCATCTATTGAGATGGCAAATCTTAAAACACTCTTATAAAAACAGGTTAGCAGATTGATAGATTAAAAAATTGACAGATGAAAAGAAGGAAAGCAAGAGAACTGGCGCTGGCATTTCTTTATCAGATGGAGATAAGGGATGAATTAAACAAGTTCAGTGAAGATGTCATCAATTCCTTCCTGAAAGAACAGTGTATAGAAGATGAAGAAATAGCAGATTTTACCCGTCTTCTTATAAAAGGGACTATTAAAAACCTACCTGTTATAGATGAGAAAATATCAGGATATTCTATAAACTGGTCAATTAAAAGGATGCCATATATAGATAGGAACATTATGCGTCTTGCTATTTATGAGATGTTATTTGTTGAGACAATACCTGAACTGGTTTCTATCAATGAAGCAATAGAACTGGCAAAAAAGTACAGTACAAAGGAATCTTCAAAGTTTGTAAATGGTATCTTACACAGGATAAAAGAGGAATACGCCAGAAAAATAAAAACAGCACCGGTAGAGGAAGATGGGAAAAGATAGATTGAAACTGCTCTTAAAGGTACTTATAAGTATCTTTTTTCTATATCTTGTTTTCAGAAAGATTAACCTCTCACTGCTTTATACGACACTTAAAGGATGTTATCTTCCTCTTGCAGTACTATCTATTCTTATAGCGGTCTTGCTCTCTTTCCCTCTTGCATTTAGATGGTATATTCTTCTTAAAGGGCAGGTGGGACAGAAAAGTATACGATATATAAATATCTGGAAACTAAATATGGTAGGGATGCTTTTTAACAATTTCCTGCCAACAGGTGCTGGGGGAGATATAGTAAAGGTATTTTATCTTGTCAGGGGAGAAGAAAATAAACTTATTTTGGGTAGTTCCGTTATTATAGACAGGTTTATAGGTGCCCTTACAGTGATAACAATGGGAGCGGTTGCAGGATTGTTAACTCCGAATATTTCTGTAAAAGTAAAATACTTTCTTTTGTTTCTAATCTTTTTTTTACTCTTTATCTTTGTGTTTTTCTCATACAGAACTTTTGCAGCCATCTTCTATTTAATGGCTAAAAAATTTATCCCTGACAGATTAAAAGAGACCCTTGAAAATACATACAGTGCCTTCAACAGGTACTTTTCTGCAAGAAGATATCTTTTATATGCTATCCTTGTAAGTTTATTCTTGCAGTCAATATCAATTTTAAATAATTATCTTATGTCTATTTCTATAATCTGGAATCAGTCAGGAAGTTCTTCTATTTCTATGTTTTTTATATACATCCCTCTTATCTGGACAGCGACACTTGTACCGTCACTTGGTGGGCTTGGTATAAGAGAGTTTACCTATGTTTATTTTTTCTCGCCATTCATCGGAAAAGAAAATGCCTTTGCCCTTTCCATTGTCTTTCTTTTAAGTGTTATTATTCAGAGTATTATCGGAGCGGTTATAATTCTCTTATTGAAAGAAAGGTAAAATAGTCCTTTCAGATGCATTAATAACTTTCACTTTTTTAACTATCTCCATCACATTCCTTCTGTCCGGCATACTGGTCCCCTCTTTTAAAACTTTTGCTGTTCCAGCAGCCACAGCCAGTCGCAGACATTCTTCCTGTGGCTTATTTTTACAATATCCGTAAAGGAAACCTGCAAGAAATGTATCTCCACAACCAATGGTACTTAATACCTTAACAGAAGGTGGCTTGCTATAAAGAAAGTGTTTTTTGGAAAAAAGGACTGCTCCATTTTCACCATTTGTCAGAAGGATGGTTGATATACCATAAGATATAAAATGTTCCAATATATCTTTAAGTGTCCTGAAAGAACTTATCCTCCTTCTTGCAATCCTGTTTAACTCCCAGAGGTTCGGCTTTATAATATGTGGCTTTTCCTTTATCCCTTCTTTCAATAAATCACCATCTGTATCAAGGGCAACGATAACTCCTTTTGTCTTTACTTTTTTGATTACCTTTTTATATATGTCTTTTTCCACTCCAGGGGGAACGCTTCCAGATATAGAAACAATATCTCCTTTTGAGATTTTTAGAGAATAGATAAGATTAAGAAAGGCATCCTTTTCCTTTTTTGATATTAGTGGACCTTTTTCATTAATTCTTAAAACCTTTTTCCCTGCAATGAAGTTAAATATGCTTCTGGTATTTCCTTTGATAGGGACATATCTAAAAGGAATTTTCTCATCTTCAAGGAGTTTCTTTAGAACCGTTCCATTTGGACCACCGAGAAATGTAAGTGCCTGAGATGGATAACTAAGGATATTAAGCATCCGTGCAACATTGAGCCCCTTACCTCCAGCATCCACCCGTGATTTTTCTATTCTGTTGATATCATCAAACCTGATGGAATTAAGATAGAATGTATTATCCACAGAGGAATTAAAAGAAAGGGTATAAACTACTGACTGTGAAGTCATTTTTTATCTTACAGGGGTCCTCCTTTCTTTTCTTGCTTTTCGCCTTCTTCTTATCTGGCTGGGTTTCTCGTAAAACTCTTTTTTCTTTATCTCCCGTATAATCCCCTCTCGCTCTACATCCCTTTTAAACTGCTTGAATATTCTTTCAAAGTCAGGGTTTCGCCTCATTAAAAAATCTTCACCTCCATTCCTAACTTTTGCAGAAGCAAAAGTTTTTAAAAAAATTCACCCCTTCCTTTTTATTCCTCTCCCCATCGTAGAGAAGGTATAGGTGTTTATTTTAATACAAAAAAACAAATTAATAAGTCAAAACACTAAGAATTTTAGGGCAGATGAGGAGATTATACACTGTCTATGATGAATATCTTTGCTCCACAGTGTTTACATTTTTTCTCCTCTGATGTATAACTGTCTACCATAAAACAGTTCCTGCACCTTATCGTCCTTTTTTCAAGTTTTCCCTTCTTTTCAATTATTTTTTCTTTTTTTGTCATATACTCCTTAGATTTTTATTATAACCTTTTCTACAAGTTCTGTCAATTTTGGCTCAGCTCTTGAAGCAATCTCAATTATTTCATCCAGGGAAACAGGTTTTAAGGCGTCAGGTAGACACATATCGGTTATTACTGAAACACCAAATATTCTCAATCCTAAATGGACTGCTGCAATAACTTCAGGCACAGTAGACATACATACCATATCCGCACCGAGCATCCTTAAAAAACGGTATTCTGCCCTTGTTTCTAAATTCGGCCCTGTAAGTCCTACAAGAACACCCTTTTTTAAAGGTGTTTTCAAGTCAAGTGCTGTATTTTCTGCAAGTTCTATCAGTGCCTTATCATATACCCTACTCATATCAGGAAACCTCGGTCCAAACCTTTCGTCGTTATAACCAATAAGAGGATTATGTCCCATAAGGTTGATATGGTCGGTTATAACAACAAGGTCACCTCTGGAAAAAAGGGGATTGAGTCCACCTGCAGCATTTGATTCAACAAGGGTCGTTATCCCTAAAAACTTCATTACCCTTATAGGTAGTGCTATCTGTAAGGCAGAATAGCCCTCATAAAGATGAAATCTCCCTTGCATTGCTACAACATTTTTCCCTGAAATCTTTCCAATAACAAGGTTTCCTGTATGTGACTTTACTGTGGAAACAGGAAAGTGGGGAATATCTTTATAGGGAATCACTACATCCTTGTTTATTTTATCAGCAAGTTTGTCAAGTCCTGTTCCAAGTATAATACCGATATCAGGTTTCAATGAAGACAGTTTTTTTATATGTTCAACCGATTCCATTACCTTATCAAACTCATTCATATCTCCTCCCTCTTTTATTTCCCTCGCCCCGTTGGGGAGAGTGCATAGAGATGGTTATGGTGAGGGTTTTTTCCTTGATGTTGCCCCTTTTATTACCTCCCAGTTTCTGTTTTTTCTTACTTTCAGGTTTGACTTCCATATTTGAATCAGGAGTTCCGGGTTGTATCCCAGTTCTCTTGCACGGTGAATCAGTCCATTAAGGTCCTTCGGGAGACACTTTCCACCAAATCCCATATCTCCATCAGGTCCCGGAACTTTGGTGTTTCTTCCAATGAGTGGGTCAAGTATTATGGCATTCCTTACAAATGCCCAGTTAACACCGAGTTTCTGGCATATCTGATAAAGTTCATTTGCAATCATCACCTGTCCTGCAAGTGTAACATTGGCAGCGTACTTTATCATCTCGGCTGTTGTTGTATCTGTGATGATATATCGTGCGTAAGGAAACACCAGCCGGTATATCTCCTCAACTTTTTTGCAGTACTTAATATCTCCACCAATAACTACCCTGTCTGTCCTTTCCATATCTGCTAAACTATTCCTTTCTGATAGGAATTCAGGATTATATACAAGATGGAGGGAAGGAAATTTTTTCTTTAGTTTTGCAGTTGTCCCAGGCACAATAGTTGAACGTATTACAACGACCGGCAATTTTTTTCTGGGGAGATTAACAGCGATAATGCTTTTTAGAACATCATCCACACACGATATATCTATACTGCCATCTTCATACATAGGAGTGGGAACAGCAACAAATACAATAGGACAGTTTTTTACTACTTGCTCAATGTTGTTATATCCAGAGATATACTTATCATAGATAAAAATTTTAACTTTATCCTTAAAAACATCAGCAAATGCCTTTCCTACAATTCCATAGCCAATAATTCCTATCCTTTTCATAAATTTTTCCTCAACTCTCTACTCCTGCTTTCTGCCTTTTCAATAACTTTTTTCAAGAGGTATGGGAATTTCCCTTTTTCAAATACCTCAAGCCCTGCAAGTGTTGTGCCACCTGGAGAACTTACCATCGCCTTAAGTTTCTCTGGTTCTATCCCTGTCTCAAAAAGCATCTTTGCCGAACCATAAAAAAGATATTTAGTTATGGTGGCAGATTGGCTTTCTGAAAATCCGTTTTCCCTGCATATTCTTTTAATAGATTCTGCTATGTAAAACAGAAAACCAGGGCCACTTCCGGATATTGCTGTAACTATATCAAACTTACTTTCAGGGAGTTTAAGAACGATGCCTAAAGGAGAGAAAATCTTTTCTGCTATCTTACAGTTTTTTCTTGCATATCTACCTGTACAGTAAACAATAATACCTGATTTAACCTTTACATTGATATTTGGCATCACCCTTATAACAGATACAGGCATTTTACGAATAAATTGTTCAATCTTTTTTGTTGAGACACCTGCTGCTATGGATATTAAAACCTTTGAAGGAGTTAGTGCCTCTCTTATTTCTGTAATTACATCCTTTACCTTATCGGGCTTAACTGCTATGATAATTACATCTGATCTTTCTGCGGTAGTTCTATTATCAGCAGAGGAGACCCCGAAGTCATTTTTTAACCTATCTGTCTGCTCTTTTCTTATATCTGATACATACACAGTGGAAGGATGGTATAGACCTGCTGATAAAACTGCATCTACAAGGATGGAACCCATATTACCACATCCAATAATTCCTATCCCCCCATTTTTTTTCATAACCATTTTTATCCTGCTTCTTCTCCTTCTACCTCACCTACCTTGATGGTGATATTTTCTCTATCTTCAACCCTTTCTATCATACCGTCTCTGAGCCATATTACACGGTCTGAGACATCAAGCATTTTAAGGTCATGTGTAGCAGTTATGATACTTACCCCTTTTTCTTTATTCATCTCTCTTAAGAGGTTGATAATTTCCTTTCCTGTTTTCAGGTCAAGGTTTCCTGTCGGCTCATCTGCTAATATTATTGCGGGGTCGTTTGCCAGTGCCCTTGCAATGGCAACACGTTGCTGTTGCCCCCCTGAAAGTTCAAATGGCTTATGGTTAACCCTGTGTCCGAGCCCTACTGTTTCAAGTAATGCCTTTGCCTTTTCTCTTGCATCATCTGTTGAGAGCCCTCCGAATATCATAGGCAACATAACATTTTCAAGAGCACTCATAACAGGTATGAGATTGAATGTTTGGAATATATAGCCAATCTTTCTGCATCTTAACCATGCAAGTTCATAGGCATCAAGTTGAGCAATATCTACCTCATCAATATACACCTTTCCTTCGGATGGCTTATCAAGACCACCTATCATATTAAATAGTGTGGTTTTGCCGCTTCCTGAGGGTCCCATTATGGAGATGTATTCCCCTTTCAGTATTTCAAGGTCTATACCTTTAAGAACATGGAGTGGTACCTTCCCTAACATAAAACTTTTTTTTACACCTATTGTTCTCACAATTGCTTCTTTTGGCATTTTTACCCCCTTTCTGGTAAATTATACTTCCCTTCTTATCGCTTCTGCTGGTTCCATCTTTGCAGATACATATGCAGGATAGAGTGCTCCAACAACAGCGAGAAATGTTCCAAGCAATATACTTAACAACATATATTTAAGTATCACACCTAACGGGAAAATTCTTATAATAAGCCCGCCATACTGAATAAGATATACAACGGTCATTGTGAGTATACCTATAAGGCAGCCAGCAAGTGAGCCTACTATTCCATGTGCAAGGGATTCAAGAAGGAAAAGTTCAACAATAAACTTATCAAGTGCTCCTAAACACTTCATTGTTCCTATCTCTCTTGATCTTTCTGTAACAGACATAAGCATTGCATTCACAATCCCGACAGTACAGACAAGAAGAGAGAGGGAGACAAGCCACACCTGCCTTGTTTTGACCTCAAGAATGTCCGCCATTAACAGGACTTTGATTTCTTCAGGTCCCTTATGTATTAAACTCATTGTGAAGGCATTTCCTGTAAGTACGGACATCAAAAAGGCGATACCTAAAAGGATAGACATTGTAATTATAATCGCTCTACCAAACCTCACCCTCATATTTCTGAAACTCATCTGCACAGCGTTTTTTAAAGGAAGGGATAACTGTTTTTCTATTTTTTTCTGTTCCATTGACTCTCCTTTTGGTCATAATATTTTATACCAATTTTTTAAAAAAGAAAAGAATCTCTTCTTTCTCTCACCTGTAACTTCTCCCCCTCACCCTTCTTGCCCTTACGGGCTTCGGTCAACGGGGGGCAGTTCACCGACTCACT
>JAMWCZ010000036.1 GCA_023819225.1 Candidatus Omnitrophota bacterium
GTGGGGAGAGGGGTGCTGGGTAGAGGAGTAAGGAGCACCGCATAGCACAGAGGGCGAGATGGTATTGCCAATGCGACGAGTAAGGAGCATTGTTTGGCAAGGGCAGTGAGTCGGTGAACTGCCCCACGTTGACCGAAGCCCGTAAGGGCAAGAAGGGTGAGGGGAGAGTTAGGGGATTTTTGAACAAAAAATTAGAGAAAAAGGTGATACCCATGTACCCTATCTGTACGGTGACTTGACAAAAAGTTTTATATATGATACTATAGTTCTAAATATGGAACATAAAAACCTTCTGGAAAAGGGGATAGAAGTTCTTGAAGTATTGAAAGATACAGAGGCATCTTTATCTTTTGTCCAGATTCAGAAAAAGTTATCAATCCCTAAAACTACACTCTACAGGGTATTGAATTCACTCGTTGAAAAAAATTTGGTTTTTTGCCAGGACAAAAGGTATAAACTTGGATATGGGATATTGCCATTTGCAAAAAAGGTGCTATCTGAAATCCCGTTAAGAGAATTAGTATCTCCTTATTTAAAAAAGTTATGTGGATATACTGGAGAGACAATTGAACTTATTATCCCGGACAGAGACACAATCTTATATATTGATAAGGTTGAAAGTCCTCAGTCAATAAAACTTGTTGCACAGATTGGTTCAAGATATACGACACTTCATGCTTCTGCACCAGGGAAGATTTTACTTGCTTATAATGAAGATGCCTTTAAAAAGTTTATAAAAAATAAAAAATTTAAAAAGATAACCTCAAAGACAATCGTAGATAAAAAGGCATTTGGAGAAGAGATAGAAAAAATTAAAAAATCTGGCTGGGCATATGATATAGGAGAAGCAAGGATAGATGTAATAAGGATTGCTGCACCTGTGTTTAATTATGAAGGAAAACTTACAGGAATTATTAGTATTGCAGGTCCTTATTACAGAATAAAAAAAGAAAAAATTAAAGAATTTGGTGAATTTTTAAAAAGAATATGTGAGGAAATTTCAGAAAAACTTGGTTATACAAGGAGGTAAGGATGATAACAGAAAAGTGTGTAGTTATTGGATGGGATGCACCTATAGCAAAGCGTGTAAAAAAGTATGCAGAAGAAGGGCTGATGCCGAATACAAAAAGAATGATAGAAGAGGGTGTATGGGGAGAAAACTGTCTTGTTCCTCACCCGACAATAACCCCTCCCAACTGGACAACAATAGTCACAGGTAGCTGGATAGGAACCCATCAGATTGTATGTTTTAACCTGCTTGAGGAAGGACAACTTGAAAAAATATATCCCGCATTTCATAAAGATGATTGCAAAGCAGAGTATATATGGAACGCAGCAGAGAAAATAGGTAAAAAGACAATTCTTTTGAACTATCCGAGTACCTGGTCCAATGCAGTAAGAAACGGAATTCAAATTGGTGGTGCAGGATTGGGAATAAATGAATATAGATTGAAAGGGGTAAAAGCATGGGCGGAGAAGTGTGATATAAGTGCTGATATATGTTTTACAACAGAAGATTTACCGGAAGTATATAAAATAAAGATAGAAAAAGCAAACGGGTGGAAGAATCTACCAGAAGGTAAGGATTTTAAAGAATGTGAATTAAAGATTAATTTCAGGTGGAGTGATTATATCTCCCATGAAAAGCCATGGTATGCACTTTTAATAAATACAGGAGATGGATTCAAAAAAGTGGGAATTTACAGGGAAAAAGATGGAGCAAAACCGGTTGCTGTTTTAGAGAAGGGTAGATGGAGTGAAAAAATTTATACGGAAATAGAAACAGATAAAGGAAAGAAAAAAGTGGTATTTATGGTTAAAATTATTGACCTATCTTCTGACGGAGAAGATGTTAAAATCTATTTTACTTCTTTATGCTCTGTTTCTGGTTTTGCATTTCCTTCAGAGATTGAAAAAGAATTAGAACACCTTGAGGGTTTACCACTACCCTGTACCTACACTATTTCCTACCGACTGGGATGGATAGATTTAGATACAGTTTTACAACTTATGGACATTCAAAATATCTATTTAGGTGAATGCGCAAAGTATTTACTTAAAAATAAGGAATGGGACCTTTTCTTTATGCATGCACACTGTCCTGACCACTTTTATCACATTCTTATTAATCATATAGAGAATGATAAAAAAGTAGAAGAAGCAGAGAAAAATTTTTATCAATCTCTTGACAGATTACTCGGTAAAATTTTACAGAGCATAGACGAAGAAAAAACACTTATAATGATGGTTTCGGACCACGGAGCTGTTCCATCTTTAAAGGAATACCAGGAAGAATATTTTGAAGTTAATAAGATACTTGAAGAAAAAGGACTGCTTGTAAAGGAAATAGATGCTGCCACAGGCGAGGAAAAAATTGTATGGGAGAAAACAAAAGCGGTAGCACAACTATCCTGTTATATATACATAAACCTGAAAAGTAGATACTCCCATGGAATCGTTGATAATAGTGAGTATGAAAAGATTCAAGATGAAATAATAAATGCACTTTATGATTATACAGACCCAAAAACAGGAAGGAAGCCGATTGCATTTGCTTTGAAAAAACAGGATGCAAGAATTATAGGACTTTATGGAGAAAATATAGGGGATATTATTTATGGAATATATCCTGAAGTGAGTGGAGAACATGGGAGACAGATGACAACAGGTGAATATGGGATTGGCTCAATGAAGGGATTATTTATAGCAAAGGGGCCAAATATTAAAAAGGGAAAAGTTGTAAAAAGAACAATATGGTTGACAGACATAGTTCCTACAATCTGTTATTTGATGGATTTACCAGTACCAAAAGATTGCGAGGGGGCTATATTATACCAGATTTTTGAGGACATTGACTTTAAAAGGAAAGAAATAGATAAACTCAAAGAGAATTATAAAAGATTGAAGAAGGCAATAGATGCTGAAAAATTCCTGACACACAGATACTAATCTTTTGAAGAAATAATAAGTCAGGGAAAGAAGAAATAGACGCAGAGATAGAAAGAAGGATGCCTATAATGAAAGAAGGTGGTTTTATTCTTATGCCTGACCATCTTATTACTCCAGGTGTATCACTGGAAAACTATAGATATTATCTTGAAAAAGTAAGGAGGATAAGGTTATGAACTCACAGGAGATATTTGGTGCAGAGATTCAGTATTTTCGTCTTGACCCTGTTTACTGGGAAAAAATAATAAAGCAGTTTAAAGATACCGGACTTAAATGTGTAGCAAGTTATGTACCCTGGAGTACACATCTTATAGGGCTCCCTGATAAAAAACATCCAGCAGGTGTCCTTGATTTTGAAGGGAAGACAAACCCAAGTTTGAATCTTCTAAAATTTCTTGAACTTATAGAAAAATACGAACTCAATCTAAATTTCAGATGTGGTCCATTTGTCTGTAATGAAATGGTATATGGTGGCTACCCGCAGTGGATAGTTATGGGGAACCCTGATATGATGGTATGGGACTACCAGAATAGACCAGCACCAGGTTACTGGATAGCGAAAAAAGAAGGTTCTCAGCCATCATATCTACATCCTGAATATCTGGAATGGTGTAGGAGATGGTTTGATGTAGTTGATAAAATTATAGTCAAACATCTTAAAAGTACAGGTGGATGTATTACAATGGTGAATCTTGACAATGAGGTAAGTTACATTGTACAGGATGGTTTTCTTTCTTCTGACTATAATCCTGTGAATGTTGCTCCAGGAGGTTACTACCATAAGTTTTTAGCAGAAAAATATAAAAAGGCATCCAATCTTCCTTATTCAAAAAAATATACCTGTATAGAAGATGTTGAGCCACCACGGTGCATTCCTGATGATTTAAAAGAAGATATTGCTTATTACCTTGACTGGTGTGAATTCAAAGAATGGGTTATGTGTAAATATCTAAGCACTCTCAGGGAGTTTCATCAAGAGAATGGTGTAAATGATATTATCTTTATGACCAATCTTAATCCTCATCTGCCGGAAGGGATACCCACCCGTATGCCTTCCTTTGAGAAAGCAGTGGATGGAATTGTAGGATATGACTTTTATAGAGGAACTTTTATGAGTTATTCTGGATACCATTCTATGGCTAGGATATTGAAATTAATGAACTCCTCTCTCAAATACACTTACTCTGCAGAATTTATGAGCGGTACATGGAAGAAGGTCCTTCCCACAAGGGTTTCTTCAGACCATATGAGATTTATGGCAAGGTGTGCGCTCTCTCACGGATGCAAAGCAATATCCTGGTTTATGTTCCATGACAGGGATTGCTGGGGAGATGCACCTGTGAGTTCACATGGACATCCTCGGGAAAGTTTGTTTGTGTTGAAGGAAATCCCCGGGGTTGTTTTTAAAAAGATAAAGAACTGGGATGCTCTAAAACCGCAATATGATGTCGGGATTATCTATGACCTTATACAACATAAGCATACCTATATCGGAGACCCTTTACCATGTAATGAAAATAATCTTTATGAAGGAAAACCATTTATATGTAATATACCAGCAGGAAAAGTATCAAAGGAATATATTGGTTTGTTCAGGATTATTGAGGAATGCGGTTATCAGGCAGATGCCATTGATATTGTTCATTCTACAAAAGGATTAAAGAAATACCCCTTGCTTTTTCTTCCAGGGGCTCCTTTAATTGAAAGGTGTGTAATTAAAGTACTTGAAGATTATGTTAAGGGTGGTGGTGTCCTTGTATTAAGCGGTAGTTTTCCTGAAATAGATGAAAAAGGGCATCCTGTGAAATTTTTTGGGATGGGCAGGAATAAAAAAATGGAAGGTGTAGATAAAATTAAATATGGTGATGGAAAAGTTATTATCCTCGGATACATTGCACAGGATGAGTGTGAGGAAGAAGACATTAAAAGTATTAATTTAGTTAGAAATATACTGAAAAAATATGTTGGAGAACCCTTTGTAAAGATAGATATATCAAGACCAGTTGAGTGGATTGACTGGAAAAAAGAAGGAGGAGGGCATACAATATACAAACAGCCGAGGAATTTAGGTTCTGCCATAATTCATAAAAATAACGAAGAGACAATTCTTTTTGTACTTAACCATTATCCTGAAGCAGTAAATTTTATAATTCAATTGAAAGACAGGCAATATAAAAAATTAATTAATCTTGATACTGATGAAATTATATATCTTAAAAACGGGAAGGCAATACTTGATATAGACAGGAAAAGTGCAGCAATATATTTAGTAATTTAGTAAAAAAAGGGGACGGTTCTATTTTTAGAATTGGTAGTATAAAATAAATTGTGTAAATTGTTTTTTGAAAATAGAATAAGGGTGTTCCAAAAAATCTCAGGGGGATGTTCCCACTGAGAAACTTTTACGAAAGGAGGAACATCCTTATGAAAGTAAAAGAGCGATTAGTTGGGGATAATATAGCACAAGAGAAAGCAGTTTGGCAAGAGGAGGATATGTAGTTTCAAAGATAAAATGTCGTGTTTTTGATAGAGTATCTCCTGAATAAAAGTCCCTTTGTGAAATACCCGAATTTTATTTCCTGGATGAATATGAAGTTCAACTTTAGACCCAACCAAATTGTATTTGTAATTAAGTTTGTAAATAAATCCTTCATAAGAAAAAGAATTCGTTTTATCTACTCTTCTTGTATCCTTTAGGCAAAAAACACCATCAAGATTAGTATCTTTAACAGATGGAGTTTTTCTTTCTTCTGGAGTGCAGCCCGTATCTCTATTTCTCCAGTTGTTGTTATACCAGTTTATCCATGACTGAAAAAGATTGTTCAGTTGTTCCAATCGTGTTGCCCTCTTGTGATAAACAGTGTCTGAAAGGAAAAATTTACCAGATAATATTGTTCTGGAATAATCATCTAAAGTTAAAATAAGATATATCCTCTTATATCCACAAAGACCTCTAAAACTGGAAGTATCCATCTGAACAAGTTCTCCAAAATTCTCCATCTCAAATCTTGTAGCAGGTGTTACCTTTTCATAGATATTTTCATAAAGATTTGCCTGCTTAAGAATATTCCTTATTGTTTGGTGTGAAAGATGGAAATGTGGCTTTCCCCATTCTATAAACCACTGCTTTTCTCCCTTAGATAAAACAGGTGGAAGAAGTTCAGAAATATGTTGACAGGAACGATGTGAACCTTGTTTTTTGAGTATAATAATTTTCTTAGCAATAGATTCAGGGATTTTATTTATTTGACGATGAACCCAATGAAAAAGTAAAGATTCAATAGTCCTGCCACCTATGATAAATCTTTTTTTCAATCGTTGAATTTGTCTTATAGAAAGATTTAACTGCTCTGCTGCCTGCCTTTCTGTTATTACCCCTGAACTCAACAGATTCATTATTTCAAACCTTTCCCTTGCTTTAATTGAATATATTTTCCCCATCGGCTACCTCCTTTTACAACTATGATAGCCGACGGGATTACGACATTCTATCTTTTAAACAACAGGTGACTTGACAAAAATATAAAGGGGATGTATTACTTAATTAAGGAAGGAGGTGAGGAAAATAATGATAAAGAAATTGCTGATTTTGGGAGTAGTAGCAGGTTTTTGTTTTACACTTATGGCACAGGAAGCACCATCAGTAGGTATTGGTATAAAAGTAGGAACACCCGGACCAGGTATCGAGATAGGAATGCCTTTCACTCCTAATATCGGAGGACGTCTTGGACTTAACTATTTCACCTATTCTTATGACACCACACAGGAAGGAATAGAGTATGACGCAGACCTTACACTTTTCAGTTTAGGAGCACTTATTGACTGGCATCCCACAGGTGGAAGTTTCAGGGTAACTGGTGGGCTTCTTTACAACGGAAATGAGGTGACAGGAAAAGCAAAGGGAGATATAAAGATAGGAGATACTGAGTATACAGATGTAGAGGTGAAGACAACTGTAGATTTTGACGACATCTCTCCTTATGTAGGTATTGGATGGGATACCTCTTTTGGTACTGAAAAGCAATGGGGATTTATCTGCGACTTAGGTATTATTTATCACGGCGCACCTAATGTAACACTTAAAGCCACAGGTGCCGGGATAGACCCGAATGATGTAAAGAAGGAAAAGGAAGAACTTGAAGACAACATTGAGGACTTTAAGTTGTATCCTGTTATTACATTAGGTCTTATCTACAAATTCTAATGTTGGGCAAGGAAAAAGAAGGCGGATGAAAGTATTTTCCGCCTTCTTTTTTATATCTTTATCCCTTGACATTAACTATCCAGATAGGTATAACTTTTATTATTGAGTAAAAAGGTGGACTAAAATAGATGGGAAAAGGTATATCATCTGCTCAACTGGAAGAAATAATTTCAAAGATTGATATAGTAGATGTTATCTCTGAATACCTGAAACTGAAAAAAACAGGTAGAAATTTCAAAGCGCTATGTCCTTTTCATCAGGAAAAAACCCCCTCTTTTATTGTAAATCCTGAAAAGCAAATATTCCATTGCTTTGGATGTGGGGAGGGAGGAAATGTTATAAGATTCCTTATGAAGATAGATAATATATCTTTCCCCAGGGCAGTAGCACTTGCAGCAAAAAAAGCAGGTGTAAAGATATCCCTTTCCGAATACACAGAGGATATAAAAGAAGATAAAATTTTTAAGGCAAACGAGTTCGCTTCTGTATGTTATAAAGACGCCCTTTTTTCATCACAGGGTGGTCGTGCAATGGAATATCTTACCGGCAGGAACCTTACCGAAAAAGATATAAAACAATTCCATCTTGGTTTTGCACCGGGTGTAAGAAACTACCTTGTAAAGAAAGTCATTGAAAAGAACCTTGATAAAGCATCTTTTATCAATGCAGGACTGATAAATAAAGATGGAGAGACCGATACCTTCAGAAATAGGATTATATTCCCTATATTTGACATACAGGGAAGAATCGCTGGATTTGGTGGACGGGCGATGGACGAAGAGCAACTGCCAAAATATTTAAACACAATAGAGAATGAGGTATTCAGCAAGGGAAAGTTGTTGTATGGCATCTATCAGGCAAAAACATTAATAAAAGAGAGACAGTTTGTGTTTCTTGTAGAAGGATACTTTGATGTAATTAAGTTGCATATAAACGGTATTGAAAATGTTGTGGCTCCTATGGGGACCGCTCTTACTGATGAACACCTGAGATTTCTGAAGCGGTTCACTGAAAAAATTCTGCTTGCCTTTGATTCTGATGAAGCAGGGCTAAATGCAAGTTTAAGAAACCTTGAAAGTATATTAAGGATGGGATTTGAAACAAAGATATGTATGCTACCTGTAAATTTTGACCCGGACAGATTTATAGATGAATACGGAATAGAATCGTTTAAAAAGGTAATGGGACAGGCGATGGACTTTCTTGATTTTGCCTTGAATATCAATTCAAGGAAATACGACATTAATACACCCAAGGGTAAATCATCCATCGCAAAGGAAATTGTAGGACTTATATCTCTTATTCCGGATGAGATTGAAAGATATGAATATGTAAAGTCATTATCTATAAAACTTAACCTGGATGAGAAGGTCTTAAGAAGATACCTTGACAACAAAAAAGGTGGAGGTAAAGACGATATACTAAGGGAAGAGGTAAAAAAGGAACAGTTTTACACTCATGCCGAGAATCTCTTGATGGAGATAATACTATCTGAAGATGACTACTGGCAACAATTCCTTGAATGGAATGGCAGATTGACAAAAAGGTTAGAGGCAGTGGCTATCACATCCCGAGAGCTTCTTAACAATAATATAGAAATTACACCTGCAAATCTTATCAACCACCTGGATGAAGAGATAGGGATGTGGCTTTCCGGGACATTTATGAAGGTATCCCTTGCAGAAAGAAAACTGGAGAAAGAAAAGAAACAGCAGATATTTCAGGACTGCTTGAAGAAGATACATAAATATTGTCTCTCCATAGAACTGGAAGAGACAAAAAAGAAAATAACAGAGAAAAAGGATATGGGTATTCCATACTACCAGGAGATGGAAACTATTCAGAGCATACTTTTTGAATTGAAAAAGGAGTAGCGTATGAATACAAAAAGGAAAAAAAGTCCCGTATTAGAAAACAGCAAGGAGGAAAAGTTCCACGAGATTATAGAACTCGGAAGAAAAAAGAAACACCTTTCCTGGGATGAGATTAATGAGATACTACCTGCGGACCTTACCGGACAGGATGATATTCTTGAACTATTTGATGAACTTGATTACTGGAACATAGATATTGATGAAGAAGAGCCATTTCCAATAGAAAAAGAAGAGGAGAAAAAGTTAGACCTCGGAGAGGCAAGGAATCCTTTACGCTCATATCTGAAATGTGCAGGCACTTATTCGCTTCTCAATCATGAAGAAGAGGTTACAATAGCCAGGGGGATTGAAGAATCTAAAAGCAAACTGCAGAAAATGTATAAACAAAAATCTCTAAACAGGAAGGAATGCGAGAAATGTGAAAGAGAACTTATGAAACTCAAGGCGCAGTTAATAAATTCAAACCTGCGGCTTGTAATAAATATAGCAAAGAGATACAACAATCCGAAACTTTCCATACTTGACCTTATACAGGAAGGTAATATAGGACTGATGAAGGCGGTAGAAAAATTCAAATACAAAACCGGTTTTAAGTTCAGTACCTATGCGACATGGTGGATAAGGCAGGCAATCACAAGGGCTATTGCTGACCACTCTGCTGTTATAAGAACACCTGTGCATATGATTGAAAAACAGAATAAGATGAAAAAAATTGAGGCGCATATTCTTCTGTCAAAAAACGATGACCCAACAGAAGAAGAGATAGCAAAGAAGATGCATCTTTCAATAAATAAGGTGCGGACTATAAAGAGGTCAATGAGACCAGACCCGGTTTCCCTGGATATGCCAGTGGGAGATGAAGAGAGGACAACAATAGGTGATTTTATTGAGGACAACAAAAATCCTGACCCTTTAAAACATGCCAGACATGCACTGTTAAGAGAAGAACTTGAAAAGGCACTGAGAGCACTTGATGAAAGGGAAGAAAAAATTCTCAGGTTAAGATTCGGGCTTGATGAAGCAGGTTATCCAAGAACACTTGAAGAGGTAGGTAATGCCTTCCAATTGACAAGAGAAAGGATAAGACAGATAGAGGCAAAGGCAATCCAGAAATTGAAACATTCTGCTTATAGCAAAAAACTTAAACTTTTTATGGATGGTGTATTTGAAGGCAACATCCAGAAATGATATAGATAGTTTTCACCTTTTAATTATCTTTATATCCATCCTTGCAATTGGGCAAGAAGTTTGGAGTAATCAAGAAAGTTCTGCCAGGAGATATCTGGTGGAACCCCATGGTCACATCCAGGTATATAACCGCCTTCCTTAAGAAGTGGAGGAACCACTCTGTAAACCTCCTTTTTTATTATATCTCCTCCTTTTGCTATTGCCCTCTTGTCTATCCCCCCTACATATGCCATATTTCTGCCATAAATCTTCCTAAATTCAACAATATCATTACCTGCTGCAACCTCTATTGGGATACAGCAGTTAATCCCTGCCTCTATCCAGAGAGGGATGAGTTCTCCTATATATCCATCAGAATCCAGTATAATTACTTTACAGCCCATCTTTTTTAACTTTGAGGACCAGGCACTCCACACAGGAACAAGAAACTTCCTTGCCATAGCAGGAGATATCATACTCTTCTCTTTATAAGCCATATCTTCATTTATAACGATACTATCAAATACAATATGTCCTTCTATCCTATCCAGAACAGTTAAAACAAAGGCATTCCAGAAGTTCGTCATTTCCATTATAAAGTCGGGTTCTGTTGCCATAAGTATACAGAGGTTTTCAAAACCGCACCAGTCCCTCAATTGCCAGAAAGGACCTGGTATGCCAATCTTTATTATATAATCCCTGTCTTTTATTTTTTCTCCTATCTCTTTAATATTGGCTGGGATTCTTTCAGGGGACTGTGGATTATACCTTTTTTTCATCTCTTCCCAGTCAGATATATTCTCCACAGGAAATTTATGCCATTTCCTTGTTACAAAGTCCTTGGCTTTCCTCAGATAACTTAAATCAAAACTATCTGAAATCTCAACAATCGCTCCTTTTATATCCTGAACAAGATAATGACCATCTTTATGCTCAAGAATTTTTTCTTCAAAAGGTGGTATCATACCAAAATAGATTGAAGGATATATCTCTTCTCCTCTCCTTTTTTCCATAACAATCCCTATCTGCTCACACAGATATTCAAACCAGTATACACCTTCTGGAAGTCCTTCGGAGTGCCACCTTTTCAGTGTTGATTCTCTTGGGGCACCGGGTGAAAAAAATACCTTATCCACTTTTTCAAACAAAAGCGTCTTTACATATCTTTCCCTTTCTGTCATCATATTCTCCTTTCCCCCACACCCTCTCCCCACGAGCGGGGAGAGGGTATGGGGCTTTTTCTCGTCTCACTTCTCACCTCTCACGCCTTTCTTCCCTCTCCCCAGCGGGGAGAGGGTGTGGGTAAGGGGCATATTCTTTGCTTTAAAATTTCTGGAAAGCAGATTTCATTTCTTCAAGTATAGATAGTGCCGCAGAACGCGGAGAAGGCGCATCCCTTATCGGTCTTCCAACAACAAGGTAGTCAGCACCTGCTCTTATTGCTTGGTATGGAGTACTCTGCCTTTTATGCAGCCCTGTATCATAACCTGCTGGCCTTATGCCCGGGCATACGACAAAGAGTTTACCTTCTGTCTCTTTTTTTATAACACCTGCCTCTTTCCCTGATGCTACCACCCCATCACACCCGCACTCTGCTGCCATTTTAGCCCTCTGGACAATAATCTCTTCTGGGCTTTTCTCTATCCCCACATCTGAAGCATCCATACTGGTAAGGAGTGTAACTGCAATGACTTTAAGAGACCTACTTTTCTTTCCTTCAACGGCTGCCTCCATAACCTGACGTTGTGCGTGGACTGTAAGAAAATCTACTCCTAATAAAGAGACCTGCTTTACTGCATCCCTCACTGTCTCAGGTATATCATAAAATTTCAGGTCAAGGAATACCTTCTTGCCTTTCTTTATAATTTCTCTTACAAATTCAATTCCTGTAATGGTATGAAGGATAATACCCACCTTGAAGAAATCAACGAGCCCATCAAGTTCTTCTACATATCTCTCTGCTTCTTTACGGGTGGTAACATCAAGGGCGAATATAAGACGGCTCTTCGGGTCAACCATTGTCTATCTTCCTAATTTTTTGTTCCATACATCAATAAAATACTCAAGTGACCTGTCATATGTCCTTTCTGCTTCAGGGGGGAAGAGACATCCAGGAAGTTGTCTCTGTGCCCAGTGATAACTCAAACACTCACAGCAAAGCCCCTTTCTACTGCATCCCTTATAACTGCAGGTACACTCTTTAAAATTTTTCTCCCTATTACAGAGTTCTTCCATAACTGCCTCCTATTTACAGGACAGGAAAAATTCAACGAGGGATTGCGAATCCATGCCTTCCTTTTTGAAGAGATATTCCGGCTCCCCAGAACTTCCATACTCAGAAATCCCTCTTTTGATAAACCTGCCTATATATTTCTTTTCAAGTAGATACATACCTACTGTCATACCAAGCCCTGTGTCAATATGGTGGTCTTCTGCTGTAAGTATCAGACCTGTCTTAATTGCTTCTGCCATAACATCTTCATCTATAACCAGCGGGCAACTTATATTTATTACCCCTATATTCAACCCTTTCTCTTTCAAAATCTCTGATGCCTTTACTGCCCGTGGTACAATAGTCCCCATCGCAATAATATAGCCATCTTCACCTTTTCTGATAATATCTGCCTTTCCGTATCTAAACTCATATTTTTCATCAAAATATACAGAACCATCTTCCTTTGTAATCACAGGTGTCTTTGACCTGCCCATACCGACAAACCAATTACCTTTCTGCCCCGCTATATATCTTATCACCCTGTCTGTCTGGTTAGGGTCTGCAGGTATTACAATCTTAAACCCAAAGAGATTCCTAAGTGTCCCTATATAATCAATGCATTGGTGTGTTTTGCCATCCTCACCAACATCAAGTCCCACATGTGTACATACAAGTTTAAGATTTGTATAGTTCTGGTCATTAAGCCGTGCCTGATTGAATGTCTCATCCACTCCGAATACACCGAAGTCAGAAAAAAAACTGATGACCTTATCGGTAGATACAACCCCTGCTATAGTAGCAGCGTTATGCTCCTGCACCCCAACCTGAAAGAAATTGGAAGGGAATTCCTTTGCGAAAAGGTCTGTTTTTACAGATGTTGCAAGGTCACAATCAAATACAGCAAATGGATATTCCTCATTATCTTGATTTGCTTTTGCAATATCTAAAAGCGCCTTGCCATAGGCGGTGCGGTTATCTGTCTTTTCTTCCTTTTTATAAAGGATAGGTTTACCACTTTTAAGGACAGGAGAGAAAGAAAACTTCTTTTCAGGATAGTTCCACTTTTGCGTTCTTAACTGCTTATACTTTTCAATTGATGGTTCCAACCCCAACTCTTTCATTGCCTTCACATATGAGTCCTCATCAAGTGTTTTTCCATGATATCTGTAGTCATTTTCCATAAAAGAGACACCTTTTCCAATTACTGTATTGGCGATAATACAAACAGGAGAAGGTATATCTATGGACTTTTTTATCGCCTTATACAATTCCTCACAGTTATGTCCATCCACCTCCATTGTCTCCCACCCATCAGCACGATAATTTGCGCATATACGGCAGGGCATAACATCATCTGTTTTTCCACTTATCTGGATGTTGTTATTGTCAATTATAACTGTGATATTGGTAAGTCCATACTTTACCGCAAACCTCCTTGCTTCTGCCACCTGTCCCTTTGTTTGCTCACCATCACTCATTAATACAAATATATGTGTGCCCCTTTTATGAAGGCGGTCTGCAATGGCGAATCCACATCCAGCAGAGAGCCCCTGGCCTAAATTTCCTGTTCCCCACTCAACACCGGAAACGCTCCTCACTATATGTCCTTCAAAGATACTACCCGACAACCTGAAGGTTGCGATAGCCATATCTATATCAAAAAAGCCAAGACG
>JAMWCZ010000037.1 GCA_023819225.1 Candidatus Omnitrophota bacterium
AGATATTCATTAAATCTATCCTCCACCTTCTTCAAAACCTCATCTATAAAGGAATTCCTCAGGGCAAGTAGTTCCTTTTCCTTATCCATAACAAAAGCGGATATCTTCCTTTCATTTTCTCTTTCCATCTTTTCTTTTTCAACCTGCAGTTTTAATTCATATTCCTTATCTATTATATTTTTTTCAGCAGCATACCTTTCTTCAAGTTCTTCCTTTGCTTCTCTAATAATATCTGCTGCCTTCTTTTCCGCATCCTCAATAACTTTTTTAATAAGTTTATCCAACATTTTCATTTTCCCTCATCTATTACTCTTTAAAACTTCTCTCCTTTGAAGGGAGGGGGACAGAGGTAAGGGTGAAAGTTTTTCTACACTTTCCACCCCCACCTTGCATCCTCCCCTTTACACGGAGGGAGGAAAAATTGTCCATATTCCCTTCCTCCCAGCGGAGAAGTTTACACCTTAACAGAGAAAAGCAGAAATATAGAAACAACCAGCGCCAAAACTGCATATGTTTCAACAAGTGCTCCATAAACAAGCGCCCTCATACTTGCTTCTGGATGTTTGGAAGCAACAGCAATTCCTGCCGCACACACCCTGCCTTGATGTATGGCAGAAAAAAATCCTGATATGGCTATCGGAAGGGCTGCGACAAGAATCTGTAATCCCTGAAGATTTGTTATAACGGCTGCACCTTCACCACCTAATATACCCACCTTCATCAATATAAGAAATCCAGTAAGAAAACCGTAGATACCCTGAGTACCCGGTAAAGCGACAAGTAAAAGCATTATTCCGAACTTTTCCGGTTCTTCTGAAAGAACACCATTTGCCTCCCTACCCGCATATCCAATACCTATGCTTGAACCAGCACCACACAAAAAGACAGCGAGTGCTGCACCGGTCAATGCGTAAATCATTCCCATATCCATTTTTATTCTCCTTTTGTCAGCATTTCTTATTTTCTTTAATTCTTTTTATCAAGGCAGGGATAACTTCAAATATATCACCTACAATTCCTAAATTTGCCACACGGAATATAGGTGCATCAGGGTCTTTGTTAATCGCAATTATATAGTCGGATGTCTGCATACCTGCAAGGTGCTGTATTGCTCCTGATATACCACAGGCAATATATATTTTCGGCTTCACTGTCTTTCCTGTCTGGCCAACCTGATGTGGATATGGAATCCAGCCAGAATCAACAGCAGCACGGGATGCACCTACAGCACCACCAAGAAGGTCAGCCAGTTCTTTAATCATTGCAAAGTTTTTCGGTTCCTTTACACCCCTTCCACCAGAGACAATCACCTCTGCTTCTTGAAGGTCAATGATATTTTCTATCTTTTCTTTCCCGAGTAGGATTACCCTGTCCTGCAAGTCATTTTTGTTAAACTGCTCTAAAATAATTTCCAGTGGACTATCCTCTATTTCAGGGACCTCATCAAACATCTTTGGTCTTATGGTTGCCATCTGCGGTCTATGGTTTTTACATATAATCCTTGCCATAAGATTTCCGCCAAAAGTAGGTCTGGTCTGAACAAGAAGTTTTGTTTCAGGGTCAATACTGACATCAGTACAGTCAGCGGTAAGCCCTGTCTTTATCCTTGCAGCAACAGAAGGGATAAACGCCCTGCCCATCATTGTAGCTGCCGCTATTACAATATTAGGTTTGTGCTTCGTTATCAACTGTGCCATTGCAATAGCATATGGCTCTTCTTTAAAGTGTTCAAGAAGTGGGTCATCTATTACATATACCCTGTCCGCACCGCGAGTTTTAAGTTCATCAGCAAGGCATTTAACATTATTTCCAATCAGCACACCTGCCACTTCTTCGCCAAGGTCTTTTTTCAGTTTAAGTGCTGCATTAAGCATTTCAAGTGCAACAGGACAGAGTTTGCCATCCCTGCTTTCAGCGAAAAACCAGATACCTTTATACTGGCTTATGTCCACAGCAGATATGGTTTTCTCTTCCTTTATTAGTGCATCCTCAGGGCAGGTCTTTACACATAAACCACACAGATTACAGTTTTCATTTATAAAAAGTTTATCATCCTTTATTTCTATCGCGCCAAAAGGGCAGACATCTATACACTGTCTGCATAACGTACACTTTTCATAAATTATTCTGATAGCCATTACAGAACCCCCAGTTTTTTAAGTTCAGTGGCAAGTTCCTCTACAAGTTTATCTGTCTCTCCTTCAACTTTTCTTCCTTCCTTCTTCATATGTTCTGTCCATACATCAACCACCCTTGTAGGAGAACCATCCTGCCCGTAAGAAGATATCTCTCCTTCAATATTATCGCTTTTCCATATATTAATCTGTGCCTTTTTTGCTTTCAGCATCCCTTTCAGAGAAGGAATACGGGGCTGGTTTATCTCCTTTACAACAGTTATTAAAACAGGGAGATGAACCTTTAATTCTTCATAGTGGTCTTCCATAAGACGGACACATTCCATCACACCACTTGAGATGTTTTTTATCTTACTTACATATGTCACATAAGGGATATTGAGATGGTGTGCTATTTCAGGTCCTACCTGTCCGGTACTTCCGTCAAGGGTCTCCCTTCCACATACAATGACATCAAAATTTCCTATCTTCTTTATGCCGCAACTCAATATATAGGATGTGGCAAGGGTATCACTTCCGGCAAATTTCATATCACACAATAAAACTCCATCATCAACCCCCATCGCTATCGCATCCCTCAACGCCTTCTCTGCCTGTGGTGGTCCCATAGAAATTGCTGTAACAGTCCCTCCAAAACGTTCCTTCAACCTTACCGCTTCTTCTATCGCATAATTGTCATAAGGATTTATGATACTCTCCACCCCCTCCCTCACAATCCTTTTTGTTTCAGGGTCTATCTTCACTTCAAAGGTATCAGGAACCTGTTTTATACATACCACAATATTCATAAAAATCCTCCTCCAATTTTGAGTAATTATTATATCATAGATAGAGAGCAGATAAAACCTTCTTTATCAATGGCAAAAGATGGTTTAAAATAAAGGGATGGAAAGAAAAGTCGTATTTGGACCGGTGCCTTCAAGACGGTTAGGGCAGAGTTTAGGGATAAACAATATTCCTGCACCTAAAATATGCAGTTATTCCTGTGTTTACTGTCAGATAGGAATAACCTTGAACTATTCCACAGAGAGAAGAGAGTTTTATTCTGTAAAGAAGATAGTAGATGAGGTCTCTGACATACTCAAAAAACTGAAAGACAAGGGAGAAAAGGTTGATTTTATATCCTTTGTGCCTGATGGAGAACCAACATTAGATATTAATCTTGGGGAAGAGATAGAGGCGCTCAGACAATTTAATATCAGGATAGCGGTTATTACCAATTCATCACTTCTATGGAAAGAAGATGTAAGAAACGACTTAAAAAAAGCAGACCTTGTTTCACTCAAAATAGATACAGTGAATAGAAAAATATGGGAAAAAATCAACAGACCCGTAAGAGGCATTTCTATTGATAAAATACTTGAAGGTATTAAAAAGTTTTCTTCTGTCTTTAATGGAGTCCTCCTTACAGAAACATTGCTTGTAAAGGGGATGAATGACTCTGCGGATTTAATAAAAGAAACTGGACTTTTCATATTATCTATCAAGCCATCTACTGCTTATATAGGAATTCCCACAAGGCCACCAGCAGAAATATGGGCATTACCTCCAATAGAGAAAAAGGTCCTGTATGCCTACGAGATATTTACCGGCTACGGGATTAAGACAGAACTGATAACAGGAAGTGGCAGTGGCATATTTGGATTCACAGGCGAGATTGAGGAAGACATAGTAAATACTGTTTCAGTCCACCCTATGAGCAAAAAACAGATAGAAAAACTCCTGAAAAAGGCAAATAATAACTGGAACATTATGGAAAAATTACTGAAAAAAGAAGTGATAAAAGAGATTAAATATCAGGGAGAGAAGTATTACATTAAAAACTTCTCTAAATAGAAACGCCTGCAATATATCCAGTGGTAAAGGCGGACTGAAGGTTATATCCACCTGTCTTACCATCAATATCTATCACCTCACCTGCAAAAAATAGTCCAGGAACTATCCTTGACTCCATTGTCTTGGGGTTTATTTCCTTTACACTTACACCACCACGAGTAACCATACTATCCTCAAATGGTCTTACTCCCTTTACAATAAAAGAAAAATTTAAAAGTGCCTCTATCATTTTCTTCCTTTCATTCGCTGTAATCTGATTTACTCTCTTTTCACCATCTATCTTTGTATACTCTAAAAATATATCTATCATACCCGATGGTAAAATGACTCTCATCATATTCTTCAGTTGTTTATTTGCATTGTCATCTATCTCCCTTAAAAAACGACTTTCCAGTTGCTGATATGAGAGGGCTGGTTTGAGATTAATAGAGAGGGATACCTTACCTTTATCAATATTTTCTGAAATATCCCCGCTGATATTCAAAACAGCAGGACCACTAAAACCATAGTGTGTAAAAAGTACTTCTCCAAACTCCTCTCCTATCTCTTTATCTTTCAGGAAGGCAGAGACCCTCACATTTTTAAGGGAGAGCCCTGCACATCTTTTTGTAAGATGCCTTTCTTCAACCTCTATCCCGCAGAGTGCAGGGACTGGCTTTATAATAGTATGACCTAACTTTTCTGACAGTTTATATCCAGAGCCATCAGAACCAGTAGAAGGGAAACTTTTACCGCCACACGCAATTACAACCTTATCTCCGTAATATCTCTTACCACCAGACATTATGACCTCAAAATAATTCTCTTTTTTTATTATCCCGTAAACTCTCCTTTTAAAAAAAACTTTAACCCCTGTCTTCTTTAAAAGTTTATTCAGGAACGCAGCAATATCAGAGGCATTATCACTCTCAGGATATACCCTGTTTCCCCTTTCCACCTTCAGAGGTAATCCATTGCTTTCAAAGAATTCAATCAGGTCTTCATTGAAAAATCTTGCAAAGGCATTCCTGAGAAACCGCCCATTATGGTATTTTGTAATAAAGGTATCAATGTTTTCAAGGTTGGTGATATTGCCTCTTTTATTACCTGTAAGAAGAAGTTTCTTCCCTATCTCACTGTTTTTCTCAATCAGAAGAACTTTTCTGCCTTGCTCGGCTGCCTTTATTGCAGACATACAACCGGCAGGACCAGCACCTACCACAATAACATCAAACCTTTCCATATACGTCCCTGTTCTGCCTCTGACATTCTTCAATGACCGCTATCTGCTGACGGACTTGCTGTGGCGTTATCTCTAAGGGCTTTCCATAAACAAGCGTTTTATAAAGCATATTATAAAAAGATGAGACCATCATTGTAAACATATCCGTTCCTTCTGGTATATCCCAGTGCTCCTCATAAAACTTAAGATTATCAACGCAATAGGTAGGGGTCCCATCTGGTCCAGATATAGGGCTTTCCTGTAGTTTTACCTTTGGCGCCTCAGATGGTTTATAGTACTTCCAGTCAAGATGTGTCATAGTACCTTTCAGCCCTCCTCTGCTTGCCTGGATATGATAGGTAAAAAGTGGATATGCACAGCAGGATGATATTTCAAGGTCTATCAAGGGTTTCCCAGGAACTTGTAAAAGTAGTTTTACATAGTCCTCAGCGTCTCCATAGGTGTTTACCCTGTCCATTATACAGGTTACCTTCGGCATCTTATCTGTATTTAAGAGATCCAGTGCCTGGTCAAGTGGATGTGGCCCTGTATTTAATAAACTTCCACCATAATACTTCTGGAGTGTCTGCCAGTCCCATCTTCTTGAAAAGTTATTATAAGCGATATTTATCTGGATAACCCTGCCAAGAACCCCTGACCTTATAATCTTTTTTATCTGTTGGAAGGCAGGAGAATACCTTGACTGCTGGAATATAGCCAGTACTTTGCCATTCTTTTCCGCTGTTTCTATCAACATATCTACCTCTTTCACCTTTCTTGCCAGTGGCTTATCACAGAGAACATTAAACCCTGCCTTTAATATATCTTTTGTCACAGGCACATGTAAATGACTTGGTAGGGCATTAACAAACAGGTCTATATCCTGCCTCTTGAGAATCCTTTTATAGTCATCATATACATCACATCCATATTCTTTTTCTGCCCGTTCTCTCCTATCGGGTAGTGGGTCACATACAGCAACAATCTTGTATTTGTCCTTCGCTGTATTTAAATACCAACCATGTATATTCCTTCCACTTCTACCCTGCCCTAAAATCGCTACCTTAATTATCTTTCCTGCCATTTTTTGTCCTCCTTTTAAATAGCCATATGTAGGATAGGTGTATCAGCAATACTTGTTTGATTATATCACTAACTATTTCTTCTGGGAATTTGTCCCCGTGTAATTCATTGCACAATTCGTAAAGGAAGGGGTCAGGTCTTGCTTTTTGCATTCTCTCACCCCAACCCTCTCCACTTTTAAGGAGAGGGAGCCCCTCACCCTATCCCTCTCCCCTTAGGGGAGAGGATAAAGGTGAGGGGGATAAAGGGGAGAGGGAAGAAAGGCGTGAGATGTGAGAGGTGAGAAGTGAGATGTAGCGGTGCAATTCATTGCACAATGTAGAGAGTTTAGGATTTGGGGGTTTTGATTTAGGGTTTTAATGAGATGGTATGAGTATAAAAAAGAAATCAGATAAAAATGGAAGGGGGAAATTAAACGGGAAAGAATTACCAAGGTATTCTATCCATACCATACGTGATTTTTTGTTTTTCAGTTGTACAGGGTATAATATAAATAAAACGGAGGGGTAGCATAGATGGTCTAATGCGGCGGATTGCTAATCCGTTGTATCGTCGAAAGGCGGTACCGTGGGTTCGAATCCCACCCCCTCCGCCATTTTTCAAAAGGGAAGAGATGGAACGGTTAAGATGGTTGATGTTTCCAAATCTCAATGATAGATTTCCTTATAAACTCTATATTGAGGAATATCCTTCCAATTTTTTATGCCTCAATGTTCAGGAGAGATGGCCGGGACCTAATAAGCAAATCTACTGTCTCAGAGAAGGACACTTTGATGAAAACCAACTTCCCACATCTGAACCAGTTGAAAGTTGCTCCATTGTCTCAAAAAAACAGTACGGAAAGAAACTGGAGATTATCCTTGACAGGAAGATAAAAAAGAGGTGCTGGTTTCTGTTCCTTGAAAAAGAATACAAAACAAAACCAGGTGAGTTTTATGAGCAGATATTCTGGATTACACAGTCATCAGCAAAGATAAGAAGAAAAGGCGCCTATATACCTAAGGGTGGAAAGGAGATGGTATTTAAAGTAATACAGGATATAAGAGAGAGATACCCTTACAGGTTTGGAAAGGCAGTAATAAAAAAGGAAAACCTGCCTGTAGGTGATTATGGACTGGTAAAAAACGGGGAAGTAATAGCGGTAGCAGAAAGAAAAACACTGGACAATTTTATCCATGAGATTTCTACCTATGATGTTTTTAAAGCATCTCTTCAGGAACTGAGGCAGTTTAAGTATAAGGCAGTTGTATTTGAGTCACCCTATGCTGATTTTATTAACCCGAAGAAAAATAATTTTTATAAACCCACCTATATCGCTGAGATTCTTGCAGACCTGTTTGTCAGTTTCCCTGATATCCAGTTTGTCTTCTGTGATAACAGAAAGTTTGCTAATGAGTGGATATATAGGTGGTTCAAAAGGATAAATATAACCTTCACTGATGTATAGCCCTGATGCCTCATTAATTTTTCTACACAAAATTCCCTCTCCAAAGATAGATTTTTTAATGAGACATCGGGGGATGTTGACAAAGGACAGGATTGAATATAAATTATTGGGAATGGGAAAGTTTAAAAAAGAAAGGATATTATGGGAAGTGGTAGATCCGTTAAAAAGAAAGGTTAAATTAACTGCTGGCTCTTATAGACATATAAAAGAGTGTCATCCTAAAGAAGCAATACTTACTGAAAAGATAAAAGAGACAATAAAACTTCCTATCTCTATATGGGAAGATAAAAACATTAAAGAAGACAAAAAAGTTTGGTATTATTTCAATGAAATAGAGTCAGAAGAATTAAACTTGATTGGCATTGAAAAACCTTATATAATAGTAATTGTAAAAAGGATTGAAAATGAATTTAGAATAGTCAGTTGGTATGTTTATCATACCATCGGGAAAAAGGGAGCAACGGAAATATGGAAAAAAGAAAAAGAAGAAAAAAAAGAATAATTCTGAAAATAGATGAAAAAATGGATATTGCTTATATAGGTCTTCCCACAAATTCTTCAACAATAGGAATTGATTTAGACGAAGATATAACACTTCACTTTGACACCCAAAAAAGAGAAATTATAGGACTTACCATTTTACATTGGGAAAGGATAAAAAAGAAATTAGAGTTAAGAAACAGAGCGAAAGAAAGTGTAAAAGTAATTACTAATTATTTATTGAAAAAATATTCTAATCTACCTGTTTTACCAATCTATCCTAATGCTTTTTCTAACAAAATAGTTTCGAGTTATACACACTAAAATTATTGGGTTTGATGCCTCATTAATTTTTCTATAAAGTATCTTCCTTGTCCATCTTATGAAATTCCTTTCTAGAGATGGATTTTCCTTATAGATTTTTAATGAGGCAAAAATTGACTTTTGGGGGAGATGGGCTTATACTATTTTTATGGAAAAAAACAATTTAATAAAAAAAGAAGATGTGGAGTATTTAGCAAATCTTGCCCGTATATCCTTAACAGAAGATGAGAAGGAAGACCTTGTAAAAGAATTAGGGAAGATTATAGAGTATGTCTCTCAACTTTCAAAAGTTGAGACAAAAGTAACAACAGGAGATATCTCAATAACAAATGTTTTCCGTGAAGATAAAGTTAAAAACTCCACCAACACAGAGGAGATGATATCTGGCGCACCTGATAAGGAAGATAATTTCTTTAAGGTGCCGAGGATTATCTGATATATGGAAAGAAAATATCTTGACTTTGAAAAACCACTGGAAGAGATAGATAAAAAGATATCAACGCTTGAAGTAGGTAAGAAAAACGGGACAGTTGAAAATGTTGAAGATGTCGTTCTTTTGAAACAGCAACTGGCAGAAAAGACAAAAGAGATATTCTCAAATCTTTCTGACTGGCAGATTGTTCAGTTATCAAGACATCCAAATAGGCCACATACACTTGATTATATAGAAAATATTTTTGAGGAATTTATTGAACTCCATGGGGATAGATGCAGTGCAGATGATACTGCTGTAGTAATAGGCATAGGGAAATTCAGGGGAATACCTGTTGCTATTGCAGGTCAGCAAAAAGGGAGGGATACAAAGGAAAATCTTTATAGAAAGTTCGGTATGGCGCATCCAGCAGGATATAGAAAAGCAAGAAGGATTATGAAATTAGCGGAGAAATTACATATCCCTGTAATTACCTTTATAGATACACCCGGTGCAAACCCTGATATAAAGGCAGAAGAAGAGGGACAAGCACTTGTGATAGCCGAAAATCTTATGGAGATGGCAATGTTAAATACACCCATTATCTGTGTAATAACAGGAGAAGGAGGTAGTGGTGGAGCACTGGGTATAGGTGTAGGAGACAGGATTCTGATGCAGGAGTACTCAATATACTCTGTCATATCTCCTGAAGGATGTGCCTCTATATTATGGAAGAGCCAGTCAGCGGTAGAAGAAGCGGCAAAAGAACTTAAACTTACTGCAAGGGCGCTTTTAGATCTTGGAATAATAGATACTATCATCCCTGAACCATTAGGTGGGGCACACAGGGACTGGTCAAAGGCATTTGAATTGACTGCATCCGCCATTTATGAGAATATAAGGGACATCAAAACAATAAATGTTGAACAACTTGTTGAATTAAGGTATCAGAAGTACAGGAAGATTGGCTTCTGGAATGAAGGAGAGGAGAAAAATGAATAAACTGAAACTTGCCTTACCAAAGGGGTCTCTCCAGGAATCTACAATTACTCTTTTTCAGCATGCTGGCTTTCAGATATATGCAGGCAGTAGAAGTTATTACTTTACCACAGACGACCCTGAAATTGAAGGTGTCCTTTTAAGGGCGCAGGAGATACCAAAATATGTGGAGATGGGCGCTTTTGATGCAGGAATATCAGGCAATGACTGGATAACAGAAAACAGGGTAAGGGTTGTTGATGTCTGTGAGTTAAAGTATTCCAAACAGGGATTCAAACCGGTAAAAATTGTGCTTGCTGTTCCGCAGAACTCAAAGATAAAAGGGCCTAAGGACCTGAAAGGGAAACTGATAGCAACAGAACTTGTAAACCTGACAAAGGACTATTTGAGAAGACATAAAGTTAATGCAAAGGTTGAGTTTTCTTATGGTGCAACAGAGATAAAGGCAGGGACACTGGCAGATGCCATCGTTGAGATAACAGAGACAGGCAACACCCTTTTTTCTCATAACCTTAGGATAGTTGATGTACTGATGGAATCCGCACCAAAACTGATAGTAAACAGAACTTCCTGGCAGAACAGGTGGAAGAGGGAAAAATTGGAAAACATCGCATTGCTGTTAAAAGGTGCACTTGAAGCAGAAGGTAAGGTAGGACTGAAGATGAATGTGGAAATAAAAAAACTTGAGGAGATTATAAAAATACTGCCTGCTATGAAAAAACCAACGGTCTCTCCCCTTACAGATAAAAGATGGGTTGCTGTTGAGACCATTATTGACAAAAAGACAGCGAAACTTTTGATACCTGAACTTAAAAGACGGGGCGCTCAAGGAATTGTGGAATACCCGCTGAACAAAGTGATATAAAAAGGAGATGCATATGCCGTGCGGAAAGAAGAGAAAAAGAAGAAAGATAAAGACACACAAAAGAAAAAAGAGAAGAGCAGCATTAAGACATAAAAAGAGAAAAAGATAAAGTGATATAACCATCGAAATTTCAATAATTCAGATGGTTCAAGGACTTATTATAATGAAAATATCTACAAGAAAGTCAAGAAGGACTTTCAGAGGAAGAATCTCCCTGCCTTTCTTGACAAAGATTGCATTTTTAGTAGTACTGATTTCCGGCTGTGCCCATATACAGCGCCCGTATGAGGGCAGAGATACATATGCATATGGGGTCCTTGCTGAGAGAGAAGACAGGATAGATGAGGCAATCCAGTATTACAGAGAAACAATAAAGAAAGCAGGAGAGGATGCTTATTTCTATGTAAAATTAGGGAATCTCTATCTTAAAAAGCAGGATATTCCATCCGCAAGAAAGTGTTTTTTCAGGGCTGTCCGTCTTGAGCCAGAAAGGCAGGAGGCGCTCTTTGGACTGGGGCTCTCTTATCTTCTAGAAAAAAATTATAATCTTGCTGCTTTGTATATAGAACGTGGACTTGCACTGGACAAGGAAAATCATTCTGCAAGGATGGTTCTATGTGACATCTATGCAGGGATGAATCGACTGGAAGATGCATCCAGACACTATCAATATCTTGTTGAGGTATTCCCTGAAAATTATCTATTTCATTATAACTACGGGAATATTCTTGAACGGCTCGGGAAAAACAGAGAAGCAGAGAAGGAATATACAAAATCAGTAGAACTGGCTCATTTTTTCTGGAAGGGATATTTCTCTCTTGGATTATTGTACGACAAACTTGGAATGAAAAAAAAATCTATAGAGTGCCTTGAAAAAGCTGTCTCCCTCAACCCTTCTGAAATTATCTCTTACTCATTACTTGCCAGTGCTTATTATTCGGAAGGCAATAAAGAAAAGGCAAAGTATTATCTTGAAGAGGCAATCAGCAATGGGATAAATTCAGCACAGTTCTACCAGTTTTTAGGGATAATATATCTGGATGAGAGCACCTACGATAAAGCAGAAGAAGTGTTTAAGAAGAGTATTGATATAGAAAACCTGTCAAGTACACGGTTCTACCTCGGCGTCCTCTATGATAAGACAGGAAAGTGGGAAAAGATGGAAGAAGAGATGAAAAAAGCCATAGAAATAGACCCTGATAATGCTGCGGCTCTTAATTACCTTGGATATACATATCTTATTCAAGACAGAAATATCCATGAGGCATATAAACTTATAAAAAAAGCATGTAAGATTGAGCCGGACAATGGCGCCTTTTTAGATAGTTTGGGGTGGGCATACTATAAGATGGGGAATTACCATCTTGCAAAAAAATATCTTGAAAAAGCAGTGGATAAAGAAAAGGATGCTGAAGTGTATGAACACCTTGGATATGTTTATCTTAAACTAAAAGAGTATGAAAAAGCACTACTCTGGTTTACAAAGGCATATGAGATAAACGGAAAACAAGATATCCAGAAGATAATGGATGAGATAAGAAAACACATTTTAGAAAATGGGACTGATTGAAAAGGTTTCGCAACAACCAGACCTCCTTAAACAACTTTCTGTAAAAGAGATAGAAAACCTTGCATCTGAGATAAGAGACGTTATTATAGAGACGGTTTCTAAAAACGGGGGACATCTATCTTCCAATCTTGGTGTTGTAGAACTTACTATAGTACTCCACAGGGTATTTAATATCCCTCCTGATAAGGTTATATGGGATGTAGGACACCAGTGTTATACGCATAAAATCATTACAGGCAGATACAAAGAGTTTTCAACTCTAAGGAAATATGGGGGTGTCTCGGGTTATCCTTCCCCAGAAGAGGATATAAACGACATTTTCAAAACAGGACATGCAGGGACTTCTATATCATCTGCAACAGGGATTAAAACAGGGCAGGACTTTCTTAAAAATAAAGGAAAGGTGATTGCAATCATAGGGGATGGTTCTCTTACTAATGGACTTACATTTGAAGGTCTGAACTTTCTCGGTTCTCTCGGCAAAGAACTTTTGATAATACTTAATGACAATAGGATGTCTATATCGCCTACAAAAGGTGCTTTATCATACTATCTTACAAAACTTATAACATCTCCTTTTCTCAACAAGCCAAAGGAAGAGTTTATGGAGGTGTTAAAGAAAATACCTGGAATGGGCGAAAACATTCTTCATCTGGCAAAGGACCTTGAAAAAAAAGCGAAGTATCTTATAGTCCCCGGTGTATTCTTTGAAAAGTTGGGACTGAGGTACTTCGGACCTATAGACGGACATAATATCCAGGAGATGACAGACATACTCACAAATATAAAGGATATAAAAGAGCCAGTTCTCCTGCATATTATCACTAAAAAGGGCAAGGGATACCACTTTGCAGAAGAAAGACCTGATGATTTTCACACCACAGGCCCTTTTGATATAAAAACCGGGGCTGCTATAAATAATCGACCAGGGCAGTCAGCTGGAAACTTTGTAGGTAAACTAATTGAAAGATTGGGAGAAAAAGATACCAGAATTGTGGTCCTTACTGCGGCGATGGAAAAAGGGTTAGGACTTGAAGGTTTTGCAAAAAAGTTTCCTGAAAGATTTTTTGATGTAGGTATCGCTGAAGGTCACTGTATTACATTTGCAGCTGGCTTGTCTAAGGCAGGGATGAAGGTATTTGTGGCAATGTATTCAACATTTTTACAGAGATGTTATGACCAGATATTCCACGATATCTGCCTCCAGAAACTACCTGTGGTATTTCTCATTGACAGGGCAGGAATAGTTGGTGAAGATGGACCTACTCACCACGGTGCCTTTGATATTTCATTCCTGAGGACACTCCCTAACCTACAGATATTTGCCCCTTACAGTATGGAAAACCTTGAAGATGTAATAACAAAATCCATTGAGGAAAAGACACCATCCTTTATCAGATACCCAAAGGGAAAACTTCCTGAAAGACAGACACCTTTAAGACACCCTGAAAGTAAATTATTAGTATTAGGTTGCGGAAGTATGGCAGAGTATTCTTTAAAAGCATCTGATATCCTGAAAGAAGAAGGTGTTTCTACATCCTGTCT